>WFQQ01000001.1 GCA_015486965.1 Desulfurellaceae bacterium
TGGCAAAGGTCCCGCCAAGCGCCCCGGCAAACAGATAACGACTCAAGTATGATTTATTTATTTTTGCCAGATAGGCATAAATCACCCCGACAATAAGCGCTGCCTCTAAGGCCTCTCTAAAGGTTACAATAAAACTCGCGAACATAATATTTTCTCCTGCCCTCTCGCTACAACATCTGAACACATGTGTACATGTTCAGATGTTGTGGCAAAAAAAATTGCCTTCTTAATCTTCTTCTTTCAGATGCCGAATACCCTCTTCAAACAAACTACGGACGTGATCATCATCGAGTGAGTAATAGACCATTTTGCCCTCTTTCCTCGCTTTAACCAGCCGGGCTGTTCGTAAAATACGCAGTTGATGGGAAATAGCTGATTGAGTCGTGCTCACCACGGCCGCGATGTCGCAGACACACAGCTCTTCTTCGGCCAGGATATCCAAAATACGTACCATGGTGGGGTCGGAGAGAACCTTGAATATCTCTGCCAGAGCAACAATTGTACCACTATTGAGCATCCTAGAACGGGCTCTTGCCACCCGTTTTTCGTCAACATAATATAACTGACAGACATCAATCATAATCTCACCTGTTCGCATGAACACCTGTTCATATGTTGCCGCAGACTCTAAATGAAACGAATAATGGTGTCAATAAAAAAACTACCTAAATCCTGCAATTGAGTTTTCCTATGAAAGGCAAAGAGTGCAAAGCAAAAGTGCAAAGGGGGTCGGGCCACGCCAACTAACTGTTTTATCGGAAAAGAAAGCCCGAAAACGCCCTTATTTGACCTTAGAAGGTTCTTTTCCACCCCAAAAACACCCTTCTAAGGAACTCGAGGCAACCAGAACAGAAACAAGAGCCAAATTGATATATGCCGAGAGCGCACAGGCACTATATACCAGGATGTGTTTGCACATCACCCACAGGTGCCATAAGCAGGAGTTCCTGCTTCGTTTTGAAAAGGACAGGACACGATGGCGTCACTGGCTTTTTGAAGCGAAAAAACGGTACGGCCTATGTGTCCTCAACTATATCGTGACCTCTAATCATGTTCACCTTTTGGTTGTCGATACTGAAAAGGACGTTATTGCCAAGAGTCTGCAGTTGGTTGCAGGTAGAACCGCGCAGGAATTTAACCAGCGGAAGAAGAGAAAGGGAGCTTTCTGGGAAGACAGGTATCATGCCACTGCGGTGGAAGCAGATGAGCATTTGGCGAAATGTATTGTCTATATCGATCTCAACATGGTGCGGGCAGGCGTGGTAAGACATCCATCCGAATACAAGGTCAGCGGGTTCAATGAAATCCAGAATCCACCAAGACGATATGCAGTTATTAACAGGAAGGCTTTGCTGAATTTTTTTGATATAGGCAATCAAGAACGTTTCCGGCGGGAGCACAGGCACTGGGTGGATGCAGAGTTACAGGCAGACGTAAAGAAAAGAAGAAGCCTTTGGAGCGAATCAATTGCGATCGGCAGCAAAAATTTTATAGAGACAATACAGCAGCAACTTGGCTTACGAGCCAAGGGACGTTCGGTTGTGTCCTGGGCGGAAGGGATTGCGCTGAAGGAGGTTTCGGCCCCTTACAGTACACTTTTTGAGGGTAAAAAGAGTACTGTAAGGTCAGATAATAGCTATCTTATTGACATAAACTATGGCAATTCAGGATGATAGCTTGGTCCGACCCAGTTTCGGCACCAGTTTCGGCAGTCAGTTTCGGCAGTTTTGGACCCAGTTTCGGCAGTTTCGCACTAGTCAGTTTCGCACCAGTTTCGAATACAGTTTCTCAATAAGCAAACGGATTAGTATCAATTCATTCGCTACGAACTATAGGTATTAAGACCAAGTTAAAAAGGGGGATTATTCTTCTCCACTCCTTTCTTTTCTTTCTTTTAATTTTTGAATAGTAAACGGTAAAACAGCAGCTGATCTATATTTCCTTTGTTTGTTAAATTTATACATAACTTCAAAAGCATAAAATCTTGAATCTGCTTTCACAATCATCTGAGTTACATCTATATTCAAAGAAACCATAGTGGCCTCTTTGTCTAGAGTTATTTCCCCAGACCCAAAAGCATCTTTTTTTTCTTCAGACTCACCTAACATTTTAACTTTAATACACAACTTAACATCCTTCTCATTATTCTTTTTCCATTTAGTCGCAATCAAGAAGGGTTCAAGGGCCAGCTCACCTGTCTCTTCATTAACTTTTTTGATTGGTAAAATATCAAGAGTGTTAATGTGACTCATCGACCCATTCTTTGGATTGTGCAGAACCTGCTCACATAGAACTGACCATACATGATCTATCATGATATTTTCCCCCTAATAGATTAATGATGAAATTCGGGGTTACGTTCTCCTACATCTTTCACCGTAGAGATCGCAAGATATTGCGCGGTAAGCAAATGATCGTTTTGTAAAGTGCCAACCTTAGCTGGATCAATTAAATTAATCTGAACAATAGGCTCTCTTTTAGCTTCAGCCTTAGTAATAGCGTCAACCTTTTCTGCAATTGCTTCACGACAAAGCTCGTTCAGATTCACCCCTTTCTTCTTCGAACATATAACGGCTTTGCGATGCAACTCTTCGCCTACACGCACATTAAAAGTACCACTATAAGCTTTCTGGGGCTCTTTTCCAATTGCAGCACATGTCTCTAAGTAATCATCAACTGCAACTTCAAATTCAGCTTTTAATTCCGGCAAGTTTAAAGCTTCATAAGTTACAGTATCATTAATGAATTGGATTTTTCCATATAGCACGCCAGACTCCAAGTCACATTTAACTGAACCTAAATATTCTTTATAATTTAATAAGTTACTCTTTTTCATATGAAACCGTCCTCCCTAAGTCTACCCAGCACATCTTTGATCTGATACTCTTTTAAAATTGGTGGGTTGTGAGGTTTATGTATGCTTAATACCTGTTTCTTGTCTGGGTGATAACACTTCAGCCTAGAACCGTCACCTTCAAGCATCACATAGCCATAGTGAACTAAGATACGCTCAACTTCCCGCCACTTTAGATCAGCTGGTTTTATTTTTAACCTTTCAACGGCTTTCGATATTTTAGACAATTTATACTGCCTCTACCTTAGTATAACGATTGTATCGGCGAAACGCAACTAAACATTAGTTGCAAACAAGCTGCAGGTAAAATCGTACATAGAAGTTATTGACAAATGTGTACTAATAATGTTTTTTCTATGACCACAAAACTCAGTTGGGTTCTTTGATTTCAAGTAGTTATATGAAGCGAGCATGCCATACTTTATCATAAATTTCAAAAAAGTATCATAGGTAAAAGGGGTCAGAGTAAAATTAAATTAATCGTTGTTTCATGCAGTTAAAGCTAATGTGATTTTACTTCGACCCCTTTTACTTAGGCCAGCCGATGATTTAGGACGTTGTGCGTCGCAACAATAAGGCCTCTGGCAGCCCACAAGAAATTGCAAATAGAACATGGCACTTAAAAATGAGCTCAGAGATAAAAATTATTGGGAGTCCCTCTCCTGACCTCCTAAATCAGCTAGAAAAAGAGATAAGATCTTACAATAATCTTCACCTTCCAGAGATGACAATTGAAAACATTGCACTGTCGATCCATAAAAACAATGTTTTGACTGGCGGCTTATCTGCACGAATACCTTGGGATTGGCTTCATATAGTCTTGCTTTGGGTAACGGAAGAAGAAAGGAGATCTGGGATAGGGAAATCGTTAATTGAGAAAGCAGAAAATGAAGCAATCAAAAGGTGCTGCAAACATGCAATGGTAGAGACATTTACCGCAGAATCAAAAGATTTTTTCATAAAACAAGGTTATAAAATTTATGGAGAACTACCTGATTTTCCAATCGGCTTTAAGAGGTATTATTTAAAAAAACAGCTCTCTTAAATCAGTCATATGAGACAGCAAGCGCAAAGGAAGTTCCGGAGAATTCCGAGAATTCCGGGGACAGTATATACATTTCTAGCATACGCTCATGTATTGTATATACTGTCCCCGGAACTC
>WFQQ01000002.1 GCA_015486965.1 Desulfurellaceae bacterium
TATATAGGGAGGTGTTTGGGGTAGAGCCGAGAGACAGTATCCAGACAACGAGAATCATCAGGAATTTTATTACGGAATTGAGAAGAGAGGGCGTACCGGTGTGTTCATCGATGAAGTCGGACAACGGCGGATATTATCTTTCTAATTCAGGCAGCGAGCTTGATGATTATCTAAAACGGCTCAGGGGAAGGGCATTGAGGGCTTTGAGCATGGAGGCGAAACTGAGAAAAATGACGCTTCCTCAACTGCTTGGCCATATACAGCTAAATTTGAGGTGATTGTATGGATGTTTTGCGTGAAATTGATGAGAAGCTTGAGGAGTTAAATGAGGCAAAGGAAGAGTTTGAGAAGCTGAACAGGGAGGCACAGGCGGAAATAGAGAGAGTAAAGGCGGCATACTCTCCCCGCCTGAGCCAGTTAGATGAGCGCATAAAGTCGCTCGATGAGAGTATAAAAAAAATACTCAAGGACAACAAGTTAAAACTGTTTAAAGATACGGATGCGCTTGAGTTTGAACACGGCAGCGTATTCTATAGGGTTAAGATGGCTGTTCACAGGGCGCGGGGCGTGCTTGAGAAGCTGCGTGAGTTAGGCTTGAAAGAAGCCATTAAGGTTGTGGAGCATGTTCGATGGGATGTCATAGAGGGATGGGATGATGAAAAACTTGAAATGATAGGAACGAGAAGAAAGAAAAAAGAGAGTTTTGAGTATGAGCTCAAATGAACTGCTTGAGATTGAGAGCATAAAGAAAGAGTTGGAGGGCGCTCCGAGCTTTCTCTCAATCGGAGAAGTTTCACAGATTCTTAGGGTTGCATACTTCACCGTTTACAGGTTGATAATCGTTGGTGAGATTGACGCAACAAAGGTTGCCGGTGTTTGGCGGATACCAAAAAGCGCCCTTGTTGAATACTTACAGAGAAGACACCCGTTTAATACAGAATACATATAAGTGAATGGGTGGATGAGTAGATGAGTAGATGGGTTAAGGGAGGTAAAGATGATAAAGCTTGATGAGGTTACGCCTGAACAATCGTTGATTTTAGTATTTGAAGAGTGCGGTTTTAGTTTAGATGAGGCGCTTGAGAAACTTAAAGAAATAGAGGAAAGAAACACAGGAGATACAAAGGGCACATATTTTATAGAGGTTCCAAAGGCATATTTTGACCTTTTGTGGATTTATAGAGAAAAAGAGGGCATAACGTACAGTGAGCTCGCAAGGAGATTGGATATATCATATGAAACCATACGGGGCTTTATAAAAAACACAAAGGGTAAGCTCATTGCTGAAAACGCCATTAAACTTAAGGAGTTTTTGAGAAAAGAAAGGCTGATTGATGAGGAGGGCGATGTATGTTGAAAATAAATAATCTGGATGAGGTTTTGAAAGCTAACGAGTTTGTGGTTGTGGAGTTTACAGGACCAAACTGCGCTGCCTGCAAACAGATGAAAAAGATGCTTGAGAAGCTTGAGGGAATCTATGAAGATATAGCGTTTTGCGAGGTGGATGTGGAAGAGAGCCCAAGCATTGCATCGCAGTTTTATGTTATGAGCGTGCCTATGACATTTATATTGGTAAATGGCATTATATTTGACCAGATTGAAGGGGCGGTTGGTATGTCAAAGATTGAAGATAGGCTGCTTGCATTGAGGAGTATGTCGTGATAGGAGAAATTCCAAAAAGGTATGCAAAAGCCGGATTGCAGAGCAGCAACTTCTCAGGGAAGGAGCTATCTCTAATAAGGGAAACGATAAAAAACAAAAAGTCTCTTCTTTTGACAGGAAAAACGGGCAGCGGCAAGACGCATCTTGCCGCCTGTATCTTCAACAGCGCAGATTGTAATAAATACTGGTTTGATGCTTCTTATTATATTTATGAAATGAAAAGAAGAATGGGCTTAAAAACAACGGATGCGAACACACTTATTGCTGAATTCTGGGATGTTGCAGTCTATACAAGCCTTGTTGTGTTTGACGATTTGGGTGCAGAACTGCAGGATGCAGACTCGACGAACATTATCACAAGGATTCTTATGGATAGGTATAATTATGAAAAGTGGACAATCATAACGACGAACTTGGACGGAAAAGCCCTTGAGAAGAGGTATTCCAAAAGAATTATTTCAAGGATTTATGAGGACTACACCGTTGTCGTAATGAACGACAAAGACAGAAGGAAGGAGAAGTTTGGGAAGGTGGTGGAGGTGTAGGGGTTGACAATATACGGTTTATTGGTATCATGAAGTTAATTTTTAAGGGAAAAAGTTATGTTTGCATTGAAGTTTAAGACAAGGAATTATACAAAAATCTAAAGATGCATACATTGCAATGCAGATTAGGAAATAGCAACCTACACCATAACTTCTTTTTTATCTTTTAAAATCAGGTTTATAAAAATAATAAGGATAATCGCTAATTGCATTATGTTGGATACAGTATTAGCTATAACGAAAAAGGCTATGTGTGGATCGTTGTATAAAATCAGTGACATAGATAGGCAAAAAGTAAGCAACAACGAAAAAAGCGCCGTAAAGTAAATGGCAATGAAGTTCTTTTTTTGATTTGTGAGATATTGCTTAATGAATGGACTATCTTTCTGAGTAAAGATAAACATTACCACTGTGGCAAGAAAGCCAAGAATGGTGAAACTAAAAGTAGCAGTAGTTATAGCTAAAGTGTCAAAGTTGTTTATTTTACTTAGAATTTTTGCTATCGGATGTTTTAATATCAGGGTCAAAATTATTCCAGAAATCGATAGAAATACTATCAATGTGACCCTGTAAATCTTCATTTTGTTCATAGTTTTCATCCTCTTCGAAACTTTCAGTCTGACTTTTCAATGCAGCATTGCTTTCTATTATAAATTTTTATCTTCTTTAAAAAGGTATAAGTTATCTTCCATATATTTTATGCTGTTCTTTAATTTTACATTATTTGAAGATGAAAAGTTATCGAGGAAAGCCCTTATATCAATTCTATATTTGTCCCCGCTCTTTTTGTCTTGCAAAGCGTAATTATAATGAATAATTTTCATCTATCCCTCCAAGTATTAACTAATTCTCCTTTATCATATTTAACCTGTTCTGTAAAGCGCTACTTTTATCACATTTTGCATAAAGCTTTTTAGACTGGATTAGTATGCTGACATGGATATTTTTGAAAAGGCCATTGAGTTTGTTTTAAAGCATGAGGGCGGGTATGTGTTTGACCCGCATGATCCCGGCGGTGAGACGAATTTTGGCATATCGAAGAAGGCATATCCCAACCTAAACATAAAAGAGCTAACAGAAGAGCAGGCTAAAGCCATATACAAAAGGGACTATTGGGACAAGATAAAGGGCGATGAGCTTCCACATGTTGTTGCTTTTGCGCTTTTGGATACGGCTATTAACTGCGGTGTTTTCAAGGCAAGCATGTGGCTGCAGTTGAGCTTAAACCTACTCTGCAAAAAAGGGCTAAAGATGGACGGTGTTATTGGCCCAAAAACTGTAGCAGCGCTTGAAGAGTGCAGTAAGCCCAAAATCGTTATGTATGTGCTTTATTTGAGGCTTAGGCATTACTTGAGCCTGGAAAACGACAGGTTTTTTAGGGGTTGGGTTGAAAGGGTCACGGACTTAATGAAAGAAATCGCAAAAATAGGAGGAGGTCAAGATGCCCAAAGAGGAGCTTGAGAAGATAGACGGCATTTTAAAGGTTATTGATAAGCTTGTTTTACCGCTTGCCGAAAAAGGCGCAGAGATGACAAAGAACCCAATAGACGATCTGGCTGTGGCTTTTTTAGAAGGTGGAGTGCCGGGGGCGAGAAAGAAGATAGAGGAGCTCTTAGCAAGCCAAGAGCAAAAGTAAAGAAACCGTGGCAGTCTAAGACTGTCGTGTTCAACAGCTCTGTGCTTGCAGCAAGCCCGCTTATATCGAATCTGCCTCACGGCACTCAGTTTGCAGTTTTCTGCGGTGTTGTTTTGGTTAACCTGATTTTGA
>WFQQ01000003.1 GCA_015486965.1 Desulfurellaceae bacterium
AAAAGACAAGTTTCTTCATACAACTGCCTCCTCATACTTTTTACTAAAGCTATAATATATATTCATGACTAATTTGTTAAGTTTTTTGTGTTGAAAAAGAGAAAACTCCAGAGGAAGTAATAACAGTTGTTTGTAAATTTTATTTAAAGGGAGGGTTAAGGAAAAATAAAAAACCCCTTTGCCACAAGGCAAAGGGGTCAATGAAGTTTCAGGTTGTGCAATTTTTAGAATGTGTAGAGGTAGCGTGCATATACCTGATCGCCTGAAAAGTCATCGTCGTATGTCAAGCCTGTTGCATCGAAGTCTTCAGCCTTGACATGCCTCCACTCAAGTGTAAGTTTTGTATATTTTGTGGTTTTAATGTTGATATTGCCTACAAATGTCTTAACATCTGGTTTTGTGCCATCAAATACATTGTCATTCTTGAACTCAACATAGTCGTACTCTGCACCTACTGTAATACATGACATTGGTGTTACTGTCAGATTGACATTCCATGCATACATCTCTGTATCTTCACTATCTCCGTTAGCGTTTACATAGTAGCTCGCGGGCTGTAAACCATCTGTTACACCTGCATAACCTGTTGCACCGTCAGAGTACTGGAAGTTTCCACCGATTGTGAACATGGAGATAGGAACCTTTACGCCTGCACCGAATGCATAGGATGTTTCAGATTCATCAACATAATTGTCGTTTGCTGTCATATATACAGGGATTACAGAACCCCATGCATAGAGTCTTGCTGGAGCACCAAAGCCTGTATCTAAGTGCAAGACTGCCCTTGCGGCAACAGTTGTAAATGTTACCCTATCTACATCTGCAGGTGTATAGCCGTTTACACCTGTTGAGCATGAGCGAACAGCCCTTGCTCCTTCATACTCGAGTGCAAGTGCAAGGTCTAAGGATGCACTTCCAAGATCCAGGTTTGTTCCTACTCTAATCTGTGGAACCCTCAAGATTACCTCGTCGAAACCTGCTGGTGCTGTGAAGCCTGCAGATATGGATGAGAACATCTCTTCAAGGATCCACTCCTGACCTATCAACAGATAGAAATTGTCAAAGTTGTGCTGTACATAAGCTCTTCTTACTCTGAGGCTTCCACCACCGCCACCCCAGAAGTCCATCTCAAGTCTTCCATTCAGATTAGCATCTTCATTCTTGAAGGTAAAGCCGAGTCTTGTTGTTAATATGTTTGCATAGGCTTTTGTCTCATCGTAGGTGGACTGATAAAGTTTTGAGCTTGAGCTGGTTGCATCTGGCAATGGCATGTTGGAGCTATCAGGATCGCCACCCATCTGGTTTATCCAACCGTAGTTAGCCCATACAAAGCCGTAAAGTGTTGCCTGTGTATCACCCTTAACTGTAACTGTTCCAGCCTTTGCAACCTGTGGGGCACCTGCTACAGCTACACCACCTACCAATGCCGCCGCTGCTACCAATGAAATCAACCTTTTTTTCATGCTTTAAACCTCCTTACAAAGTTTTTTCTAAATTCATCGCCACTCATAATAAGCCCATTCCCTCTTTTTGTCAACCTTTTTTCTCTTTCTCGCCTTTAATTCCCACCCCCTTTTCAGGTATTCACAACTACAATTCTATAAAAAAAAATTAATAAGTCAACACTTTTTTTAAAATTTCTTAACACTTTTATTATCAATTTTTAATCTGCATAAAATCTTGACAGTTTTCATTTTATATATACAATCCATCTACTTAAATCATAAGGGGGGATTTGAGATGTTCGGCAAGCCCGATAAAAGGTTTTCAAACTTTTTCAACAATCTAAAGCCATCAGGTTTAAGGATGGCGCAAACCATATTTGAAAAGAGGGCAAAGGACGATTTAAGAAATGGTCGAAAGCCTATAGAGGCTATAAATGTGGCAATTGGCAGTGTTTCTTTAAAGACCCATCCCAAGCTTCTTGAAAGGTACTTAAATCCCGTTGATAAAGATTTGATAAACGGAATATGGAGATATGGAGAAACACCCGGAACTGATAAGGCAAATGAGGTTTTTATTAAGATAATCAAAGCGTTTCTGCCAGAGGGAGTTAGCCCCAAGCTTTACTCGATTATTCAGGATGGTGGTTCAGGGGCTATGAGAACGGCAGTTTTGGGATTGTGTGGCGATGCGGGTAAGGATGAAAGACCGCTTTTGGTTATGAACCCCACATACACGAACTACAAAGCCGTCACCGATGAGCTTGGAAGGAAGATTGTGGCTGTTGAGAGGGCACTTGATAGGGAGGGTAATTTTAACGATGTGGCTGTTGAGGAGATAGAAAGGGCTGTTAAGAAGTATAAACCCGGAGCTCTTCTTATAATTCCCTACGACAACCCATCTGGAAAACTGATGAGGCAGAAAACAATAAATGAGTATGCACGCATCTGCCTTGAGAACGATATATTTATAATCAGCGATGAAGCTTACAGGGGTTTGTACTATGTGGAAGGTGAGCCGCCAAGCGTCTGGAGGGTAACAGATAGGGATGTACCCGGTATTGAGAGTGCAAAGATCAGGATAAGTATTGAGAGTTTATCAAAAACATTCAATGCCTGTGGCTTGAGGATGGGTGCTCTTGTTACAGACAACGAAGATTTCAGGGATAGGGCATCCGCTGCAAACACAACATACCTCTGTCCTTCCATTGTAGATATGCACATTGCTGAGGCTCTGTATGATGAGAGCTATGAGGATATCAGGGCGTGGATTAAGGATTTGCGCGACTATTATAAGAATCTACTTGAATAC
Source organism: Desulfurellaceae bacterium (assembly GCA_015486965.1). Taxonomy (GTDB): domain Bacteria; phylum Campylobacterota_A; class Desulfurellia; order Desulfurellales; family Hippeaceae; genus Hippea. Next base: position 2,755 of record WFQQ01000003.1, read on the forward strand.
ATGTATGAAAATCTGAAAAAAAGGTTGCCGAAAGCCATTGTTTCAAAACCTGAAGCTTCCATATACCTTGTTGTGGATTTGAGGGAGATGGTTGATGATAGCTTCGAGGCAGAGGATTTTGTTATGTTCTGCGCTCGGGAGGGTGAGGTTGATATTGGCGGGAAGCGTTATACTCTTCTTGTGAGCCCCATGTGGGGATTCTACAATGTGTTTGAGGGTAGAAATCCGGGGCATACACAGGTCAGAATTGCATGTGTTGAACCTGAGGAAAAAATGAAGCTTGTGCCTGAGCTTTTTGAAGCTTTGCTTGCCGAATATCTAAAAAAGAATAATAAATAAGTAATCTAAAAGCTACAAAAATAGGGCATTTTTAAAATAAATATTACACCATATTGACTTATCTTCCATATTGTTGTATGCTATATGAAAAAGTGCGGAGGTGGGGTTTATGAAGCATAATATGGTCAATTATGAAGAGGAGGTAAAGAATTTTAAACTTGAAGTCCCGGAGTATTATAACTTTGCCTTCGATGTGGTTGATAAATGGGCTGAAGATAGGACAAAACTGGCGCTTGTCTGGGCTGATACAACGGGTAGGTTGATAAAGAAGTTTAGCTTTTTTGATATCTCTGTGATGTCCAATAAGTTTGCCAATGTTTTGAGGGGTTTGGGTATAAAGAAGGGTGATAAAGTGTTTGTGATGGTTCCGAGAATTGTCGAGTGGTATGCTGTGATTCTTGGTTTGAATAAGATTGGTGCTGTTGCCCTTCCTGCTCCCAATATTCTTATGCCTGAGGATGTGCACTATAGAATCAAAAAAGGCGAAGCTGTTATGGCAATTGCTGGTGCTTCAAGTGCGCCCAAGATAGAAGAGGCTTGTAAGTTTGAAGATTGTCCGATGTTGAAATATAAAATGGTTATTGATGGAGACCTTGAAGGGTGGTTGTCATACGAAGATGAAATGGACAAGGCAAGCAGTAAGCTTTCAAGGGAGGATGTTGAGCCAACCAAATCTGATGACCCGCTTTTAATATACTTTACTTCGGGGACAACAAAGTATCCTAAGATGGTTATGCATGAGCAGTCCTACGCCCTTGCCCATATCATTACAGCCAAGTACTGGCACGACCTTCAGCCTACAGACCTGCACTGGACTATATCCGATACCGGCTGGGCTAAGGCGGTTTGGGGTAAACTTTACGGTCAGTGGCTCATAGGTGCCGCTGTATTTATGCACAATGCTGGCAATAGATTTGACCCAGAAATCACATTAAAACTTTTGACCACGCAGGGTATAACATCGTTTTGTGCACCACCAACTGTTTATAGGATGTTGATTCAAGAGGATTTAACCAAATACGACTTCGCTTCCTTAAGACACTGCACATCAGCAGGTGAGCCTATAAATCCAGAGGTTATCAAAGCGTGGAAAAACGCAACTGGAACACTGATATACGACGGATATGGGCAGACGGAGAGCGTTCTGCTTGTTGCCAACTATCCGTGTATGCCGATTAAGTACGGCTCGATGGGCAAGCCAGCACCCGGTTTTGATGTGAGGGTTGTTGATGATGATGGAAACGATATGCCAATAGGGGAGCCGGGGAATATTGCCGTTAGAATTAAGCCTGAGCATCCCGTTGGATTGGCTAAGGGATATTACAAAGATGAACAGGCTACGGAGGAGGCGTTTAGAGGGGATTTCTACTACACGGGAGACAGGGCTTACATAGATAACGATGGTTATTTCTGGTTCTACGGAAGGGCTGACGATGTGATTAAGTCATCAGGCTATAGAATCGGTCCGTTTGAGGTTGAAAGCGCCCTGCAGGAACATCCTGCAGTTGTGGAAAGTGCCGTTGTGGGAAGTCCAGACCCGATAAGGGGGACAATTGTTAAGGCGTTTATAATCCTTGCCGATGGATATGAGCCATCGGATGAGTTAATTAAGGATATACAGGATTTTGTTAAGAAAAAGACGGCTCCTTATAAGTATCCGAGGGAGATAGAGTTTGTGAAAGAGCTGCCTAAGACGATAAGTGGTAAGATAAAAAGGGCTGTTTTAAGAAGAATGGAGATAGAGCGCAAGCTTGGTAAGAAGAGTACAAACGGTGGGTATGTTTAGTCTCTAAGTGAGAAAAATCTTCAGATTTAGCTTCGCACAAAGCTCGATAGTTCTCCTATCGGGCTTTTTTAATTTCTTGACAAAGAAGTCCAAATTTAGGATTTTAGTTGTGTGAATGACGGACAGTCTTGCCTTGAGACCATAAAAAACTTCAATCCTTCAGGCTTAACATACGATTCAAGAAGTGTAAGAGAGGGATGGGTATTTTTTGCCCTTAAGGGCAGCAGGATAGATGCCAATAGATTTGTGCCAGAGCTGTTAGGTAAGTTTAAAGATATTGTTGTTGTAAGCGAGAACAGGTTTGGCGATAAAAGATGTATTCAGGTTCGTGATATAAAGAGTTGTATGGGTGAGGTTGCCGACTGGTTTTTTGGTTATCCTACAAGCTACCTGAAGGTTGTTGGTATAACGGGAACTAATGGAAAAACTACAACAACATACCTTCTTAAATCGATATTCAAAAAGAGTGAACTTTTGGGAACTACGGGCTATACGGTTTCAGGAAAGAGGGTTAAGCTTAAAAACACAACTCCAGAATCCATAGATCTGCATAGAATTTTCAAAAGTATGTTGGATAGTGGGGCTGAGTTCTGTTTCTCTGAGGTTTCTTCACACGCAATAAGCTTTAACAGGATTGCGGGGGTGAAGTTTGCCCTGAAAATTTTTACAAATATCTCTCAAGACCATCTGGATTTTTACGGGACTATGGAGAATTATGCAAAAGCCAAACTCTCTTTCTTCAAAGAAGATGAGCCCAAAATTGTGAACTTGGACGACAGCTATGCAAGATTTATACTTAAAAACGCCATAACATACGGTTTTTCTGAAAAAGCAGATATTAGACCACTGAAGTATGAGTTTTCTTTGGAAGGCATAAAGATGGATGTTAGTGTGAGGGGCAGGGTTATAAGTGTGAGCTCCCCTTTGATTGGGGAGTACAATATTTACAACATTCTTGCGGCTATTTCTGTTGCCGATTTTTTTGGCGTTCCCATTGATGAAATTGTGAATGGTATAAGGGTTAGCAGGGGGGCTCCAGGGAGACTTGAGTTTTTTGAAAAAGATGGCGTGTATGCCGTGGTTGACTACGCCCATACAGATAATGCCATGGAGAATGTTTTAAAGGCTTTGAACAGAATAAGGAAAGGAAGAATCATAACAGTTTTTGGTGCTGGTGGCGATAGGGACAGGACGAAAAGACCAAAAATGGGAAGGGTTGCCGAAAGGTTGAGTGATGTTGTTGTAATAACCAGCGATAATCCGAGGAGTGAAGAGCCCATGCAGATTATTGATGACATATTGGAAGGGGTTTCTTTGAAAGATAGGGTTGTTGTCGAGCCAGATAGGTTTGAGGCAATAAAGAGGGCGTTGGAGATTGCAAGGGCGGGGGATATTGTTGCCATACTCGGCAAGGGGCATGAGGATTATCAGATTTTAAAGGATAGAACAATCCATTTTGACGATAGAGAAGTGGTGAGAAGACTTTGGAACTTGGATT
>WFQQ01000004.1 GCA_015486965.1 Desulfurellaceae bacterium
AACTGCTGAAAGAAAAAATAATGCTTCAACAGATAAGAGAGAAACTTCTTAGGGAAAAGATAAAGCTTTTAAGGGAACACATACTGACCCAGGAAGAAGCCCAAAGGAGATACGCCCAAAAGTTAGCAAGTAGTTATATAGCTTTAATAAAAAGTATTATTTACAATCACTGGGGGGTAGAAAAAAGTATTATAAAAGATAAGGTTTTTATTGCCAAAGTGAAAATAAAACTTGATTATAACGGAAATTTAGTTAATCTATACATGATAAAAAGTTCTGGAAATTCCTACTTTGATGGAACGGTAATGGATGCAATTAAAAGCAGTGAACCATTCCCACCTCCTCCAAAGGAGATCCTTACAGGTGGTTTTGTGGACTTTATAATAACTTTCGATAGTAGGGAGAAACAATGAGAAGATTTATTGTTGCAATCTTATTCCTATTTATCCTTTCTTCAAGCTCGTTGGGTGCTACATACGAAATAACCATTTCAAACCCCAAATATAAGCCCATAACAGTGGCACTCTGGGGTTTTGTAAAAAACACACCAGAATTCGTATCGAAAGCACTCATTAACACAATAAAAAGGGACTTTTCGATTTCGGGGCTTTTTGTAGCTGACCAATCCCAGCACTTCTCCTATGAGGCCCCAGTAAGCGTGGTCAATGGAATTGCAAAACTGGACAATATAGACTATGTGGTTTATGGAAACGCCGTTATCTCTGGTGAAAATATATATGTAAACCTTAAAATTACAGATGCATTAAGGAATACCACAGTTATAGATAAGACCTTTGTAACCAACAGATACTCTTTAGACTGGATGGCAGATAAGATTGTTGACATATTGATAGGCTATGTAACTGGAATTTATGGTCCCTTTGAGAGCAAGATAGTTTTTGCTATGGGAAATGGAAAAACGAGTGATATCTATATATGCGATTTCAATGGACAAAATGTCGTAAGGATTACAAACTGGCACACATTCAACATACTTCCCAAATGGGTCAGCACAGACACAATAACCTTTCTATCTTACAGATACGGTAAACCGGCCGTCTTTCTTTTTAATGTTTTTAGCGGTAGGCTCGTTAAACTGTTCAACGCATCCAACCTAAGCATAGCAGCAGTAAGATTCAGGAATAAATTTGCGATTGCTTTCAACAGATATGGGAGTACAAATATTTACGAGATAAACGAAAAGGGTAGGGTGATAAGAAAACTAACCAACGACCCCAACATAAATGTCTCTCCATCCTTCACACCCGACTACTCAAAAATGGTGTTTGTATCAAACAGGGAGGGTAATCCACAGATATACATAAAGGAGTTAAACAGCCCATACGAGGTTAAAAGGTTAACCTTCCAGGGAAAATACAACTCATCACCAGCTGTTTCTCCGGATGGCAAAAAGATTGCTTATATCTCCTTGGAGGGCGGAGTTTCTTATCTTAAGGTCATGAATATAGACGGTACGAACGACAGGGTGGTCATGCAGGGTTACAGCCTCGACTCTCCAAGCTGGTCTTACGATTCTCGCTATATAGCTCTAACAGGAAGGGTTGGAGATAAGAATGCTATATTTATCGTAAACACAGACAACGGTCACTACTCTGTTGCAATGGAAACAAAGTTAATATATAATGGCCTCAGCGTAAGTTCTAAACTACAGTAAAGAAAGGGGGAGTAATGAGAAAACTCTTAGTATTTTTAACTATCTTATTAACGGTCTCGTTTCTATGGAGTTGCTCAACAACTAAATACGCCAAAAATAGTAATGGTGCAGCAGGTGGTCGAGGACAAGCTGAAACAGTAACAAATCCGCAGGCAGAATCCTCTACGCTTAAATATCCCAATGTGAATACCCTGAACTCTGAAGCAAGCCTCAAGTATCAGCAAATAAAAAAGGAGTTTAGGGCTATAGCTAAAGACATTCACTTTAAATTTAACAGCTACCAGATACAACCTATCCACGAATATGGAATAGACGAAAACCCAGCAGAAATCCTAAATAGGATAGCAGAATTTATGAAAAAACACCCAAAGATAAAGATAAGGATAGAAGGAAACTGTGATGAGAGGGGTACTATAGAGTACAACTTAGCTCTGGGCGAGAAAAGGGCGATGGCTGCCAAAAATTACCTTGTTGAGCAGGGGATAAGCCCAGATAGAATATCTATAATCTCATATGGAAAGAGCAGACCTTTAGATCCAAGACACAATCCATACGCATGGGCTAAAAACAGAAGGGATCACTTCGTAATAATAAAATAATTTTTTGGAGGTGAAAAGATGATTAAAAAAACTGGTGCTATTGTAACCGCTATTGCGGCTGTAGCCTTTATGACCAGTGGCTGTATGTGCATGCATAAAAAGTGTGTAAAGAATGCCCCTAAAGAGGTTAAAGTCGAGCAACCTGTTACAACAACTGCTCAACCAACAACTCAGACAGCAACCATAAATGAACAGCAGTTAAAATCGATCTTCCAGGATATTCACTTTAACTTCGACAAATACAACCTAACCTACATACACAAATGGGGAATTAACCAGAATGTCCCGGCAGTTTTAGATAGGATAGCTCAATATATGAAAAAACACCCAAAGATAAAGATAAGGATAGAAGGAAACTGTGATGAGAGGGGCACAGTTGAGTACAACTTGGTTTTAGGCTGGAAGAGGGCAATGGCTGCCAAACAGTATTTGGTATCAAAAGGGATTAGCCCAGACAGAATACAGATTATATCCTACGGAAAAAGTAGGCCACTGGATCCAAGACACAATCCATACGCATGGGCTAAAAACAGAAGGGATCACTTCGTAATTTTATCAAAGTGAAAGGGTAGGAGATGAAAAGGTTATTAGTAGTTTTTCTAACTTTGGTGTTTTATTGTTCTATAGCCTACGCTCAGGAAAATCCATACGCACTCGAAACAAAAGTTATACAAAACCAACAACAATTAAAACTTCTGCAACAGCAACAGGCACAGCTCTACTTAAAAATTGAAAGTTTACTGGTAAAATACGGTGAGATAAAGGGAGAGATAGACGATATCAGGCACAGATTGGACTCAATCCAAAACCAGATAAACCAGATACTTCTAAGGAGTGCTTCTGTGCCTGCTCCTCCACCAAAAACAAACCCAGCCGAAGCAACACCCAAACAACCTGTCAGTCCAACTCCAACTCTCACACCCCCAGCTAAAACCCAAGGTATGGCTATTCCAACTGCACCAACACTCAAGAAACAAGTAGCTACGACCAACCCTCCTAAGCTTGAGATAACTAAACCGAAGAAACCTGCTATACCAATAGATAAGGTGGAATTTGATAAAGCTCTTAAACTATTCAGAGAGGGGAAGTACGACAGGGCTATAGCTGCTTTTAAAGAGTTTAAGAATAAGTATAAAAACTCAAAGTATATACCAGATGCTATCTTTTATTTAGCTGAATCATACTACAACAAAGGGGAATACGACAAAGCCATTATAAACTACGACTATCTTGTAAACTCATACCAGAAAAGCAATAAAGTCCCCATGGCAACATACAAAGAGGGATTGTCTTTTATTAAGATGGGCGACAAAATTGATGGTAATTACCTGCTTCAAAAGGTGATAAAACAGTATCCAGGCACAAAAGCTGCACAACTTGCAAAGCAATATCTGAAAAAGGGGTAAAAGGGGTTTGCTTGAAAACATAAATAGCCCAAAAGACCTCAAAAAACTCTCCTTAAAAGAGCTAAACTCTCTGGCTGGCGAGATAAGAGAGCTGATAATTAAAACGGTATCCAAAACGGGGGGGCACCTTGCCTCCTCTCTTGGTGCTGTTGAGCTAACACTCGCACTTCACTATGTGTTTGACACACCAAAAGACAAGCTCGTCTGGGATGTGGGACACCAAACATACGCCCATAAAATAATTACTGGCAGGAGAGACCAATTCCACACCTTGAGGCAGTATGGTGGTTTAAGCGGATTTCCCAAAAGAGAGGAGAGCGAATACGATACATTCAATGTGGGGCATGCGGGGACATCAATATCAGCAGCACTCGGAATGGCGATAGGACGGGACTTGGCAAAAACAACAGAAAAGGTTGTGGCAATAATAGGTGATGGCTCTCTATCGAGTGGAATTGCGTATGAGGGGTTGGACAACGCAGGATATTTAGATACAGACCTCATCGTCGTTGTAAATGACAACAATATGTCAATCTCTCCATCGTTAGGCTCCCTATCTGCATATCTCTCAAAAAAAATGAGCGGACCTATATACAACAAACTTAGGGACGAGATAGAAAAGCTCATAAAAACTCTACCTTTACCAGAGCAACCCACATTGAAGATTGCAAGGAAGATTGAGGAATCGATGAAGTTTTTCTCGCCCGGTCTTCTGTTTGAAGAGTTGGGTTTTAAATATTTTGGACCCCTAAATGGCCATAAACTTCCCGACTTGATAGATGTATTTAAAAATGTAAGAAATTTAAAGGGACCAATAGTTGTTCATGTTGTAACAACAAAGGGCAAAGGATACAAACCAGCGGAAGAAAACCCATCCCTGTTTCACGGTATTGGGAAATTTGATGTAGAAACGGGAAAATCCATTAAAACTTCAACAGCACCAAGCTGTTCATCGGTTTTTGGAAAGAAAGTAAC
>WFQQ01000005.1 GCA_015486965.1 Desulfurellaceae bacterium
GTGTATAAGAGACAGCTCAGGTATATCGAATGCCGGGTATTTAATTCCAAACTTGCTTTCAAGGTCCCTTGGGTCTGTTATCACGCCTGTCAGTGCGCAGGCTGCCGCAGTCTCTGGACTTACCAGATAGACTTTTGCCGTAACGGTGCCGCTCCTGCCGTAGAAGTTTCTGTTGTTTGTTCTTATCGAGTTTGCGTTGTTCCTTGGAGCCTGCCCTGCACCTATACAGAATCCACAGGCACTCTCAAGAATTCTGAATCCAGCTGCTATTATCTGAGAGAGTCTTCCTTCGTCTGCAAGCATCCTCAGAACCTGTTTTGAACCGGGTGCGTAGCCGCAGCTTACCTCTGGATGGACGGTTCTTCCCTTTACTATCTCGGCTACGGTTTTTCCATCTTTGTAGGATGAGTTTGTACAGCTTCCTATCATTACCTGATCAACAGGTGTTCCCTCAACCTCTCTGACTGTGACAACATTGTCGGGATTGTGAGGCAGGGCTATCATTGGCTCAAGCTCACTTAAGTTAATCTCTATGACATCGTCAAAGTTTGCGTCTGGATCGGCTTCAAGCGGAATCCATACATCGCCCCTTCCCTGAGCCTCCAAGAACCTCTTTGTTTGTTCGTCAGATGGGAATACGCTTGTTGTAACACCTAACTCTGCTCCCATGTTTGTTATTGTGCCCCTTTCCGGGACTGTTAATGTTTTTACACCCTCTCCAAAGTACTCAACAATCCACCCCACATTGCCTTTGGTGGACTTAATCTGGAGAACTTTAAGGATTACATCCTTTGCAGAGACCCACGGTCTCAACCTGCCCGTTAGCTTGACTCCCAAGATTTTAGGCCTTGGCATGTAGAACGGCATGCCAGCCATCGCACTTGCCACATCAAGTCCACCTGCTCCGATGGCTATCATTCCAATACCGCCACCTGTTGGTGTGTGTGAGTCGGAGCCGAGAAGAGTTTTGCCTGGAACCCCTATCCTTTCGATGTGAACCTGATGGCAGATTCCGTTGCCTGCCTTGGATAAAAATAGCCCATACTTTGCTGCAAATGTCTGTAGATAGGTGTGGTCGTCAGCGTCCTCAAAACCCATCTGGATGGTTTTATGGTCGATGTAGCTGACGGATACCTCTGTTTTAACCCTTTCCACACCCATCTGCTCAAACTGCAAATCGGCCATTGTTCCTGTCGCATCTTGTGTCAGCGTCTGGTCTATTTTTATGCCGATCTCTTCGCCTGAAAACAGATCGCCGTCCACAAGATGTTCCTTAAGTATCTTCTGTGCAACAGTTAAACCCATATCTAACCTCCTTAAGGCAAATTTTATTTGCTTTTTTGCAAGGGAACTTATATCATTTTTAATTGTAAAAAGCAAAGGTTTTTAGGGGGTTTTATGGACGATAAGGTGAAGGTTCTGGTCGTTGACGATTCGATAATAGCACGGAAATACCTAACAAGGATTTTGGAAGAATCGGGTAAGATTAAAGTTATAGATACTGCAAAGGACGGGCTTGAGGCTATAGAAAAGATTAAGAAACTCAACCCAGATGTAGTTACGCTCGACATTGAGATGCCGAGATTAAACGGTCTTGAAGCTTTAAAAAGGATAATGGAAGAGCACCCTGTTCCCGTTGTTATGGTTAGCAGCTTAACCAAAGAGGGGGCTAAAGAGACACTTGAATCTTTAAGGCTTGGTGCCGTTGATTATATATCCAAAACCGATGTTTTATCATTTAAAGAAGCTGCTAAAGAATCGAGGGAGCTCTTAATTGAGAAGATACTTGCAGCTAAAAACGCAAGGATAAGGGGAAGAAGGCTAAGGGCCCAAACGGTTTCTTCACGGCTTTCCGAAAAGAGAGATGAACAACCTTCTTATACAGCCACAAAGAGTGTCAAACCACAGAAGAAGGATATAAAGGTTGTTGCTATAGCTGCAAGCACAGGGGGTCCTGTAGCGCTTGAGAAGGTGTTTTCCATGTTGCCCCTGCTTGGAGTTCCCGTTATGATTGTTCAGCACATGCCAAAAACATTTACAGGTGTGTTTGCAAACTCTCTAAGTAAGGTTTCTAAGATAAAGGTAAAAGAGGCTGAGGATGGCGAGGAGCTCAAGATAAATCAGGGATACCTCGCACCAGGTGGTATGCAGATGACCGCTCAAAAGAGTGGTTCTAAATATGTTGTTAGAGTTAGCGATAAGCCCAAAACAATCTACACTCCAAACGCCGATGTAATGTTCACATCTGTTGCTGAGACCTTTGGTGATAAAGCTCTCTGCGTAATTATGACTGGAATGGGCGACGATGGTTTTAGGGGGTTGCAGAAGGTCAAGGAGAAGGGTGGAACAATAATAGCACAGGATAAAGATTCCTGTGTGGTGTGGGGTATGCCGAGAAAACCTACACAGACGGGGCTTGCTGATTATGTTGTTCCACTGGACGAGATTGCTCCAACAATCTCTAAAATCGTTCTTGGCAGGTAGTAGTCTATGCCTGAGATTCTATCTCAAGAGGAGATAGATGCCCTTTTAAGCAATTTAGATAAAGAGGAGCTCATAGAGGAAGAGCCCGAAGAGGTTGTAGAGGAGATAACGGAGCCCAAGAAGGTTTCCCTCTACGACTTCAAGCGGCCTGATAAGGTTTCAAAAGAGCAGATAAGGGCTATAAAAAACCTCCACGATAAGTTTTCGAGGAACTTCTCAAGCAAGCTTTCTGCCTTCTTGCGTTCAATTGTTGAGATAGAGGTGGTAAGTGTTGACCAGATGACCTATGCTGAGTTTGTTTTATCACTCTCAAACAATGTCAGTTTTAATGTTATAAGTTTATCTCCCCTTGACGGAAACGGTGTATTTTCCCTTGAGCCAGACATAGGGTTTGCCCTTGTGGATAGACTTCTTGGAGGCACAGGGGAAGCGGTTAACCTCTCAAGACCGTTTACAGATATTGAACAGAGCATCCTTCTCGATGTTGTTAAACAGGCAATGGAGGAGATGAGGGCTGCCTGGGAGCCCATTATGGATATAAGCTTTGAGGTGGTGGGACAGGAGTCAAGCCCCAATGTTGTTCAGATAGTTGCACCTTCTGAGATTGTGGTTCTTGTGGTGTTTGAGGTTAAGCTGGGAGAATCCAGTGGCATAATTAACTGGTGTTTGCCCGTTATTGTGCTTGAACCTGTCCTGAATAAGATAGGTACGCACGATATACTTGCGCGCTCCAAGAAGGTTACAGAGGATAGGACGCCCGACATTGCAAGGACTTTGAAAGAGGTAAATGTGTATCTGGATTTCAGGCTTGGCAGCAAGACAATGAAGGTTAAGGATTTTCTTAACCTGAAGGGCGGAGATGTGTTGGTTCTTTCTAAAAAGACAGAGGATGAGCTGCCTGTTTATATGAACGGTGTTAAAAAATACATGGTAAAATTGGGAAAGAGGGGCTTTAACAAAGCTGTAAAAATAACCCAGATTATAACTTAAGGTGGTGTTATGGTTGCTGAAGAGCTTTCTCAGGACGAGATCGATAGCCTTTTTGGTGATTCTGGCGGGAACAATGGGGAAGAGAGTGAAGATAGTAATATAAACGAAACCGTAAGAAAGGTATTTGAACTGCTTAACGACTCTTTGGAAGAGGTTTTGAAAACGGCCTTTTCCTTAGAAGTTGTATCCAAGTTTACAGATTTGTCTGTTAAAAAGGGAGAAGAGATAGCCCTTGATAATAAGGTTTTCATTATTGTTGGTTTATCATCTGATAAGGCTTCTTCAGAGCTTTATCTGATAACCGATAAGAGGTTTGCCTCTATTCTTTCAGACCTGATGCTTATGGGTCCGGGTGAGGCAAAAGAGGAACTTGAGCCAGACGATTTAGATGCCTTGAAGGAGCTGTTCTCTCAGGTTTTTGGAAATCTCTCTACGGCTTTGAAGGATACCATACCAATACCTATAACTATTGAGGTGAAAGAGATCAGGGGAGAAGCTGAACAGTTTAGTGATACCGTTTATTTTGCCTCTTACGATGTTGCCCTTCCCAATATTGAGGATGGTGTGGTTGAGGCAGTTGGTAAGAAAGACGAGTTTGATTCACTATTTGCCGAGGAAGAAGAGCAGAAAGAGGAAGAGCCAGAAGAGGTGCCTTTTAAAGAGGTTGAGGAAGAGAGCGAAAGCAAGCCTGCTTCCAAAACTGAAAAGGCAGCACAACAGATTAAAGAGGCGCCCAAGAACTTAGACCTTATAATGGATATAGACCTTGAGGTTAAGATTAGAATAGGAGAAAAGTATATGCTCATCAAGGATATTCTTGACCTTAAGGATGGCTCCATAATAGAGCTTGACAAAAGTATTGAGGAGCCAATGGATGTGCTTGTAAATGGTAAGGTTGTAGCCAAGGGAGTTGTTGTTGTCGTTGGTGGAAAATTTGGTATTAAGCTAACCCACATTGAGACAAGGGAAGAGAGAATTAAATCGTTAGGTGGTTGAAATGGATTTGCCAGAAGTTTCTACTTGCAGGGTGGATTTGGGAGATGTTGATGGCTCTGAGAAAGTGAAAATACTGAAAGCTCTGCGGATGAAGAATATAGCTATTGTTGGTTTGAGTCCTAAAGAGAACAGACCAAGCTACGATGTTGCAAGATATTTAATGGAAAACGGATACAACATTATCCCTGTGAGGCCAGCAACAAAGGAGATTTTAGGTAAAAGATGTTATAAAAGCCTTTACGATATAAAAGAGCGTGTCGATATTGTTGATGTATTTAGAAGGAGTGAGTACTGCCCTGAAATTGCACGCGAGGCTGTTAAAATTGGTGCGAAAGTGCTTTGGCTTCAAGAGGGCGTTTACTCCGAAGAGGCAAAACTGATAGCAGAATCGAATGGTTTGATGGTTATTATGGATAGGTGCATAAAGAAAGCCCACAGGGAATTTAAGGATGAGCTTTAAATAGATGGACAAGTTTGTAATAGAGGGGCCGACAAAGCTCAGTGGTACCACATTCACAAGTGGCTCAAAGAACGCATCCCTCCCCATGATGGCTGCTGCCATTTTGGCAGATGGAGCCGTTGTTCTCAACAATGTTCCCCGTTTGAGGGATATAGACACAATGTGCAAGCTTCTGAACGGTTTGGGCTGCATTTGTGAGTGGAGGGGAGAAAACAGGTTAAAGGTGGATTGTTCAAGTATAAGCTCTGATTTTGCTCCCTACGACCTTGTCAGGAAGATGAGGGCTTCAATACTTGTGTTAGGGCCTCTTACGGCTCGATTGGGCTCTGCCCATGTCTCCCTGCCCGGAGGTTGTGCCATAGGTGTAAGACCTGTTAATCTACATATTGCTGCAATTAAAGCCATGGGAGGGGATGTCCAGATAGAGAATGGCTATATTAAAGCCAAAGCCAAAAAGTTAAGGGGTGCAACAATTTATTTCGATATACCAACTGTAACTGGTACGGAAAATGTTTTGATGGCGGCTGCGTTATCGGAAGGGAAAACGGTTATAAAGAATGCTGCCAAAGAGCCTGAAGTTGTTGACCTTGCACGGATGCTAAAAAAAATGGGGGCAAGAATAGAGGGTGAAGGGGAGAGCACCATTGAGATCGAGGGTGTGGATAGGCTTTGTGGTGTTGAGTTTACCGTTATGTCTGATAGGATAGAGGCTGGAACATTCATGTGTGCTGCTATGATAACCGGTTCTGAAATCACAATAAAGAATCCCCCTTTGGATGCAATGGATGCGATTATAGATAAATTCCTTGAGATAGGTGGAGAGCTTGAAAGGGTAGATGACGGGATTTTGGTTAGAGGATGTGAAAGGATTAAGCCAACTATGATTAAAACCGCCGTTTATCCCGGTTTTCCAACGGATATGCAGGCTCAATTTATGGCAGTTTTGAGCCTTGCCGATGGAACAAGCATAATAGAGGAGACTATATTTGAAAACAGATTTATGCATGTGGCAGAACTGAACAGGCTTGGCGCCAACATAGTTGTTTCTGGAAACAGGGCTGTGGTTGAGGGAGTGGATGGTCTTGTAGGGGCAAGTGTAATGGCAACCGATCTGAGAGCCAGCGCCAGCCTCGTTGTGGCTGCCCTTGCTGCAAAGGGTAAAACAGAGATTTTGAGAATCTACCACCTTGATAGAGGGTATGAAAGCCTTGAAGAGAAGCTTAAAAGACTTGGAGCCAAGATTTGGAGGGAGAAACAGTGATAACCATAGCACTTCCCAAAGGAAGGTTGATGGATGAGTCTTTAGAGGTGCTTAACAGGTGTGGCATAGGCGTTCGAGTTCCCGAATCGCGCAGGCTATTTTTTTACGATAATAGTGGACAATACAGGTTTTTAATAGTTAGGGCTCAAGATGTTGCCACCTATGTTGAGTACAGTGCTGCCGATTTAGGTATAGTGGGGCGCGATGTTTTGGTTGAGACAAAAAGGGATGTATTCGAGCTTTTTAACCTTGGTATAGGCTATTGCAAGATGGTTGTGGCGGGAAAGGATAGAAGTTGCATCTACAACAAAAAAACATCTGTAAAGGTTGCCACAAAGTTTGTGAATATTGCAAAGGAGCACTTCTTTAGGAAAGGTATCAATGCTGAGATTATAAAGCTTTACGGCTCGATAGAGCTCGCCCCGCTCCTCGGGCTTTCAGATTGTATTGTGGATATTGTTTCCACAGGTAGAACATTGAAGGAAAATGGGTTAAGCGTGATAGAGGAGATTTTTGAATCAACGGGTATTCTTGTTGCTAATAGGGTAAGCTATTACACAAAGCACACCAATATAAAAGAGTTCCTTTCTTTTCTAAAATGAACCCATTGGTTGAACTTCTTAAATTTTACAAAGATATCGGTGTTGAGTATATGAAACCTTTAAACATAAAAACAAAAGTCGAGGAGTTTGAAAAACTTAAAAAAGAGGTGGAAAACTGTAAGAAGTGTGAGCTTTACAAGGGCAGGACAAACCCTGTTTTTGGTGAGGGCAGTATTAACGCTGAAATCATGTTTGTGGGTGAAGCGCCAGGAAGGGATGAAGATATACAGGGTCGTCCATTTGTGGGAAGGGCTGGCCGACTTTTAAGAGAGCTTTTAGGTGAAGTTGGAATCGATGTGAAGAGCGTTTACATAGCAAACTGCTTGAAGTGCAGGCCTCCCATGAACAGAGACCCTTTACCTGAGGAGCTTATAAGTTGCTTCGGCTATTTAAAAAAGCAGATTGAGATTATTGAGCCAAAAGTAATTGCCACTTTAGGGAGGTATTCCACCTACGAGCTTACAAACCAAAAAGGGGCTTTAGGAACATTAAGGGGAAGGGTGTTCGATTACCGTGGTATCAAGGTAATTCCACTATATCATCCAGCCTATCTGTTGAGGAATCCCAAAGCCATAGATATTTTTTTGGATGATTTAAAGAAGGTTAAAGCCATTTCTGAGCAATGAAAAAAATCGCTATTGCACTAATTTTTTTATTTTTTAGCTTGAATGCTTTTGGTATAAATGTGCTTTTTATAGCTCCCTCTGGGAATTATGCGATTATTTCTCAGCAAATGATTAACGGTTTTGAGCTTTCACTTCCTCAGGGTGTAAATGTTATACAGGTTAATTCTGAAAACAGCTATAAAATATATCTTGAGAACTACAAACCGGAAATTGTTATAGGACCCTTTTTCGATGCCAATGTTGTAAGGTTGGAAAAAGAGGTTTGCAACAAGAATCTCTATGTGTTTTTGCCGTTTTCCAAAGATACGGACAATTGCAGCAATGTGTTTTTTTTGGGATACGACCCGATTCGTGCGGCTCAAGAAGCTGCAAACAGTGTATGCAACACAGAGGCTCAATCCATTGCAGTTTTTTACTCTTTTAATAAGCTAAAC
>WFQQ01000006.1 GCA_015486965.1 Desulfurellaceae bacterium
GTATTGAATTTTAGGGTAAAAATTTTCTTGAACTAAACTCTTTAGGGCCTTAATTTGTTCAGACAAAATATCCATTTGAGACTTGATGGCCCTTGCTGACATTATATATCCCTGTCTTTTAGCTTTTAGAGAGTCTATCTCTTCTTTCAGGGCTTCTATTTGTTGCCTTAAGTTGTTCATATCAGAGTAGAAAAGCTCTTTTTGAGCATTAAGCATTTTTCTGATGTGAGCGTCTTTTTTAGCTGCATCTATTAGAACTTTTGGAAATTTTATTTCTCTTTTTTTATTTATTTCAGCTATAAGTCTCGTTTTTGTTGCAAGTAAATACAGATATTGGTTTCTGACCTTTGATAATTGGGCTTTAGCATCAGATGTGTCCAATTTTATCAAAAGTTGATCTTTTTTAACTTTATCGCCCTCTTTTACCAGAATGTCAACTACTTTGTCTGTTAAAGGGGCTCTTATTATTTGGTCATGTGTTACCGTTTTAACGACTCCGCCAACAACAACGCCACTGTACAGTGGGACCAAAGTTCCCCAAGCCAGGAAACCTCCAAAAAATACTATGATTACAATCAACGTTATCCTTGCAAATCTATTTACATCTGTATCAAGAACATCGTCATGACTTGGAGGTAACGCCTTCACACTTTACTCCTCTTTTTTCTTCAGATTTCCACCATCTTGCCCTTTGTTTAAGGTTTGTTGATTCATCTTTTGTAGAGCAAGCAGAACCTCGTTTGTTTTACCAAACATATACAACGTTCCGTTAAGCAAGAATATTATCTTATCGGTCAATGAAAGTATTGAGGTCCTGTGAGTTATCATAAACACCGTTTTTCCTCTTTTTTTAAGTGTCATTATTGCATAACGCAAAGACCTTTCACCAAGCTCATCTAAGTTTGAGTTCGGCTCATCTAAAACAATCAAAGTCGGATCCCCATAAATTGCCCTTGCAAGGGCTATTCTTTGTTTCTGTCCACCAGATATAATTAAACCACCCTCTCCAAGTTTTGCTTCATATCCACCTGGAAACTGCAAAATCATCTCATGAATACCGGCAATCTTTGCAGCCTCTATAACCTTTTCCGAGTCTATCTCTCCAAATCTTGCAATATTTTCTGCTATTGTTCCGTCGAGTAGCTCGATATCTTGAGGTAGATAACCTATGTATTTGCCCACTTCTTCCCTGTCCCAACTCGATATCTCGACACCATCTAATCTAACAGAGCCGCTATAAGGTGGCCATACGCCCACTAACATTTTTGCAAGAGTGGACTTTCCAGAAGCTACGGGGCCAATTATACCAATGACTTCACCTGGCTTTACCTCAAAAGAAATGTTTTTTAAAATTATTTTATTCGTTCCAGGTGGTGCAGCTACGAGGTTTGTAACTCTAACATGGCCTTTAGGAGGTGGCAAGGACATCTTTTCTTCCTTCGGAGGAAACCTGTAAAGCAACTCTTCAAGCCTCTTGTAAGCATCTCTTGCGTTTATAAACTGCCTCCAAACGCCTATTGCTAAATCCACAGGTTGCATAGCTCTACCTATTAAAATAGCCATTGCAACGATCATACCGGGTGTTAATTCTCCCTTTAACGCAAAGTATGCACTCAAACCATAACCAAATAAAGATTGGTAGTTCATTCTTAAAGCCCTTGTTAAAGAAGATACTGCGCTCGCATTTGTACTTGCCTTTGTTTGTAGTTTTAAAAAATTTATATATCTCGAATACCAGTGTTTTCTTACATTCTCAGTCATGCCCATTGCATAAATTGCTTCTGCGTTTCTGAAGTTAACATTGGCAAAGGCTTGAGAGTCTCTAAAATATTTATTTGCCTCACTTAAGTCTTTTTTAGATACAACCTCCGTCAACCATGCCATAAAGAACATGGTTATCACAGCAAAGACGGCAGCGGCTCCAATAGTAACATTCACCATAAAGATAACTATTATGTAAATAGGTGTCCATGGAATATCAAAAAATGCAAATGCACCGTTACCCGTTACAAACTGCCTGACAGTTGTAAAATCTGAAAATGCCTGAGACGCCCTTCCTGAGCTACCATATAGGGCGTTAAAAAAAGCAACAGAAAATATCCTTTCATTCAATTCTTTATCAAGAGCATTGCTAATCCTGATAAAAATCTGAGACCTCATCCATTGCATAACACCCATAAAAATATATGCAAAAAATACAATTATACTTATCATTACAAGTGTATTCACACTTCTACTAACCATTACCCTATCGTATACCTGAAGCATGTATATAGAAGGAGTTAAATAAAGTATGTTTATTATTCCGCTTGCAATTCCAATAACGTAGAATGCCTTTTTAAAGGAGAATAAGGCTTTTTCAAGCTCGCTTTTTTCTTGTTTTCTTCTTAGTAAAGAGAGTATGTCTTTTCTAAACAAATTCCTGCTCCTCCTTCATCTCCTGCCATATACCAACCATGTTGCAAATATTTTGCGTTAATCTCAACTATGTCATTATCCGATAAATCACCAGCATACTTTTTCAATGCTATCCAATTCTTTAAAAAATCGAATTTTGCATCCAAAAGCATCTTTTGAACTTCATATAGATTTTTTTCGTTATCCACTACATCTTTAATGGTCTTAGTGCCCGCTTTTAAACCTTTATACGCTCCCTTTAAGGCAATCTTTGCAGCTTCAACAGCTCTCTTCAAACTGTTGATTTTCAATCTATCACCGCTGACTCCGTAAAAAGCCTCTTTTATTTTATTTATAATTTGTCTTTCTTGATCCCTTGTATTTTCCATCGCTTCTTTAACCCTATACTTTGCTTCATCTATGGAAGCTATAGTATTTCCTCCGTCAAATAAAGGCACATTCACTTGTATACCAAAAACTTTATAAGTAGTTTTTTGTGTTCCTATATAGTTGTTCGAGTTTGTATGAGCATAAGTTGTAAAAAAGGATACCGATGGCAACTGCTCGCCTATTGTCTGTTTTAAATTGTACTTGTAGTATTGCTCATTTTCTCTGTAATATTTCAGCTTCGGGTTGCTAATCCTTGCTCTATCCATCCAATATTGTAGCGTTTTTATGGAAAAATCAAAGTTTACATCATTTTTTAATCCAACCAAATTATCTACGTTTTTTCCTATTATACTTTCTAAATTCGAAAGCTGGGCTCTATATTCTGACTGAGCCTCAACCATATTGGACACAGCCACATCGTATCTCGATTCAGCAAGTGCAACATCATCTTTACTTGCCACACCAGCCTTAAACATTCTTGTGGCTATATCTAAATCTTTTTTAGCTATATCCTTCTCTTTTTCGGCCAATACCACTCCACCGTAAGCATCTAATGCATTAAAATAAGCTATAGCAACCCTAAACCTTAAGTCATTTTCTTCATCTTCATAAGAATACTCACTCATTTTACCCTTCGTTTTCATAGCTCTATAACGAGCGTAATAGCTCATATTAAATATCGGCTGACTTAGGTTTAGCGCATAATATTCAGATGTGTAGTTTCTATAGTACTCCGGCGCTAATATAAAATCATACCTCGCTTTTGAATAACTAAAGCTTAAATGAGGCAAAAGATAAGAAAGACCTTCCCATTTGTATGCCTTAGATGCTTCGAGATCATATAATTGAGCCAAATGTCTTGGATTATTGTGTAGGGCTAACTCGTATGCTTTTAATAGATCAATTGCCCTCGAAGTAAGAGGAGTTAGCAAGAGCACGCATATTAGCACTCCTGCTAACTGCAAGAAGGGCGTTTTTGACTTTTTCGTAAACACACCTCTGCTGTCGTTATGAATTAATTTTCTGGAAATTTTATTGTTGCATCATCTTTAGGCAAGTCCTCCAGATACTTTTGAAGCTCCTGAAAGTAAAAATTCCTCGCAGCCAGATTAATCTTTACTTGATTTTGCAATCTTTGAACCTCTGCATCAACTATCCTAATAGAATTAATCAGATCTACAGCTTCTTTTGGGAGCTTCTCAAGCTCATACTCTTTATTGTTGATTGTAACCTTTGCCATACTCCTGTCACCTCCTTTGTTAATCGACCCACATAATATACAACTCGGTAAAGAAAGTCAACATTATGACAAAATCTATTGAATATATAGATCCAACCAAAAACGGCAGTGTAAAATTACTTGTGTCACCCTTTGAAGGGAGAGGGGTTATATGTTATAACCCCTTTTTGAGAAAAATTAACCCTTCAAAGGAGGAAAAACACATGTATGATGTGATTTTTACACAATTGAAGGAAGAATTCAAGTCAATGATTG
>WFQQ01000007.1 GCA_015486965.1 Desulfurellaceae bacterium
ATGCGGCTTTTGGCAATGGAAAGTTTAGAGTATCAACGGACAAAGCACTTGAGCTTGTAAAAAAACTCAGGGGATGGATAAGTGGAATCTGCATACCCACATACACATTCGATTTACAAGAAGGTGGAGGGAAAGTCGTTTTAGAGCCAAATTGCCTGGTAAAGCGGGAAAGAAATAGACTTCTTTTTAAGAACTTTGAAGGAAAGGAGTTCTGGTATGAGGACATTTGAGCTTGAAAGGGTTATTTCAGAGATAAAAAGTAAGGCAAACATGGATAATCTTGGAATGGTGCTCGTCCACAACGGCGTTGTTAGGGGAACTTCAAAAAGTGGAAAAAGTGTTAAAGGAATGATTTTGGACTATGATGAAGAAAAACTAAGAGAGCTAATAGAAAAAACTAATTTGCTTGAGTTCGTTGAAGGGTGTGAAATATGGATAAACAGAGGAAAGCTCAATGTTGGGGATGATGTGATGTATGTAGTTTTGGCTGGCAACGATAGAAAAAGGCTCCTTCCACTTTTCGAGGAGATTATAGAAACCTTGAAAAAAAGCGTGGTTAAGGAGATAGAGCAATGAAAAAGGTAATCTTAGCTATTCTCTTTGCACTTATCTATCAAACCTCGAATGCCTGCGTTATCTTTATTTACCATAAAGTCGGTGATAATAGGACACCCTCAACAAATGTTTCAATAAAGAGATTTAAAAAGCAGATGGAGTATTTGAAGGCCAACAACTATAAGGTGATATCTTTAAAAAGATTGGTGGATTTATTAAAAGAGAAAAGGAAACTGCCCGAAAAATGTGTGGTTCTGACATTCGATGATGGATACAAAAGCATTTTAATTAATGCCTTTCCCACAATCAAAAAATATGGATACCCTATAACAGTGTTTTTACCCACAGAGGCAATAGAAAAACACTATCCAGACTATCTAACCCTAAGCCAAATCATAACCATGCGAAGATATGGTGTGGACTTTGAGTCCCATAGCTATGCACATCCCCGTTTCACATCACCACCGAAACCGATGACCGAAGAGGAGTACAAAAATTGGATAAGGAGCGATTTAACAAAAAGCATAGAGTTCTTTAAAAAGCACTTCGACTACAAACCCTTTGCTTTTGCCATTCCCTATGGGGATTACAATAAAACCATCATCAACATAGCAAAAAGCCTCGGGTTTGAGGCTATACTGACACAGGACGCAACGGCACTAAACAGATATACCCCGCTCTGGCTTTTGCCCCGTGAACCTATTTTAGGCAAAAACTGGTCAACAATGGAGCACTTTAAAGAGGTTCTAAACGAAGGATATATTGCCCTAAACAAAAGAGAGCCTGATATTGGAATAGCTCCCAAAAACCCAAGAATAGTGGGGGGTGTTGTAAAAAATTTTGAGAGGTTCAAAAAAAGTAGTTTCAGGGTGTATTTAAGTGAAAGGGGCTGGCAGTGGGCTCAAATCAAAGGCAACTTCGTGTTCATCAAAAACAACTCTCCCCTTAAAAAGAAACTTGAAAGAGTGGGAGTTATGGCAATTACAAAACATGGCAAGGTCTCCAAAACACTGTGGCTCATAGAAACAGTTAAGCCATATACCAACTAAAGTGTTGAATTTTTAACCGTTAACCGTTATACTTCTTGGGCTAAAACAGACTGGAGGTATTTGACATGAAAAGGACATTCCAGCCGCACAACAAACCGAGAAAAAGAACCCACGGTTTTAGAAAGAGGATGAAAACGGCAGGGGGAAGAAAGGTTTTATCAAGAAGGAGAGCCAAGGGCAGAAAGAGATTAACAGTTTAAGTTTTAAAAAGAAGTATCTTTCTTTAAAAAACAGTGAGTTCAGAGAGGTTTACGATAGGGGAGAAAAGTTTGTAACACCATTTTTTGTACTTTTTGTTTTAAAGGGTAAAGATGAGTTTAAGGTTGGAGTAGTTGCAAGCAGAAAGATCGGAAAAGCTGTATTAAGAAACAGGGCAAAAAGAAGATTAAGGGAGATTGTGAGACTTTCACAGCATGAGATACCAAAAAACATCTGGATTATACTTGTAGCAAGACAAAAAGTACTAAAAGGTGAGCTTGAGTATATGAGAAAACTTTTTGTTGGACTTGTATCAAATTATGCTAAAAAAGATTAGCAGTTTAACCGGTGGATTACTTATAGGTTTGATACGCTTTTATCAGAGATTTATATCACCCATTAAGCCACCAAGCTGCAGGTTTTATCCAACATGCTCAAACTATGCCATAGAGGCAATAAAAAGATTTGGTCCCTTTCAGGGTGTGCTGATGGCACTGTTCAGGGTGATAAGATGTGGTCCATGGAGCGCAGGCGGATACGACCCACCTGTGAAACCACTATTTACATTTAAAAGGAGAGAAAATGGAAAACAGCAACAATAGGAACATTTTAATAGCAATAATAGTCGTTACCCTCTTGATTACTGCATACACATACTTCTTTTTACCAAAAAGCTCTGTAAAACAAAAAACAGCGAGTAAAAACTCGCCATCTAAAGTGGTAAAACAATCAAAAAAGATAAAAAATCCGGCTTCACCACCCACCGCTTTGGCTCGAAAAAGTAAGGGTAGCGTTATCACTGTCGAGACAGATAACTACATTTTGAAAATATCAAGCTCTAATGGTGCCATACAGGAGTTAATACTTAAAAAATACAAAGTCAACAGGAAAAATGTAAAATTAGTTAAGAGTGAAGGGAGTTACAACACACTGGAAACCGTATTTAAAGACTCCCCTGTTGAAAATTTAGAAGAGACAAAACTGTATACACCAAACAAAACAAGTATTCACCTAACAAGGAGCCACAATAAGGCGGTGCTACTGCTTAAGAAAACAAACGGTGTGTACACTATTATAAAGAGTTTCACCTTCAGGAACAGCATTTACGCTTTTGACTTCTCAGTGAAGGTTTTTAAAAATGGCAAATTGTTCAAAGAGGAGTTCTCCGTATATGCTGGACCCGACCTGGGTGACTTACAGAAGAAAAAATACTCACATCTCGGAGCGGTTGCACTTGTGGATAACGACAAAATTAAAACTGACAAAAAAATTAAACCAGACATGGATATACACTGGATAGCTTTAGAGAGTAAATACTTCTGCTTTGCCTTTATACCGCTAAACTCAAACTCCCTTCTTGCGGGCTACACAAAACTCAAAGATGGTCATTATATTTATGCAAACCTGACATCTCCATCTCAACTTGAAATCTATGCTGGACCAAAGAGTTCAGA
>WFQQ01000008.1 GCA_015486965.1 Desulfurellaceae bacterium
ACTTACATATATCTGAATAATCACAATATGCGCAATGGGAGCCACAGAGAGGATAGAAGTAGTCAGAGTTTTTTATATGATTTATCAGGTACTCAATCACCCTTTTGTACATTTCCAGATCTTCGTACTTTACTTTAAATTCATCGAATATTTTTTCATTCTTTCCCAGAAGCACCAAAAAAGCCTCAAGCTCTTTCCCTGCAAACAGTTCATCAAGAAGAGCCAGGTAGGCAGGGAGCTGAATTGACCTTACACACTCTTTTAATCTCTCAAGCTCACTCTTATCATACAAATATCCGTTTCTATCGAACAGAATTTTAAAATCGAACGATTTGGGTTTTTTAGCGCTCTTTCCAGTTTTATAGTCAACAACCCTAACTTTATTACCAACCAAATCAACTCTATCCAGAATACCCTTAAGATGGAGTTTCTTGCTTTTTAGCTCTTTCTCCAAAGCAAACAGTTCAAAGTTTGGCCACTTCTCCTTTTGTTTCTCTAAAAAGTTTCCAAGCCTGAATTTAACCACCTCATACAAAGCTTCACGCCTGAAATCACTTAAAGAGTTGAGAAAGCTGTCCACCTCTTCGATTCCAAAACTGTAATTAGCGCTTTTTATACCTTCAACAAGTTTATAAACCGTTTTCTCTATCTCTCCTAAGGCATCCGAGTTAACCTCTTTGCCCTCAAACCGCTCAAAACCCTTCTTTAATATCAGGTGCACAAGAGTTCCTATTGGGCTTGAGTCGAGCTCATCCTCAAGGTTTAAAGCAGGAGGAACGCATCTAATATACTTAAGGTAAAAACTGTAAGGACAGTTCATATACATATCAAGTGCTGTCGGAGAAAGGCTCCTTTCGATGATATTTTTAACCGTTTCCATCAACTCCCTACTCTTTCTCACACCCCTATCACCAAGTTTTTCAAAGCCGGTCTCGCTTCCTCTCTTTACCGGCTCTATCTTTTTACCCTTCAGAGCCAAGTTTACCAAAATTTGCTCAACAAACCTGCTTCTCAAACTCTTGTTATCAGAGGCAATGGAGTTTGTGTAGGAAACAAAACACCTCTTTGATGAATATGCAAGCCTGAAAAAGTTGTATCTGACAAGCTCCTCCTTCTCTCTATAAGAAGAAAGCCCCAAAGCCCTTTTTATCTCTTCAGGCATCAGAGGGTCTATCCTTTCTGGTGATGGCAGTACACCTTCGTTAACATCGACAAATAAAACTATGTCAAATGTTAACATTCTCGATTCAAGCATGCCCATAACCTGTACGCCCTCAAGAGGGTGCCCTTCAAAGGGTACATATATCTCAGAAAGCATCTGTTTTACTATAGCTGCTACAAGCTTTAAATCCACATAGAAACTGAACTTAACACCGTCAAAGGTGTCAATAATTTCAGAGAAGAAGTGGTGCACGGTATGTGCAACAAGTTTATCCGACTTTAGACGACTCCAGTTCAGATTATCAAAAAGGGAAGAAAAGGCTGCTTTTGCATCTTTAAAACTACTTATCTCAAAAAACGGCTTCAGGATTCTTTCTAAAAACACCTTCTCTTTGTCAACCTCACGGCTTAAACAGAAAAGACCATAGCGATTTTCAAGCAACTTTTCTTTCAGATAACTACAGGATTCTATGATTTCTAAAGAGAAGAACTCGATAAAACTTGAGTTAAGCAACCTCAAAAGCAGATTGGGATTTAAACAAACCTCGTTTTTTGAAGCATTAACTTTAGCATTCAAAAGACAATCGAATAGGGAGTTTATAAAAAGACCAAACTGGGTTGTAGAAAAAGGAAAACTCATGGTTATATTGAGTGGAATTTCGTTTTCATCCAAAAAGCTCAAGAAAGGAACAATGGCGTGATTTTTGGGTAGAATGACAGCCATATTTCGGGGATTAGAAACATCATCAAACTGTTTGGATAGCTCTTTAACAATTCTTGAGCAACTACGCAGTTGAAATAGCCCACTATCAAACTCAAATATTTTAAATTCTGTTTCATCAATGTTATCAGTCTTTAGTTCTTCAAAGGATATACCAGAGGACAAATTAGACTTAATTTTATCTATAGTCTTATCCACCACACCAAAAGTGTTAAAACCTCTCTCACGGTTCATCAGGTCTGTTTGTACAAAGAAAGTGCAATCTGTAATCGAGCTGATATTTTTTAAGATTTCAAGCTCTGCTTTTGATAGATAGACAAAACCAAGATAAACAAAATCATACTCCCCGTAAGCCTCTTGAAATTGCCTATTGCAAGAAAGTCGAGAGGCAACCTCCAAAGCTTTACCAGCATACATATAATCCTCATATTCTCGCTCATAACTCCTGTAAAGCTCCTTTAATCCCCCTAAAATCACCTGTGCCTCTCTGACACCTTCAACATATTCAAAGTTTGTGAGCATATTCCCAAGGAGCTGTCTGTCCACTTCATCAAATAGTCTTGAAAGCCTGCCTGCCCACACAAAAAGCTCACCAGGGCTATTAACCTTCAAAAAATCTTTATTTTTGTCCGCATAGCTGTACAACAGGTTTAGGAAGAAAAGCCCTCTTTCCACACTTTTATGGAACTTAAAAACCTTTTCGGAAAACTGAACAACTGTAGTGCGAGCAAACTCGTCCAATGTGTAAAAATCCACATTAAGCGTATCCTCAGGTGAAAGATTTTGTTCAATAAATCTTATAGGCCGCCTGTTTGCAGATATAACTAAGGTTTTCTTACTCTTTCCCTTCAAGAGATTTGAGATATAAGAAACCAAATCTATACCAAGGTCTGCCTTAGTTATCTTCAACATACACTATTTCTCCAAATTTAGTGTAATAAATCAAACCCTTTGAGTTTTTAAAAAGCTTCATATATCGTTTAACCTGTTGAATGTGCTCTTTGGATTTTGCTCCTGTTTTGTAATCAATAATGAAGGGTGTACCATTTTTTATAGATAGCCTATCCACCCTGAGTATATCTCCATTTTCATCCACAAACTCTTTCTCATTGAAAAACCGCTCAATATCTGAAAAATACTCAAAGAGTCTCTCGATAGCATCTTTCACACTTTCAAGCACACCATCCATATCGTATCCAATGATACCTTTTGCCCTCTCGTAGGAGTTGTTCGCTACCTGTTCTATTTCACTCCTGTCTCTCAAAACCCCTATTAACGCCATGGTTTGGTGGAAAAGATCTCCAAATCTTTTGGCTTCAAGTCCCGCTTCAGGCTCAAAAATATCCGGATAACTCTTAATAAATTTTCTAATGTTGTGGTTTATGTGTATCTCTTTTCTCGGCAATTCGGCACCCTCTTTTGCTTTCCTTTTTTCAACCTTTAGTTTTCCAAGCTGAAATACATCTTCTATTCCCAGAACTTCGTGAAGGATGCAGGATACGGGAAGAAAGCCATCGCACTTCCCTCTTTTCTTTTTGAATGAGCCAACTATAAAGAGATTCTGAACTGCCCTCGTGTTTGCAACATACATAAGGTTAACAGACTCAATGAATGATGAGACTCTGGCTCTATCGTAAAGCTCCTTCGCATCTCTGTTTATTTTTGAAAGAAGTGAATCTATTTTGAAAAAAAACGGAAGCTCAAACTCTCCACCCAAACTCACCTGCCCAAAAAGAGCAGCACCCTTCGGAGCTTTAATCTTCCAGTCGTAGTATGGTACAATCACCGTATGAGACTCAAGCCCCTTCGATTTATGTATAGTCATAACTTTAATTGCATCTGCACCCTCGCCAGCAGAAACTGTTATGTCTGAACGGTTGTTGAAATAGTCAACAATGTAGCCAAGGTCTCTATTTTTAAGGCTCAACTCAAGCACCTTTTCCAAAAAAGCATCAAAATACAGTGTGTTATTTGAGTAATTAAGGTTGAATCTCTCAATTAAAAAGGAGAAAAACTCATAGGGAGAAAGTAGCTTAGCTTTTTCTTCTACAGCTTTGTCGATTTCAACACCAAACTCATCCAAAGCCAGATTATAGTGGTCAACTGGCTTTAGAATAGCACTGGCTATCAACAGAAGTTTTTTAATCTCAGCATTTGCTTTTATTTTGAGAGAGTCTTCCGTTAATATTCCCACTACCTCAAAATTGTAAAGCAGAAAATCTACAACAGTGTCAAGGTCTCTCTTAGACCTTACAAGAATCATAATATTCTTCGGTTGCACATTTTTTTCATACAGAAGCTCATTCAAAATATCTTTGAGTTTTTCGAGATTAAATTGGTCTCTATCAAACCCCTCTTCTTCCTGTTTTAATATAACCCTCACATAACCATCATCCTCGCTCTTTGGTTTCTGGGTTGTGTTCTCACCGTAAATTTTTCTAATCTCTGATGAAAACTTCTCGTTCTGACTGATATCTTCAATGTAAGATATATCACTTTTAGAGCTATTTCTTTCGAAGAATTCAATAAATTGAGAGCTTGCAAAGATAGAGTTGTTAAACTCTACTACGGTTTTTTTAGACCTGAAGTTCTCAGTGAGAGTGAGAATGTCTATTTGCCCTTTGTACCTCTCTTTTAGCTCATCAAAAAGGGTGTAATCACCGCCTCTCCATGAGTATATTGCCTGTTTTCTATCCCCCACAACGAATAAACTTCCCCCTTGAGACATTGCGTTTTCAATTAGGGGCTCAACTGCATAAAACTGCATCCTTGAGGTATCCTGAAATTCATCTATTAAATAGTGTAATATCCTCTCACCTATAACACAGAAAGCATAGGTCAGACCATCTTTAGTTAGGTAGTCTCCCACTATGGATGAAATTTTGCCTCCGTCAAATATATTGAGTTCATTGAAAAGCCTACTCTCCTTTTCACGAAAACTTTTTAAAATCTTAAAAACAGAGCTGCTATCTTTTGCTGCCTGAATATAAATGTAATCTTGAAAATAACCAAACGCTTCCCTTATGATATTGCTCAATCTTTCAGCTAAAGATATATCATCCTCGTTGCTATCTTTTTTAAGAATATACTTGTAATTTCCTTCAAGGAGATTGATAACCGCCTTCGATGGCTTGTTAAAGCTTCTTAGACTAAAACCCTCAAGGCTTCTTTTCTTACTACCATCAAAGGTTGCACTATCCAAAACAGTTTTAATATCACCTGACAAGCTCTTCTCAAGCTGGTTAAAACACCGTTTTACATTACCGAAATCGTCAAATTTTGAACTGTATTTATCCTCAAAATATCGAATAAGCTCAAAAGTATCCAGCACGCGCTCTGGTATGAGTACATCCCTATACTGATATATTGAACTTCTAATAATTCTCTCAGGATTAAAGCCCTCTTTATCCAACCTCAACTGCTCCTTTAAGAACTCTATAAGCTCTCTTTTCAAAAAACTATCACTCAAAAGCTCTGAAAACGCCATATCAAAGAGCTCGTCCCTATCGAAGCTAACCTCATAATCTGGATTCAGGCCAACATCGAACGAGATGGCTTTCAAAAGTCGGTTCATAAATGAGTCTATTGTCGTAACATTAAAATCACTTGCATTTTCAATTATCTCAATGAGGGCTTTTTTAGCACCCTCTTTTGTTATCCTGAAACCTTCGCTGGAAAGCTCTTTAGACTCTATACCTATAGATTTCAAGAGATTTAAAATCCTCTCTTTCATCTCGCCCGCAGCTTTGTTGGTGAAAGTTATCGCAACCAAAGAGCCAATACTTGTAGGTTTAGAAACCCCGACAAAGCTGAAATCACCCATATATAGGGCTAACAGATTGATAAACTGCCTTGCCAAGCTGTATGTTTTTCCAGAACCTGCCGAAGCTTCAACTATCTTGCTAAACTTTTCTTCCCTTTCCATCGACCGCCCCTATGTTAACTAACTCTTATGAATGCTATGCTAAACCGAGTGAAAATGCAAAATTTTTAAAGTTCGATTAAGTTTTTAAAGCTTTAGATATCCCTTTATAAAAAGCGGCAGACCGCTGACCATCAGTATAACAACATCTGATAGGGATGCGACCTTCTGATTCAACAAACCAAGCCTGTCAACATATTCACGGGAGAGTTGATTGGAAGGAATAACTCCCAACCCCACCTCGTTTGTGATAACTACGGTATTATAACTTACTCTCTTAAAAGCCTCTAAAAAATCGTCAATCAACTCCAACTTACCATAGTGCATCAAGTTCCCACACCATACGGTTAAACAATCCACTATCGCCACGCTGCAATTAAGTTTCTCCAAAACATTGTGTAAATACAGAGGCTCTTCAATGGTTTCAAATTCACTGCCCCGCTCCCTCTTGTGTCTCTCTATTCTATCTTTCATCTCCCTATCAAACGGCTCGGCTGTGGCAATAAAAACCTTTTTTCCTTCAAACCTGTTTGCAATTTTTAAAGCCAGATTGCTTTTGCCAGACTTTATACCACCTGTTATTAAAATCTTCATCACTTGAGTTCAAC
>WFQQ01000009.1 GCA_015486965.1 Desulfurellaceae bacterium
CATATTCAGTATTACTGCTTTTGCTGGATATAGTTTCTCTCGTTGCTATCTCTTCTGTTTCTGGCATTTTTATCGTATTTTGAGAATAATTTTCAGAATTACTGCCCAGAACCACTATCTTAACGGGAGCTGTACCTGTCCCTATCATACCCAAATCCCTCGCCGCAGCATAAGAGAGGTCTATTATCCTGTTCTTAACAAATGGTCCTCTATCATTTATTCTTACAACAGTAGACCTTCCATTATTTAAATTTATCACCCTGACCATCGTGTTGAACGGCAATGTCTTGCTTGCTGCAGTATGGTCATACATGTTGTAAACCTCTCCATCAGCCGTTCTTTTGCCGTGGAAATTTGGTCCATACCAAGACGCAATCCCCTCCTGAGTATAGCCTGGTTTAACACTTCTCATCACAGGATATGGGTAGTAACCTGTTTTAACAACATGCCTAACGGAACACGATGCAAGGAAAAACGCAAGCAGAATAAATAACAGAGCTCTTTTTACCACAGTATTTTTTCCCTCACCATACTTTTTATTTCATCCTCAGTAAAACTACTGCTGTCAATCCTATCAAAAACCTTAACCTTAACCGTACCTGGGTTTATCGTAAACCTCTCCACGGGCATTACCCTTTCAGAGCCAGTTATCTTAACGGGATATATAGGTAATTGCTTCCTTTTTGCAAGGAATATACCTCCCATATGAAAAGTATTTTTATCCTTTCTCGTACCCTGAGGAAAGATTACAATACCGCCACTGTCAAAACTCTTCATTAATTTCAAAATAGCCCTCGCTGACTTCGTATCGTCAAACCTATCAACGGCAATACCACCCAAATCCCTCAATGCATGCCCCACTATTGGGATACCAAAAAGCTCCTCTTTAGCAACCCATATAAGCCTCTTGCTGCAGCAGATGTAAAGTGCAATCACATCAAAATAGCTTTGATGGTTGGCGAGTATTAAAAATTTATCAGAGTCAAACCACCCTTCACAAACAACTTCCACACCAAAGCGTTCACAAACCTCTTTAGCCCACTTCCTGACCACACCATCTGTAATTTTAGGATTAAGATAGTAGTACTTCAACGATATGGACACCAATTTTAAAGCTTTGCCTATTTCTTTCATAAAATTATTCTAAACAGCGTACCTCTACTTGAAGTCTCAACCTCAACCCTGCCGTTTATGATGTCCACAGCCTCTTTTACAATGGCAAGACCAAGCCCTGTTCCGTTCTTCTTCTTTGTGAAAAACGGCTCAAATATCTTATTTACATCCTCTATTCCCTCGCCATCGTCCACGACCTCAAACACAACTTTTTCTCTCTTAAAAGCTCTAAAGACAACCCTGCTCTTCGCTGCATCCAAAGCATTGGATATTATATTCACAAGGGTGCTCTTCAAAAGGTTCCTATCGCTTACAAACTCAAACTGCTCAATGTTTTCCACATACTCCAAATCCTTTATCTGCGTAAATATTTCGAGCTTAATCTCTTTTGCAAGCTCATGACTAAAAATCTTTTCAGGAGTGTAGGAAACAGTTCTTGTAAAAAGAAGCGTATTATTTATTATATTGTTTATCCTCTTAATACTAACCAAAATGTTGTCAACAATCTCCCTTTTTGTACCATCATCAAGAAGGGGAACAAGCAGCTCAATACTTGCAAGGGGATTTTTTATGTCATGGGCAATGGATGCAGCCATCTGTCCAATTATTGCAAGTTTCTCCCTCTTTGCACTCTCCTCTTTTAGCTTTTCAACCTGGGTTATATCACTGAAAACAACCACAGCTCCACTCTCTTTTTCTTCCTCTACAACAAGAGAAGCCGATATATCAAGAATCCTTCTCTCCCCCCCAAGCTCAAATTCTATCTTCCTGCCGCCCTTAAAAAACTCAACGATTCGCCTTGCGTTCGCATGTTTAAGTTCATCAATAGCAAATATCTCTCCAAAATGTTTACCCTTAACCTCTTCCTCTTTCACACCAAATACCAGGCAAGCCTTCCTGTTGAAAGTGGTAATCAAACCATCCAGTGAAACGGCACACACCCCACTGTCTATGCTTTTCAAGATATTTTCAAGGTATCGCCTGTTCCTTTCTAACTTACCCTCTAAAACCTCAAATTTCCTTTTAAGCTGGTTATAGGAGTCCTCAAGCTTTTTACTTGTTCTCAAAACCGCCTCAAAAAGTGAGGCAAGGTCTTTCAATTTCTCCTCTTTCATGGCAAAACAGCTTCCAAAACCTTCAAATATTCACTGTTTGGATAGAACCTCTTGAGCTGATTGAAATACTCCATGCTCTTCTTCTTTTCGTTAAGTTTGTGGTAAGCCATTGTCAGGTAGAACAACACCTGTTCTTTATACTTAAGATTGTTCAATAGATTTTCAAAAAGCTCAATGGCATCTTTGAATTTACCCATCTTATAAAGCGACAAACCTCTCAAATAGATAACATCATCAGAGTAGATGGAGACCGTTATATTATCCAGAACTTTAATAGCCCTATCGTATTTACCAAGACCAAACCAAGACTTTGCTATCCTCAATCGTAGATAGTCGTCCATGAGTTTATTTTTTATCTTCAAAGCGTTTTCATACAGTGTTATAGCCTTATTGTAATCGCCGTTGAAATAATTTATATCGCCAAACACCATGTCGATATAGTAAACATAGGGTGGAAACCTCTTGAGCTTATTCACTATATCAAGAGCCTTCATATTGTTGCCCATCTCCACATAGAACTTTGCCAAAACGGCACTTTTACACTCATCATCAGATATGAGATGCATAATTTTTTCAACCATACCTGTCTCGCCAGCAAACACAAGCCCCCACGAAAGCTTACAAAGGTCAGCACCTTTGGGTTTAAGTAAAGCGGCAACGGAGTATAGGTAGTTTATCTCACCCAGAGACGGCTGTTTGTAGAACTGCTCCAACATCTTATTGATGCACTCTGCAGCCATTTTGGAGCCCTCTTTATTGTACTCACTATCTGGATAAAGCTTCTTCAACTTTACAAGGTACTTCAGTGTTTTCTTGCAATTTTTATCCATGAAATTCTTCTTAGCATAAACATACAGGGCTAAAGATACAACATCTGGGTCATTTCTATACTTTGCCATGATTTCGTCTATTGTTTTTTCACTCACCTGCCCCCTCTTTAACTTTGCCTCATCCATTAACTTGCGGGCTTCCTTCCTCAATTTTGCATTCTTTGAGTGCTTTAATATGTATGCTCCTTTAAGATCCAAATCGTCATAATCGCCCTTCTTGAGGTCGCACTTCATCCTGTCTATGTAGGAATACTCAACTATACTCTCAACCCTCGTTGACTCCATGTAATCAAACACCTTCTCTGCCTGTTTGTAATCCTCAAACTTGCAGAGAGCAACACCTACATCCCCAAGCTCCTTATAGTAAACCTTTGGGTCGATACTGTTCATTCTGTTTGACATGTAGTAATAGGCAAGCACGGTTTTTGCATAATCTTTCATCCTATAGAAACACTCAGCAGCAAGAAGCATACTCAAGGGATAGTATTCGCTTCCTTTATCAATATTTAAAAATCTATCAAGCGCATTTCTGCAGCGATTTTCTTTGTAATAACTCAAACCAAGCAGGAACTTTGCCTCCTCTGCCCACTTTGTCCCTGCAAAATCTTTAATCACCCTGTAGTAGATATTCCTCGCAGCCATGAACATTTTCTTCTTTTCATAGATACTCGCCATTGAAAAGAGCGTTTGAACCACTGCGCCATTTTTGGGGGCAAGCTTAATAGCCTTGGTGTATGTTCTTAGAGCAAGGTCGTAATTATTCATGTTCCTATAGCAATCACCTAAAAGAAAGTAAGCACTGATAAAAAATGGGCTTTCTGGATACTTGTTTATTATCTCCCTAAAAAATGCAGCGGCAAGTTGATAGTTTTTAATATAAAAAGCCCTTACACCGCTAAAAAACAGTGTCTCGTCATAGCTGACCTTGGACCTCTCCACTGGAGAGAATGTGTTTTCAGAAACATAGAAAGGTGTGGCAAGTAAGCTCACAGGTGGAGGTATAAGACTTTTTCCACTTCCCCTGTTCTTTTTTTCTTTTAAAGCTTCAACTATAACGGTTGTGTTGTCTATTTTATACGAAGGGATGTATCCCCTGTTGCACTCTATTACTATCTGGGATGAGTTGTCATTGTTCTCTAAGTAAAAGCTGTGAAAATACCTATCATTTAGATTTCTGCCAAAAAGCTCCTTCTTTAACAGTTTACCCGGGAAGTAAGCAACAAAATATCTACCCCTTACATATAGCTTTGCCCTCTTGCCCACACCTGTAATTTTAAAAAAGGATTTGCCATTCTCCTTATAAAAAGAGAGCTCGGCTGCACTTGAACTTATGGAAAGTATAAAAATCAAACAGAGTAGAACATAAACTCTTCGCAGAGTTTCCTCACCTCTTCTCTTATTACTGCATATTTTTTCTCATTACCGATGTTGTTAAGTGTTTCTGTAATAAACTCTCCGATTTTCTCCATCTCCTTCTCTTTCATACCACGGGTAGTGATGGCTGGTGTGCCTATCCTTATACCGCTTGTGACAAACGGGCTCTGTGTATCCCCAGGAATTGTGTTTTTGTTTACCGTTATTCCAACCTTGCCCAAAGCCTCCTCTGCTTCTTTGCCCGTTATCTTTTTATCTGTCAAATCCACAAGCATCAAGTGGTTATCCGTTCCACCGCTTACAAGCTTAAATCCGCTTTCCATTAACACTTGCGCCAGTTTTTTCGCATTCTTAACAACCTGCTTTTGATACTCCTTAAACTCCTCGCTCATAGCCTCTTTAAAACAAACAGCTTTAGCTGCAATAACATGCATCAGAGGTCCCCCCTGCATACCGGGGAAAACCATCTTATCTATCGGCTTTGCAAAGAACTCTTTTGTTAAAATCATGCCGCCTCTTGGTCCCCTTAAAGTCTTATGGGTTGTCGTTGTAACAAATTCACAGTATGGAATGGGGCTTGGATGTAAACCCGCAGCTACAAGACCAGCAATGTGTGCAATGTCGGCCATGAGATAGGCACCGACACTATCTGCAATCTCTCTGAACCTTTTAAAATCTATAATTCTCGGATAGGCACTTGCTCCACATACAATCAATCTTGGTTTAAACTCATCAGCAATAGCCTGCACTTCATCGTAATCAATCAACCCCGTTTCTGGGTTAACACCATATCCAAAGCTTATGTAGAGTTTTCCAGAGAAACTTACACGCGCCCCATGTGTAAGGTGTCCACCGTTTGACAAATCCATACCCAGAAGTCTATCGTGGGGATTCAGAGTAGCCATGTAAACCGCCATATTTGCCTGAGAGCCCGAGTGTGGTTGAACATTTGCATGCTCTGCCCCAAACAGCTCTTTAGCCCTCTCGATTGCTATATTTTCAACAACATCTACATACTCGCATCCACCGTAATATCTCTTGCCTGGATAACCTTCGGCATATTTGTTTGTTAATATGGAGCCTTGAGCCTCAAGTACAGCTCGAGATACCAAATTCTCACTGGCAATAAGTTCGAGGCCATACATCTGCCTTTTCTTTTCATTCTCAATGGCATTGAAAATATCCGGATCGAAATCCTTTAAAACACTCATAAATCCTCCAAATCCATAATTTTTTTCACCCTTCTTTCATGTCTTCCACCGTCAAACGGCGTATTTAAAAATATTTCCACCATCTGTTTTGCAATCTCAATGCCCGTTGTTCTCCCACCAAAAGCTATAATATTTGCATTGTTATGCCTGCGTGCAAACTCAGCCGTATAAGCATCATGACACAGAGCGCATCTAACACCTTTAACCTTATTAGCCGCTATGCTCATGCCAATGCCAGTTCCGCAAATTAGTATACCCTTTGAGTCGGAACTTGCAACCTTAACCGCAACAGCTTTGGCAATGTCTGGATAATCAACCGAATCGGGGCTAAAGCAACCCATATCCTCAAACTCAACGCCCTTCTCCTTTAAAAACTCTTTAATTTTCTCTTTAAGCTCAAAACCGCCGTGATCCGAGCCGATAAAGACCATGAACCATCCCCCTAAGAAATTGGTTTGCGTCGTTTTTATACCAAAAAATCGCTTTTTTTCCAAATTTAATACTTTAAAAAACCCCATTGCCACAAGCTCAAATTGTCCTATAATTCTATTAGGATTAAAAACTAAAGGGGGTTGAAGTGAAGCTGATAAAGTGGTTTATTATATTTAACATTATATTATCAACACCTGTAATTTCATCTGCTAAGACATATTACCTCATTAAAAACAACGGAACAAAGGTCAACATAGAGAAGCTTCTTCCCCCTTATCTGGCTGAAAACCCTGTTCCATATGGCATATACATACCCAACGCATGGGGTGGAAAGTACAAAAAGTTCAACGAAAAATATGGCAAAAAATATGGCAAAAAAGTGCTTGGTGGCTACGAATATTCATCCGCTGCTATTTTGGCGATTATCTACAAAGGAAAAGAGGTCGTGGATTCAAAGGGGAGAAA
>WFQQ01000010.1 GCA_015486965.1 Desulfurellaceae bacterium
GGCCACCCAGCAAAAATTGAGGGCGATCTGCTTAAACACTCGTTAGATGTTATTATCAGGGAAGATCCACGCTACAGAGAAATAGAGAAAACTTTAGACCAGATAGACACACTGAAAAAAAGAAGAGAGAAACAGTTTAAAAAGCCTACACCAGCACTGAGGAGAGGGCTTTCAAACGATGAAATTTTAACACTTGCCACAACAGGAAAATCAAAAAGGGGGATTAAGCTTTCAAGGATCAGGCAGATGGCTGGCTGGATAGAGTTAAGTTCAAAGATTGGCTATCTATACGAGCAGAAAGAGGAAATTTTGAAGAAAATTATAGATGAGCAACTCAAAAACGCGGAGATTATCTTTGCCACAAATTCAGGTGCTGGCAGTGAGTTTTTAGAGGATCTTAAGTTTGATGTGGTGTTCATGGATGAGGCTGCCCAATCCATTGAGCCAAGCGCACTAATTCCAATAATAAAGGGTAAAAGGCTGATAATGGCGGGAGACCACAAACAACTGCCACCGACAGTTCTATCTGAACACGCAAAAAGGCTTAACTTTAGCATGTTTGAACGATTTGCAAATCTGTTTCCTACCAACTGTTACACACTCAAAGTCCAGTACAGGATGAACGATGTGATAAACAGATTCCCCAGTTGCGAATTCTATGGTTGCGTCGTTGAATCCCACGAAAGTGTAAAAGACATAGTCCTAAGCGACATTGCAGGCACAAGTGAGTTTTTGGGTTTTGATGTTCCGATTGTATTTTACGACACCATGGGAAAGTTCTTAGAGGAAAACAAAAGGGGGAGTTTTTCTAAATACAACCCTCTTGAAGCTGAATTTGTGAAAAAAATAGTAGATGAGCTAAAAACAATCGGGTTGTATTTAGAAAAACTCGGCATCATCACACCTTACAAAGACCACGAAGAGTACTTAAAAAGAATAATTCCCGATGTGGAGATAAAATCTATCGATGGGTTTCAGGGCAGAGAGAAAGAGGTTATAGTTTTAAGTCTTGTCAGGGCAAATGAAAATGAGGAGATTGGCTTTTTAAGGGACAAGCGAAGACTCAATGTGGCAATAACAAGAGCTAAGAGAAAGCTAATTATCGTTGGCGATGCAAGAACACTCTCTGTGAACCGTATTTATGCCAAGCTAATAGACTATATCTCGAAAGAGGGCTTATACAGGCAAATAACTAACCTTTAGCTATTTGCCATTCTTCTTCAGAAAGTGTTTAATCAATCGAGTGTTTATACCCGATTCCTTTTTTCCAGATTGTGTGATAAATGTGGGGGTGTAGGAGATGTTGAATTTGCCAAAGATCAGCTCACTGCTCCTTTTAACATAATCCCGTCCCTTTCTGCAGCTATTTGGTTTTCCATAGTTGCCCGATAAATAGTCTTTAAAACCCTTTCTGTTGCAGATAAAGGATAAGATTTTGCTCTCAGAGCCTTTATACTTGTTAACCAGAATCAACTTGACACCCATCTTGAGCCTGTTGGCAATCTGCTCTATCTCGTTTTTAATGCTATTTGCATAAGGACTGTTCGGGTCAACAATGAGATAGAAAAAATTACTTTTCTTAGAGCCTTTTGGATAATAGCTGCATGCAACAATAGAATCCAAGCTCTTACCGTACTTTTGAAACCTCTTTTTAAACCGACAGGATAGATAGTCGTTTACCTCTTTATCGCTTAAAGATTTCCCGTTTTTAAACAGAGAACCCACAATTGCAATTTTGCTATTTGCGTAAATGGGGATAATCTTTCCATTAACTTCAATCAGAATATCGCAAAGATTTACTCCCTTCACGGGCTTTTTGCTGATAATTCTATAGTCTGGTGGCATGTAGGGCATGATTTTGCTCAGGGTGATGTTATCGCAGACAGTATGGCTTAACGCCTGATTGGATATGAATAACAAGATCAAAGTAAAAAGCACAACCATAAGAAAATTTTAATCAAAATGGGGTGCGCTTACAAGGTATTTTCTTGACGCGGTTAAGCTCAGTGAAATAAACTTTACAAAAACTTTTCAAGGAGGAAATTTCATGGGTGTTGTGATGCTTGTTAAAAAGGCGAGCAGGGCGCTTGACGAGACGGGCAGAATCCCATTCACAGAAGGCGATATACAAAGATACATAAAAGAACATTTCAAAAAGGATATACCAATTGAAGCCATAAGCTCGGCTGTTCAAGTTTCGCTTGTATCAAACAACAGTGAAGCTCCGACAAGAAAGTGCTTATACAGAGAAAAGAACGGCGGATATTCCTATCTGCACGCATGCTCATTTGGTGTTAGATAGGTGGAAAGAGTTGCTATAGCCCTATCGGGTGGTGTTGATTCAAGTGTTGCTGCATACCTGTTAAAGGAAAAGGGTTTTGATGTTATTGGTATAACCCTGAAACTTCATGAAGACGAAGGCTACATAGAAGATGCAAAAAGGGTGGCAGAGCGTTTGAGCATACCACTTTATATCTTTGATTACACAGAGGAGTTCAAAAAAACTGTGATAGACTACTTCTTTGAAACATACAAGAGGGGCAAAACGCCTAACCCTTGCGTCTATTGTAATAGATTTGCAAAGTTTAAATTCCTGATAGAAAAGGCAGAAAGCCTGGGAATAAAAACCGTTGCAACGGGACACTATGCAAAAAAGGGGAATTTAAACGGTCATCATGTAATCTGTAAATCGCACAACCCAAATAAAGATCAATCATATTTTCTATCGTTTTTAGAAGAAGAACAAATAAAAAAGCTTATCTTTCCCCTTGAGGAGATTGGCTCAAAGTTTTATACAAGGAAAATCGCAAAAAAATTGGGTTTGCCCACCGCCAAAAAGAAAGAGAGTTATGAGGTTTGTTTTATTAAAGGGGACTACAGAAGCACACTTATTAGAGAGTACCCAAATTATGGGATCGGTTATTTTATTTTGGATGGGAAAAGGATAAAAAAACACGAGGGGATATTTAACTACACGGTGGGGCAGAGAAAGGGCTTAAAAGTTCCATACAGTAAAGCTTTGTATGTTGAAAAGATAGACCCTGAGACATTCGATATAATGCTTTCAACAAAGGATAGGGTATACAAAAAGAGTGTGGTTGTTAGAAAGATGAATGAAATATTTGTGCCAAGTATGGAGTTTAAAGCAACTGCAAAACTGCGTTCAATGATGGTAGATGAGCCGTGTAGTGTACATGTGGATAAGAATAGGTTTATCTTGGAGTTTGATAAAAAGCAGTTTGCACCGGCTCCGGGACAAGTGGCTTGCGTTTATTTAAATGATTGCGTAATCTTAAGTGGCTTTATTGAAGAGAGTTTCTGATGCTGGAAAGCTAAATGAGTGTAATTGATGCAATAGTTTTAGGAATTGTAGAGGGTTTAACCGAGTTTTTGCCCATATCCTCGACGGGACATTTAATCATCGCAAGCAAACTTCTGGGTATTCCCCAGACAGAGTTCACAAAGAGCTTTGAGATAATCATACAGCTTGGGGCAATCCTGAGCGTCGTTTTTCTATACTTCAACAGACTAAAAAGGGACTTTGAGCTGTGGAAGAGGATTTTTTTTGCATTTATTCCAACAGGAATTGTCGGTTTTTTGCTTTACAAATTAATCAAAACCTACCTGTTTAATCCCGTAATTGTTGTTTATTCGCTTTTTATCGGCGGTATCGTTATCATTCTTTTTGAAATTTACTTCAAAAAACATCCGCCATGGAAGAGAATCAACGAGCTCAAATACACACAAGCTATCGTAATAGGTCTCGTTCAATCCTTGGCCGTGATCCCTGGAACTTCGCGTTCAGCTTCGAGTATTATTGGCGGAATGCTAACTGGACTTTCGAGGAAAGAGGCTGTTGAGTTCTCGTTTCTTCTTGCCATCCCAACAATGTTTGCAGCTACAGGATACGATATTCTAAAAAGTGGCATTCACATATCCTCCAGCGGATGGCACCTTATAGCCATTGGATTTATTGTGTCATTTATATCTGCCACAGTTGCAGTTAAAGCTTTTATCGGTTTTGTATCTCGGTTTACGCTTGAGATTTTCGGCGTTTACCGGATTATAGCGGCTTTTGTCTTTAAAATGTTTATGTGAGGTTTAATCATGTTTGAAGAATTTGAAGAGGGTAAAAAGTACATTGCCGTTATAGGTCTTGGCTATGTGGGTATGCCCCTGCTATACCACCTTTCAAAACACTTCAAAACAATCGGATTTGACCTAAAAAAAGAGAGAATCGAAGAATTAAAGAGGGGCATTGACTCAACGGGCGAGTTAAACAGAGTTGATTTTCTGAAACATGGTATAGAATTTTCAAGCGACGAGAGTGTCTTAGATAAAGCAAGCCTTTTTATAGTTGCCGTTCCAACACCTATAGACAAACATAAACTGCCTGATTTAAGGGCTCTTCTCTCAGAGAGAAGAGCCCTTAAATCAGGCAGTTTATGTTTGTCTATAGGTGTTGGAA
>WFQQ01000011.1 GCA_015486965.1 Desulfurellaceae bacterium
GGATACAGCTGGGCTTTGCTTTCGGTTTTCCTACAATGTATATTCTGACAGGTGTAATTTTTTCTCTTAACTTAATCGTTTTTCTCATTTTAAGACGCAAGGAGCTTAAGCTTATCAGTTGACTACTGTACGATTTTTACCCTCTCTTTTTTCAATGTCTATCTAAACCCGATTAAAGCCAATTTTTTATACTTACAATTCTTTCATTGGAATGGCGTTTGCTACTTACCCCTTTCAGAGGGAGGTGGCTGATGTTTAGCGGGGTTTACGATGCTGCGGGTGGCATGATTATAGAGATGCAGAGGGTTAACAACATATCAAACAACATAGCCAATATAGATACACCCGGTTTTAAAAAGGAGCGTATAAATGTAAAAACATGGTCTAAAATATGGGGTGAGGCTAACGCCAGGCTTCCAATTCCTCCCGAT
Organism: Desulfurellaceae bacterium; assembly: GCA_015486965.1. GTDB lineage: Bacteria > Campylobacterota_A > Desulfurellia > Desulfurellales > Hippeaceae > Hippea. The sequence goes on from WFQQ01000011.1 coordinate 432, forward strand.
ACGAAAGAAGCTTCAGATTTCATTAATGAAACAGTGGATTCTGTTCCCCACCTTGACAAAAGCTACATAGATTTTTCTCAAGGACCACTAAAACACACGGGCAATAACCTGGATTTTGCCATCTCAGGGAAAGGGTTTTTCGTTGTATTAACACCAAATGGCTTGAGATATACGAGGAACGGTCAATTCGATATTAATGCAAATGGGATATTGGTTGAGAGAGATACGGGATACCCTGTAGTTGGAGAGAATTACTATAGAACAAACAAGCTTATAAAGATTACAGGAAGGCATATAACAATAAGAACGGATGGCACTGTTATAGTTGATGGTTCAAAGGTTGATAAAATTGCCATCAGGGATTTTAGGAATTACTCCAATCTTAGAAAAACTCAAGATACAGGTTTTGTACCAACAAATGGAGAAGCACCGATTTTACCTACAAGAACAACATATTTGAAAGAGGGATATGTTGAGTTAAGTAATGTGAGTGTCGTAAAAGAGATGGTTAAACTCATAGAGGCACAGAGGAATTTTGAGCGTTATCAAAGGGTCATTGACTCATTGGGCAATGAGCTTTTAGGAGAGACGGTCAGGAATCTTTCAAAGGTAACTTAAGTTGGAGGTAGTTATATGATTAGGTCTTTATGGACTGCAGCGACGGGCATGGAAGCCCAGCAGTTGAATGTTGATACAATAGCAAACAACCTTGCTAATGTTAACACCGTTGGTTTTAAAAGGAGTAGAGCTGATTTCGAAGACCTCCTGTATCAGATGCTTAGACAGCCAGGAGTTGCCTCTACTGCTAATACGGTTGAACCAACAGGTATACAGATTGGTCTTGGTGTGAAGCCAGCTGCAGTTGTTAAAAACTTTGCTCAGGGTAATTTTAAAGAGACGGGCAATCCCTTGGATGTGGCAATAGCAGGTCATGGGTTTTTTCAGATCCTTATGCCAGATGGTACAATTGCATATACGAGGAGCGGAGCGTTTAAAATAGATAACAATGGCAGAATTGTTAACTCTGAAGGTTATCCATTAACTCCCCAGATAACAATACCCAATGATGCAGTTGCAATAAATATAGGAAACGATGGAACAGTTTCTGTTTTAGAGGCTGGACAGACAACACCTACGCAGATTGGTCAGATTCAGCTTGCATACTTTGTAAATCCAGCTGGCTTAAAAGCTTTAGGACACAACCTTTATCAGGATACACAATCTTCTGGTACTGCAACGATTGGAAATCCCGGAACCAACGGGCTTGGAACCCTTGAACAGGGTGTGCTTGAGATGAGTAATGTTAGTGTTGTTCAGGAGATGGTTGAAATGATAGCCGCTCAAAGGGCTTATGAAACCAATGCAAAAGCTATTCAAACAAGCGATGAGATGTTGCAAACTGCTAATAACCTTAAGCGTTAGCATAGCTCTGTTCTCTATTTCTGCCTTTGGATGTGATGTAGTTTTGAAAAAAAAGGCAGCAGTTGGTTTGGGTAATATAACGCTTAAAGATGTTGCTGTACGCTATCCAAAGGATATTTCAAATTTTGTTATAGGCTCCGCTCCATATCTCAATAATTCTGTGGTGTTAAGCGGGGTTTACATAAAGTCTCTGTTGCTTCAAAAAGGTATTAAGGTTTCTATATGCGGTTCCCCTCTTGTTCGTGTGATAACAAAAGGAGTGGTTCTCAGCAGAGAGAGAATTTTAAAGATAGTGGGTTTAAGAAGCGGAGTGCTTGTCGGAAGAAAGTTTTATATTTTGCCTCTTGGAAAATACACCTTCAGAAGCAGACTTAATAAGTCAGATAAGGACTTGAGGTTCTACGATATAGAGGTGTATAGGGGAGGTAAATTTTATAAAAATCTATCTGTTGTTATAAGGTCAAGCGATAAGTCCTACCAGATTCCTGTGGCAAGCAGGGAGATAGAGCCAGGATGTTTAATAAAGAGCTCAGACATAACTTATGGTAAGGTGAGCAGGATTCCCCCCAATGCCCTTACCTCCAAATCTATAATAGTGGGGAGGGTCTCCTTAACGCTGATTAGGAAGGGTAAACCGTTTACACAGTCCAATACGAAACGATACAAACCTGTAAGGATGGGTGATCTTGTGAAAGTAAAGGTAGTTCAAGGCAGTGTGATTATATATACGATAGCAAAAGCCTTGCGTGGGGGCTACGATGGAGATATAATTCCCATAATGTATTTAAGTTCAAAGAGGGTTAGGACAGCAAGAGTGGTGGGAAGAAAAACAGTGGTTGTTCAATGAGAGTTGCTGTATGTATTAGCGGGGCTTCAGGTGCGGTTTATGCGAAGCGGTTAATAGATTACCTTGAAAATAGAGTTGAGCTATCTGTTGTAATATCTGAAGACGCAAAAAAGATTTTTGAAGATGAGCTTTCCTTGAATTTTTTTGAATTTACCAAAAGTATGGGGTTTAAACTTTATAAAAATAGTGATTTTTATTCACCCCTCGCTTCAGGGTCCCATATACTTGACAGCTGTGTAGTTGTTCCATGCTCGATGAAGACGCTTTCCGCCATTGCTCATGGTTTTTCTGAAAATTTAATATGTAGATGTGCGGATGTTTGCATAAAAGAAAAGAGAAAACTCATTCTTGTTCCAAGGGAGACCCCACTTTCTGCTATTCACCTTGAGAATATGTTGAAACTCGCACGGTTGGGTGTTGTTATTTTACCGCCTGCTCCTGCGTTTTATGGTAAGCCAAAGAGCATATCCGACATTGTTGATTTTGTGGTTGGAAGGATACTTGATTCAATGGGTATAGAAAACCGCCTTTACAGGAGATGGGAATAAAAAAAGCAAGAGCGATTTCTGGTTTTAAGCGTTTTAATCAGATAGCCTATATTATCACAAAATATGGTTTAGGGGAGCTTGCTGAGTTTACAAGGATTAGGAAAAAGTCTGTTGATGAATCAACTGTTGCAGTTAGATTTAAAAGGATGCTTGAGGAGTTGGGTCCCACATTTGTTAAATTTGGTCAACTATTGAGCACCCAGGAGGGTATACTGCCAGAATCGTTTATTGAGGAGTTAAAGCAGCTTCAGGATAATGTTGAGCCCTTTGGGTTCGATGAAGTCAAAAGGATTATAGAGAGTGAGCTATCTAGAAGTATGGAAGATTTGTTTGATGAGTTTGACAAGCTCCCGGAGGCATCTGCCTCGCTCGGGCAAGTCCATAAAGCCAAACTCAAGAGTGGAGAGTATGTAGCCGTAAAGATTCAGAGGCCTGGCATTGAGGAAGTCATAGCATCTGATATGTTCCTTCTTAAAAGGCTTGGAATGCTTATTTCTAAAAGGGTTAAGCAGTTTTTCCACTTCGATATTATGCCTTTGATAGATGAATTTGACAAGACAATAAGGCGAGAGATGGATTACGAGATAGAGGCACACTTTATAGAGGTTTTTAAGAAAAACCTTTCAAAATTTGATTATGTTTATGTTCCGAAGGTTTTCTGGCAATATACAACGAGAAAAATCATAACTATGGAGTATATTTTTGGCCATAAAGCAACCAATAAAAAGGGGTTGGTTGAGGCGGGCTTTAACTTAAAGGAGCTTGCCGTTAAAGGGGCTAAAGTGTTTTGGTATCAAATTTTCGATGTTGGTTTGTTCCACGCTGACCCCCATCCAGGCAACATCATAATAATGAAAGATGGAAGAATATGTTATATCGATTACGGAATGGTGGGAAAGATTACAAATGAGGATAAGGTCAATCTTATTGAGATGATTTCAGGATTTATAGAGAAAGATGCCACAAAGATATTTTACTCAATTGAGAATTTTGCTGCTATGGGAGACGATGTGGATGAGGATGAGCTGCTTGTTGATATCGATGAACTTATAGAGATGTATCACTCTTTACCTTTAAAAAGGATGAATTTGACGAGAATTCTAAGGGATGTTTTTGCCGTTTTGAGAAAGCACGGGATTGTGGTTAAGAGAAGCTCATCGAGGCTTTTGAGAGCTATAATGATAGCAGATGGTGTCGGTAGGGATTTCTACCCTGAGTTCAATTTCGTTGATGTGGCAGCACCATATTTTAGAAGATTTGCCAAGAAGTACTACTCCCCTTTAAATATTTTAAGATTGCTCTTAAAACCCAGCCCAGATTATCTGATAGCTGCAAAAAAGCTGCCGTCCGCAACCAAACACATAGTTAACTCCATGCAGAAGGGCTCTTTTAAAATAACAGCAGAGGTAGATGAATTTTCAAGGATGATAGATACTTTCAGGTATGTAGCACGGCAGATAGGTATAAGTCTTGTAATGAGTGCAGTTATAATTGGTATGTCAATACTCCTTGCCAGCCATATAGGTCCAAAAATTGGCTCTGTACCTGTTGTTTTGATTGTTTCTTTAGTGGTTATCGTAGTTCTTGCCATTGGTATTATCGATGCTGAAAAGCGTCTTTAGATAATTATTCCGCTTATATTTATATGTGGATTGGCTGAAAGGTCTATTTCAAAAGGTTCAATGCGTTTTTTTCTGTCGTTGAAAATTACCCTGATTACAGGCCTCGATAGGTTATCTCTGTTTATTTTTGATACAACACCGATATAGTTTTTGAATTTACCCGAAGAAATTATCACCGTAGTGCCAAGGGGGTAGGCAGGTATCACCTCGAACATCATTTTCAACACTTCCCTGTTTATGTGTGTTCCAGCCATTCTTTTCATGATAAAGAAAGCCTGGTCAGGTGTATATGCACTTCTATAGACACGGGGAGAGACAAGGGCGTCGTAAACATTGGCTGCATAAACTATCTCAGCGAGTGGCATAATATAACCTTTTTTAATCTCTTTCCTTGGTAGTGGCATCGTGTTATCTCCCTTAAGTCCCCTTGGATACCCTTCTCCGTTTTGTTGTTCGTGGTGTTGATAAACAATATGGGCTGCTATGATACCAATGTCTGCTATATCTTTCAGAGTTATATACCCCAACGAGGGGTGCGTTTTAATCTTTTCAAACTCCTCTTTAGAAAGTTTCCTCGGCTCTTCGTAAAGGCTCCTGTCAATTAAGACCCTCCCTATATCGTGAAGGAGACACCCTTTTGCGAGTTCGATGAGTTTGTTTTTATCGTATAGAAATTTATCGGCAAGGGCAATTGATATAACCGTTACATCTACGCAGTGCTTGTATGTAAAATCACTGAACCTTTTGAAGCTGACAAGTCCACTGAGCATTTTGTTGTCTAAAACCTCATCGACGATTTGATAGGATATGGCACCTATATTTTTCAAAACCTTTGAATTGGCAAGTTTTTCTTTTATGCCGCCCCGCTCGATACTATTTTTAATCTCTCCCACAGTAGCTTTCTTAACATCCTTTAATTCACTCAGCGGTATACTGAACAGAGCGCGGATGTGCTGAATTGCTTTTCTTCTTGTCTGTTCTCTTATATCATCTTCAACAACTATATCACTCGTATCCGGGTCTTCGATGAAAACGGTATCGTAGCCCAGCTTTTTTAATCTATCTATATAGAACTGTGTGAGCTTTACACCTTTGTTAAGTAGAACGGTTCCATTGTCGCTTATTATGGCTTTGCCCAAAACCATTCCGGGCTTTAGATAATCTACGCTGACCCTGTACATCTATGATTATTTGGACTTTTCGTATTTCTCTTTTATCTTTTCATACGCTTCTAAAAAGCTGTTCAGGCTATCCCTTATGTTTGTAAGCACAGCAGCCCATTCATCCAAATTCTGCCTACCCTTTTCTGTAATTCTGTATATGCGTTTTGCGGCGCCCTTCTCTTTTACATTCCACCGAGAGCTTAAAAGTCCCTCTTTTTCCATGTTTCTCAATGTTTTGTATACATACCCAAACTCGTATGTTTCGTACTTTACACCAATCTCTTTTAACTTCTCTATAAGCTCGTATCCGTGTGTTTCACCTTCAGCCAAAAATAACAGCAGGAAAGCCCGTAAAAATCTCGGAGGCCTGTCTCCGGGATAGTTTTTACACCAGCCCTTAATTTTTACATCTATTTCACCCATAGCTATACCTCCCTTTAGTTTTTATATAAAATACTCCCTTAACAACATAAAGTCAATAGCTGACTCTATTTTAACAGTTTATTTAATTAAAAGATTGCTCTGTATGTGTAGGTTTTACCGCTTTTCTCTATCACAGCTACGGTCTTTGCCCTGTCGTCTATTAGTCTGTAGTAAGGTTCTTTGAGTTTAGAACAGTTTATAAGTTTACAGATTGGATAGCCGTTTTTTATGGTGTTGACTACAATCTGGTCAACAACTATCTCATCCATAAATTTTAAGGCTTCATCCACTGACATGATTTTGGGGTCTGATAGAGTTGATGCCTGTTCAAGAGAGAAGGGGTGTATATATGTTCTTTTGAGGTTAGTGACTATAGCTCCACATCCGAGCTCCGCTCCCATATCGTGTGCCAGTGATCTAATATATGTTCCTTTCGAGCACTTTATCCTGAACCTGGCTCTATTTTCTTCAACGGAAACCAACTCCATTGAGTATATTTTAACTCTCCTTTTGGGTAGTTCCACCTGTTCTTTTTTTAAGGCGTATTTGTATGACCTTTTTCCTCTGATTTTAATGTTCGAAAACGGAGGTGGGGTTTGCTCAATCTCGCCAATGTAGTGGTTTAAAATTTCAGCCAACCTGTTTTCCTCTATCCTGTCCACATCCTTTTTATATAATACCCTACCATAAAGGTCGTAGGTGTCTGTTTCTATACCAAATGTAAATTCAGCTTCGTAAACCTTGTCTCCATTCTCAAAGATGCTCAACAGCTTTGTGGCTTTGTTGATACCTACAACGACAAGCCCTGTGGCCATTTTATCCAGTACGCCAGCATGTCCCATCTTTTTTATTCCCAGCCTTTTTCTTAAACTCCTTATAACATCAAAGGTGGTGATGCCTGAGGGTTTGTCTATTAAAATTATTCCACTTTTCATCTATTTGAGAAAGCTGAACGCATCTATGATTTTCTGCTTTGCCTCTTTGAAGGGTGCCCTCAATGTGCCGCCAGCAGCGTTTTTATGTCCACCCCCTTCAAATCTTGCTGCCACCTCACTTACATCAACGCTGCCTCTACTTCTTATACTTATTTTAAAAACATTGGGTTCATCCTCTCTCAAAAAAACCCCTACCTCAACGCCCCTTATGCTTCTGGCAAAGTTCACAAAACTTTCTGTATTGTCGGCTGTTGTGTTTGTCCTTTTGAACATATCTTGTGTTGTGTAGAGCAGTGCCAATTTCCCACTTAGATGAAGTTCTAGTGTGTCAAGGGTTAAAGATAACAGTTTGTAGGTTTCGGGCTTTTCCCTCTCATAGACATTTGAAGCTATATACCAGGGCTCTACACCTTTTTCCAATAGCTCTGCTGCCACCTTGAATGTTTTTGGGCTTGTGGATGAGTATCTAAAAGAGCCTGTATCGGTTAGGATGCTCAGATACAGGTACTCTGCCGTCTTTTTTGTTATAGGTAGTCCGTTGCTTTTTAAGATATCGTATACTATACATCCAACGGCAGCTGCCTCTGGTTCTATCAGATTTATATTCCCAAAGCCAGGGTTGGTTTTGTGATGATCTATGTTAATGAGTAGTTTATCTTTGACATACTCCTTATCGAGCCCGCACCTGTGCATCTCTGCGCTGTCCAAGGCTATAACCACCTCAACATCCTTAGAGTTAGTTGTTATCTCGACAGCATTGTAATCGTCAAGAAAATCGTAAATATAGGCTGGTTTTGTTGGTATCTCAAGGTAAACAGTTTTTCCAAGCTCCTTAAGAACATTGTACAGGGCGAAAGATGAGCCTATGGCATCTCCGTCGGGGTTTTTATGGGTTACAACGAGAAACGAGTTTTTCTCCTTTATGATTTTTCCAATTTCATGTTTCATCTTTCTTTTCTATCTCCTTCAATATTCCGTCTATTTTAAAACCGTAGTCTATGGATGTGTCGTATTCAAAGATGAGTTTGGGCATATACTTCAGTCTAACCTTCTTGGCGAGGCTTCTTTTTATAAAACCAGAAGCCTTGTTAAGTGTTTCAAGTGTTCCCTGCTCTGTCATTTCACTTAAGCTTGAACTCACATAGATTTTGGCAATTCTTAAGTCTTCGCTTAGCTCAACATCTGTCAAGGTTATGCTTTTTAGGTTTTCGTTTCCACTTTCCATGCCTATAATTTGAGACACAGCTTTTTTAATTTCACTTGCCACTCTATCCTTTCTCTTATAGCCACTGTTCCTTCTCATATCAGTTCCCTTTTTGCTTTTACTATCTCAATATTAAAGTTGTTTTCTAAAAAACCAAGGATTTTATCAAAGACCTCGTCTATAAACCTTGTACTGTTGCTTACCGTTGACAGTCCCAATGTGGCAAAATTTACAATTTCGTTGTTGTCAACTTCGGCTATTGAGACATTGAAGTTTCTCTTGGTTCTCTCTATCAGGCTTTTTAAGACCCTTCTTTTGTCTTTCAATGTAAAGCTATCTTCGATCCTTATCTCTATCTGCATTAAACCTACAATCACAGCTCTCTTTGTACTTTTACTATTCTGTAAACCTCTATTACATCTCCCTCTTTTATGTCGTTAAATCCATCTATCCTGACCCCGCACTCATAACCCTGCTGAACCTCACTCACATCGTCTTTAAATCTCTTTAGGGATGCTATATTTCCTTCGTGAATTATCACCCCATCTCTTAAAACCCTAACCTTTGCGTTTCTTGCAATCTTTCCATAGGTTACATAACATCCTGCAACCACACCAACCTTTGGTACCTTGAATGTCTGTCTAACCTCGACCCTGCCCAGTACCTCCTCTTTTTCCTCTGGAGCAAGAAGTCCTGATAGTGATTTTTTGACATCATCCACTATGTCGTATATGACCTTGTATGTTCTAATATCCACTTTGAGGTCGTTTGCAAGCTTTAATGCCTCCTGTGTAGGCCTAACATTGAATCCTATTATTATAGCCCCACTGGCTTTTGCTAAGTTTACATCGGTTTTTGAAATAGCTCCTACGGCAGAGTGTATGACTTTAACCGTAACCTCATCCGTGGAAAGTTTCGAAAGTGCGTTTGATATTGCCTCTATTGAGCCGTACACATCGGCTTTAAGGATTATGGGTAGCTCTTTGAGTTCTCCACCTTCAATCTGCTCAAATATGTTTTCAAGGTTTATGGTTTTCTGGGTTAATACTGCCTGTTTTTGCTCTTCCTGTCTCTTCTGGGCTATCTCTTTTGCTTTTTTCTCATCGCTTACAACGATCAGGGTGTCTCCTGGCTCTGGGACACCGTGCAGTCCAAGAATCTCAGCTGCAAATGAAGGCTTAACCTCTTTAACCTTTCTTCCCCTGTCATCTATTAGGGCTCTTGCCTTACCGTATTGGACACCCACAATAAAGGAATCTCCCTGCTTAAGCGTTCCCTCTTTCACAACCACAGTAGCCACAGGACCCCTGTTCTTATCAAGTCTTGCTTCCACAACAACGGCCTTGGCTCTTTTATTGGGATTGGCTTTCAATTCCATCATTTCGGCTTGAAGAAGAATAGCCTCCAATAGCTCATCTATACCTATTCTTTTCTTGGCACTTACATTAACAAAAAGGTTGTTTCCTCCCCACTCTTCAGGAACTATACCGTAGTTTGCAAGCTCCTGCTTAACCCTCTCTGGATTGGCGTTTGGTTTGTCTATTTTATTTATGGCTACAACTATAGGGACATTGGCAGCTTTCGAGTGGTTAATCGCCTCAACGGTTTGTGGCATAACCCCATCATCAGCAGCAACAACTAAAACAACTATATCTGTAATCTGGGCACCACGAGCCCTCATCTCTGTGAAAGCCTCATGCCCGGGTGTGTCAAGGAATGTGATGTATTTATCATCCACCTTTACGGTGTAGGCTGCTATGTGCTGGGTTATGCCTCCAGCCTCCCTTTCTGCTATGTTTGTGCTTTTGATGGCATCCAGTATTGATGTTTTTCCGTGGTCAACATGTCCCATTACGGTAACGATAGGAGGCCTTTCCACTAAATCTTCTGGTTTGTCCTCAATCTCTTGCAACGCCTCATCGATATACTCACTCTCTTTAGGCTCTTCCAATTCAAAACCGTACTCTTCAGCTATGATTTTTGCGGCATCTTCACCGATAATATCGTTTTTTCTTGCAAGAACCCCGAGCTCAAATAGTTTGGATAGAACCTCTGAGAAGTCAACTCCAAGCTCCTGTGCGAACTCAAACACAGTCATAGTTGGATTGTACTTTATTGTTTTTGTCTCTTCTTCTGCTTCCGCTTCTCCTTTTGCTGCTTTTTTATATTTTTTTCTTTTTTTGAATTTTTTTGGGAGTGACTCTTCCAGAAACTCCTTTTTCTTAAACTTAGGTTTTTCAGCTTTTTTTGGTTTTTCTACCTTCTTTTGTTCCTCTTTCTTTTTTTTCTTTTCCTCCTCTTTTTTCTTTTCCCTAACCTCTTTTATTGCCTGTTTCTTGCTCTTGTTCCACTCATCTATGAATTTTAAAGCATCTTTCTCGTCAACTCCACTGAAGTTGCTCTTTACAGCAATACCCATATCGTTTAGCTTTTTTATAACCACATTGCTTTTTGTGTTCAATTTTCTTGCTATCTCATAAACCCTAACCTTTTTTGGTTTATTTTTATCTTCCTTTTTCGATGTCATTGATTACCTCCATTCTCGTCAGACTGCTCACCCTGCTGCTCTTCTTTTTCTGTAATTTTTAGAATATCTATGTTATAACCTGTTAATTTTGCTGCAAGTTTTGCGTTTACTCCACCTTTACCTATCGCCATTGAGTATTCCTCTTCATCCACATAAACCTTGGCTTTCTTTAGGTCTTCGTCAATCTCCACAGAGATCACCTTGGCAGGAGACATGGCGTTTCTTATGTATATTGATGGGTCGGCACTCCATTTAATAACATCTATCTTTTCATCTCCGAGCTCTCTTACTATTGCAGCTATTCTTACCCCCTTCGAGCCGACGCATGTTCCTATTGGGTCAATTCGTGAGTCCTTTGAATACACCGCCACCTTGGTTCTCCTTGATGGTTCTCGAGCTACTGCCTTTATCTCAACAGCCCCTTCCCTGACCTCAGGCACCTCTTTTTTAAACAACTCTTTGACAAAGCCGGGATGCGTTCTCGATAAGATTAACCTAACATTTTTTGGATCTTCAACGACATCAAGGACATAGGCTCTAACAACCTCTCCAACTACATATTTATCGTTTATCCCCTGCTCTCTCTTTGGGAGTATACCTATTGCGTTTTTAAAGTCCACTATAACATTGTTGTTTGCCCCTATGCTCCAAACCTCTCCAGCAACAATCTCTCCTATTTTCTTTTTATACTCTTCATACGCCTTGTGTTTCTCCACATCCTTTAGTAGCTTTGTTATCACATTTTTTATCGTTGTTACTGCTATTCTACCCAGGCTTCGAGCGTCAACCTTCTCTTCAATGTAGTCTCCCTCTTTGACACCTCTTTTAATTTTCTTTGCTTCTGCTAAAGAGATCTCATTTTCCCTCATAGGGTTTTTTACAACTTTCTTTTTGATGTAAACATCAAATACATCGTTGTCTATATCTTTCTCAATTCTAACCTCTGCTTCATCACCATACTTTTTAGTGATAGCCGTTTTTAGCGCATCAGCAAGGTAATCAGCAACCGTTTGAAGGTCAATGCTGTGTTCTTCAGAAATCTTTTTTGCTATGGTCAATATCTCACTCACTTTATCCTCCTCATATCTCGTCAACTCTGGCTTTTTTAATATTATCAAATTCAATTTTTATATTTCCTATAGAAATCCCATTTTCATCACACTCTGTTAAAATACCTTTAAAGACTTTTGTGTTTTCTATTGGGAAATGGGTGTGTACTATACACTTTTTGCCAATAGCTCTCTCAAAATGCTCTTTAGTTTTCAGTTTCCTGTTGATGCCTGGGCTTGAAACCTCAAGTATATAGCTTGATGGAAATGGGTCTTTCACATCCAACAGTGCTGAGATGTTTTTGCTTACCAGCTCACAGTCATCTATTGTAACTCCCTGCTCTTTGTCTATATAGATTGTCAGCTTTCTCGTTTTTACTTCAATGTCGTATATGGTAAAACCTAACGACTCAACAATCACAAAAATATCCTTTTTAACTTCTTCCTTCAACATCTTACAATCACCTTTTATTTACTTCAGGGAAAATTCCGTTTACTTTCTAAATTTTACGGATTGCAGGGTGTTGTAAAGCAACATTGCTATTGTCATGGGTCCCACACCACCAGGAACGGGTGTTATATAGGATGCCTTTTTAGAAACACCTTCAAAATCCACATCTCCGACGACCCTATCCTTTACCCTGCTAATCCCTACATCAACAACAACAGCACCCTCCTTTACCATATCTTCCGTAATTAGATTGGGCTTACCAACTGCACTGATTACAATATCTGCCCTCTTTGTTTTTTCTTTCAGGTTTTGGGTATAGATGTGGCATATCTGAACCGTAGCTCCACTGTTAGTTAGCATCAGTGCCATGGGTTTTCCCGTTATATTTCCAGCACCAACAACCACAACATCCCTACCCTTTACATCAATGGAGTATTCGTTCAAAAGTTTCATAATGCCGTAAGGTGTACACGAGATGAACAATGGATTTCCTCTGGCGAGCCGTCCCATGTTGTACGGATGAAAGCCATCCACATCCTTTCTATAATCAATGGTTTCTATTATCTTTTCTTCATTTAGGTGCTTGGGAAGTGGAAGCTGAACCAGGATTCCATCAACCATCGGGTTGTCGTTTAGCATTTTTATTACTTCAATTAGCTCTCTTTCGCTTATTTCACTCGGCATCCTGTGGTTGATTGAGTAGATTCCAACCTCTTCACAAGCTTTGGTTTTCATGTTTACATAGACCTGACTGGCTGGGTTATCTCCCACAAGTATAAATGCGAGCCCTGGTATTATACTCTCTTTTTTTAGGCTATCAACCTCCTTTTTTATGGAAGCCCTTATCTTTTTTGCCAATGCTTTTCCATCCAGTATAGCCATCAGCCAACCTTCTCAATTCTTGTAACAATTGAACCGTTCTTGAATATTGTTACATCTCCAGTGGATTCCGATACCACAATGGCTATAGCTTTGGTAACGGCAGTGATTGAAGCTGCTGCAATATGGCGTGCGCCAAGGCCTTTGGGTAGGTCTTCTATGTTTGTAGAAACAGATATATAGGCACCAGCTGTCTCTATAACACCGTTGCAGTCTATGACTATTGCACCGTCAAGAAGGCTATACTCTTTGAGTGTGTCGTCAAGATTGGCTTTCAATATGTTTCTCTCATCAGGGTCGTATCCTTTAAAGGGGTTAAAGATCATCTGTTTGATGTTCTCCATGACATGCTCTTTGTCCCCCAAAATAAATATCGTTCCCACACTTTTTCCTTCCCTACCCTGATTGGCAAGTTCAAGTGCTATTCTTAATACCTTTTCGAACACCTCTGGCTTTACGGATTTCTCCAAGTCTATATCTCCTTTGAAGCTTAAAAGCTCTTTTTCTTTGGAAATATCGAGAAAGATAAGTGTGTCAACCTGATTACCAGAACCGCTCAAAGCCAAAACATCATCCTCTTTTGATAAGATTCCCGAAGATGTACAGATCATTAGAGCTATTTTTACCTTGTTTATCCTGTCATATTTTACATTGGGTACCCTTACTATCTCCCCTATTTTCTTTAACTCATCTATAACATCGCTGTTCTCTTCGTATTCGTTCTCTTTCATCACTATGATTTTTTTCACCCCGTTGTTCTTAAATAGCTCCTGATCCCCGATAAAGGACTCTACATCGCTGTAGTATGCCAACACGGTCACACTCTCTTGAGACCTTGCAATCTCCAACGCTTTTGCCAGGATTAGTTTACTTGCTTCCAGTGTTATCATGTTTCTCTTTGTCCTCTTCCCTTTCTTTTAGTGTTAAATCAAAGGTAAAGTCTGGGCAGTGAAGGGCAAAAGAGCCTCCCTGCATAAACCTCTTTTTACAGGTTGCCCTCCACGCACACACACTGCATGTAATTCTTTTATCTTCCATTACTTTTGCATCTTCATTAGTGCTTTGTTTATGGCATCCAAGTATGCCTTTGCGCTTGCCTCTATTATGTCTGTCGATGTTCCCCTTCCTATCAATGTATCGTCTATCTCTGGGAAGTAAACCTTTACTATAACCTCTCCAATTGCATCTTTACCCTCTGTTAGTGCCTGTATGTCGTAGCTTTTCAGTTTTCCTTTAACATAGGTAATTCTCTCAAGGGCTTTGAATACTGCATCTACAGGTCCATCTCCCAATGCGGCATCTTCGAATTCTTCGCCATCCTTGACCAGTTTTATTGTGGCTGTTGGGCTTGTGGAGTTGCCTGAAACGACCTGCAGTGAAACTAACTCGTAAACCTTTGGTGTGAGTTTGTATTTGTCTTCCACGATAGCCCTTAAATCCTCGTCATAGACCTCTTTCTTTTTGTCTGCAAGCTTTTTGAACTCCTCAAATATCTCGTTAATTTCTTCCCTTGTAAGCTCGTATCCAAGCTCCTTGAGTCTCACTTCAAGCCCATGTCTTCCAGAGTGTTTTCCTAACACAAGTTTGCTTGTCTCTATACCAACATCCTCTGGTTTCATTATTTCGTATGTGCTCTTTTCTTTGATTAAACCGTCCTGGTGGATTCCAGCCTCATGTGCAAAAGCGTTCTTTCCAACTATAGCTTTGTTTCTCTGGACTTTTAGTCCAGTGAGTTTGCTGACCATTCTGCTTGTTCTGTATATCTCTTTTGTGTTTATGTCTGTATAGCATCCTTTGTAAAAGTCAGCGCGTACTTTCAAAGCCATAACTATCTCTTCCATGGCGGCGTTGCCCGCCCTTTCGCCAATTCCATTGATGGTGCATTCTACCTGTGTTGCACCTGCCAAAACGGCACTCAAGGAGTTTGCTGTAGCCATCCCTAAGTCGTTGTGGCAGTGAACACTCAAAACAGCTTTATCGATATTTGGAATCTTATTCATCAGGTACTTAATTAGCTCGTAATACTCCTGAGGTGTGGTGTAGCCCACCGTATCTGGAACATTTATGGTTGTGGCTCCCGCATCGATGGTTTTTTCAAATATTTCACACAGGTAATCCCAGTCGCTCCTTGTTGCATCCTCTGCTGAAAACTCAACATCGTCTGAGAAGTTCCTTGCATACTTTACAGCGTCCACAGCAGCCTCAACCACCCTTTCGTAAGTCATGCCGAGCTTCTTTTCAACATGTATGGGGCTTGTTGCTATAAATGTATGTATCCTTTTCCTTTTGGCATCTTTTAATGCCTCTGCTGCTGCATCTATGTCCTTTTTAACAGCCCTTGCAAGTGAGGCAACAATTGGCTTCTCCACCTCTTTGGAAACCTCTTTTATTGCCTCTAAATCACCAGGGCTTGCGGCTGCAAAACCTGCCTCTATTACATCTACACCCAATTTCTCAAGCTGTTTTGCTATAGCAACCTTTTCGTGAATGTGCATACTTGCCCCTGGCGATTGCTCTCCATCCCTCAGCGTTGTGTCAAATATTATGATTTTTCTGCTCATAGGATACCCCCCTGTTTTCTCTTTTTAAAAGTTTAATTGTGTACTCTATCGGTCCTGAAAGCATGTAGATAAATGCTATAGCAGGAATAAAAATATAAGGCTTAAATACGATTAAGGATAAAACCAAAATAATCAGTGCAAATATTCGAATTGATATTGTTTTATTTGTGCTGACCTTTTTAAAGCTTCTGTACTTTATGGGGCTAATCATCAGGAACGCTAAGATATACATTGTTATTAAAAACAAAATATCGAATTTGTGAGAATTTAGCCCATATTTGTTAAATAGCAAAATGACAGAGGCGACCACGCTCGCACCGCCCGGTATGGGCAGTCCAATAAAATTTTCTTTCTGGGTTGTCTGGACATTGAACCTTGCGAGCCTCAATGCCCCGCTTATCAAAAATAGAAAGGATGCTATTATTCCAAGCCTGCCAAAGTCCTTTAGTACATAGGAGTATACAAGAAATGCTGGGGCAACACCGAAACTAACAAGGTCGCTCAGTGAGTCATATTCAACGCCGAACTGACTCTCCGTGTGTGTAAGTCTCGCTATTTTTCCATCGAGGTTATCGAATAGGACGGCAAGGATAATGACCCAGGCAGAGTATAACCACTTTCCTGCATCCGCAAGCAGGATACTATAAAAGCCAGCAGCAAGATTTATAGTGGTAAATAGATTTGGCAAAATATAGACAGCCTTTTTCCCCTTCATCTCATAAACCCTAAAATTGTTTCTCCAGCTCTAACCCTCTCTTTAAGTTTTACTGCTTCTTCGAAATCCCCTTCCACATATATATCAACCCTTGAGCCGAACCTTATTAAACCTAAAATCTGACCCCGTTTCAAGCTGTCTCCAACTTGTGGGTAAGTCTCAATTCTTCTTGCCACAAGGCCTGCAATCTGTACCATTACGATATTTCTACCATCTTCGGTTCTTATTTTAATTGCACACTGTTCATTTTCAAGAGATGCTTTATCCTTGTTGGCTGAGATGAATTTACCTTTATTGTAAACTATACCCTCAACAACTCCATCAACAGGGCTTCTGTTAACATGCACATCAAAAAGGGACATAAATACACTAACCCTCTTTGTGTACTTTTTTAAAAAAAACCTCTCGTAGGCCTCGCCTGAGAAGACCACAACGCCATCGGCTCCGCTGACCACACTGTTTTTAAGCTGAGGAGCAGTTCTTTTTGGATTTCTAAAGAAATACATGCTGAAAAGTGAGAACCCAAAAGGGATATAGGAAACCCTCCTAAAGCCTAAAAGTCTTAAAAAGAAAGCTGCCCCTAATCCAGCTGCTATAAATGGATAGCCCTCTTTGGCTATAATGTTCCCTTCGTCAGTTTTTAGATTCATCAATTGCCTTGTTCTCCTCAATCCATGGCATCATCTTTCTCAATCTCTCTCCAATCTTTTCGATTGGATGGTCTTTATCTTTCTTTAGGAGAGCGTTAAACACAGCTCTTCCGCTCTTGTTTTCAAGCACCCACTCCCTTGCAAAGCTTCCGCTCTGAATTTCATCCAGTATTTCTTTCATTCTCTGTTTTACAGAGCTATCAATAACCCTCGGACCCCGTGTAACATCTCCATACTTTGCAGTGTTGGATATAGAGTATCTCATGCCCTGTATGCCACTTTCATACATTAAGTCAACTATTAATTTAAGCTCATGGAATGTTTCAAAGTAAGCCATCTCCTCTGGATAACCAGCTTCCACCAGTGTTTCAAATCCAGCTTTTACAAGTGAGGTTATCCCGCCACACAGAACAGTCTGCTCGCCAAACAGGTCGGTCTCTGTCTCATCTTTAAATGTTGTTTCTATAACGCCAGCCCTCGCTCCTCCAATTGCTGCAGCATAGCTCAGGGCAAGCTCTTTGGTGTTGCCTGAGTAGTCCTGGTGAACAGCAATAAGCATGGGAACACCCCTGCCCTTCTCGTACTCCCTTCTAACAAGATGTCCGGGACCTTTTGGTGCTACCATCATCACATTGATTGTTGGCTTGGGAATAATCTGTCCAAAGTGGATATTAAATCCATGCCCGAAACCTATAGTATCACCATCTTTTAAAACCGGTTCTATAGACTCTCTATATATTTCTGGATGGGTTTCATCGGGAGCCAAAATCATTATAACATCTGCCCACTCAGCCGCCTCTTTAGTCTCCATAACTGTAAGGCCAGCTTTTTCTGCTTTTTCCCACGATTTCGAACCTTTCCTCAATCCCACAACAACTTCACATCCTGAGTCTTTTAAGTTGTTTGAGTGGGCATACCCTTGAGAGCCATACCCAATGACAGCTATCTTTTTCGATTTTATCAGCGAAAGGTCTGCATCCTTCTCATAATAGACATTTAAAGCCATATCTATACCTCCTACCTTTTTTTCTCTCTAATCATAGCTACTTTTCCCGTTCTTGCAAGCTCTTTGATACCCAGAGGCTCAAGGAGGCTGAGAATAGCATCTATTTTTGTTGAATCTCCCGTTACCTCTATTGTGTATGAATCGTGGGAGACATCAACAACCTTTCCTCTGAATATATCGACTATCCTCAACACCTCAGCCCTGCTGTTCATATCTGTATGCATCTTAATTAGAGCCATCTCCCTTTCCACAAATGGCTCCTCTCCAAATTGTATGACCTTTATCACATCGATGAGCTTATTCAGTTGCTTTCCTATCTGCTCAAGCACCTGTTCATTGCCCTCTGTTACTATTGTCATCCTTGATAAGCCTTCCTCGTTGATTGGTGCCACACTCAAAGACTCTATGTTATACCCCCTTGCTGAGAACAGGTTTGCTATCCTTGATAAAACACCAGATTGATTCTCCACTATAACTGAGTAAATTCTTTTCATACCCATCTCCTTTCTAAGTTAGAAGCATATCGTTTAATCTTGCTCCCGCAGGAACCATTGGATAGACATTCTCTTCTCTTGATATTACTGCATCAAGCAGGTAGGGTCCTTTGTATGCCACAAGCTCTTTTAAAGCATCTTCCACTTCCTCTTTTTTTCTAATCCTTCTTGCTTTGATGCCATAGCTCTCTGCAAGTTTAACAAAGTCGGGCTGAACCTCTATGTTTGTAAATGCGTATCTCCTACCATAAAACAGCTGCTGCCACTGTCTAACCATGCCCAGATAACCGTTGTTCAGGATGATTACCTTAACAGGTTTGTTATAAGCAACAATTGTTGCAAGCTCTTGCTCGTTCATCTGGAAGCTGCCGTCACCTGCAATTACATACACCTGTTTGTCCTCAACGCCAAATTTTGCACCTATACCTGCAGGAAATCCATAACCCATTGTTCCGAGACCGCCCGAAGTTAGGAGTCTTCTTGGCTTTCTAAAAGTGTAGAACTGTGCCACCCACATCTGGTGCTGTCCAACTTCGGTGGAAATAATGGGGTCTTCTTCTTTTGTAAGTTCACCAAGTTTCTCTATTACATACTGCGGTTTTATCTCGTCGGTTTCCACATCGTATGCAAGCTTATATTCGTTTTTCCATTTGTTAATCTGGTCGAGCCACGGTTTTCTAACCTCTTTCCAGTTCACAGAGGAGTATTCATCGAACAGTGGCAACATATCCTTCAGCACAAGTTTTGCATCTCCAACAAGTGGATAGTCCACTTTAATATTTTTACTGATGCTCGTTGGGTCTATGTCAATGTGAACAACTTTAGCATAAGGAGCAAACTCAGAGACCTTACCTGTAACCCTGTCATCAAATCTCGCACCGATGGATATTAAAAGGTCGCAATATTGAATAGCCATGTTAGCCCTGTAGGTACCGTGCATTCCAGCCATACCCAGGCTCAATTCATCATCCTCAGGAAACGCCCCTATGCCCATAAGTGTTGTAAACACGGGGATTTGCAGTTTCTTTGCCAGTTTATAAATCTCTTCATGGGCACCAGAAATAATGGCACCTCCACCCACATAGAGAAGAGGCTTCTTTGCGCTTGCTATTGCCTTTGCAACCTTCTTAATCTGCCTTGGATTACCATGGTAGGTTGGGTTGTATCCCCTTATGTGGATGCTTTCTGGGTATTTAAACTCTGCTTTTGCAACCTGAACATCCTTTGGAAAGTCTATTAAAACCGGTCCTGGTCTTCCCGTGGTAGCAATATAGAAAGCCTTTTTAATTATGTAAGCAAGGTCTTTTACATCTTTCACAAGAAAGTTATATTTTGTGCACGGTCTTGACATGCCAACTATGTCAGCCTCTTGAAACGCATCGTTCCCTATTAATGCTGTTGGAACCTGACCTGTAAAGACTATAACAGGAATTGAATCCATATAGGCTGTTGCAAGACCGGTTAGTGTGTTTGTTGCACCGGGACCACTCGTCACGAGTGCCACACCGGGTTTACCTGTTGCCCTTGCATACCCATCAGCCATGTGAACAGCCGCCTGCTCATGTCGCGTGAGTATGAACTCAATGTCGTTTTGTTGATACAGGGCGTCGTGAAGGTCTATAATAGCCCCCCCAGGAATACCAAAAAGGTGCTTCACACCCTCTTTTTTGAGACTTTCTATAAAAATCTCAGCTCCTTTAAGCTTCATCGTTCCTCCTTAACAAAGTGGGTTATAAGTTGTTCTTGAAAAAACTCCCCCTAAATTTGAGACACCATTATATAGAAAAAAGTGCTCAGTTCAAGAAAAAAAATTGCTTTTTTTGTTTTTATTTGTGATAATCAAGCATTACTTTTTTTTGGAGGATTTTTGATGAAGGTTGAAAAGGGAAAGACCGTTAGGATGCACTACACAGGTAAGCTTGAGGATGGGACAGTGTTTGACACATCCGAAGGAAAAGAGCCTTTGGAGTTTGTGTATGGAGAGGGAAGCATTATTCCAGCTTTAGAAAAGCAACTTGAAGGTATGGAAGAGGGAGAGAAGAAAGAGATTACTGTGAAAGCAGAAGATGCCTATGGTGAAGTTGATCCTTCAGCAGTTCAACAGATACCAAGAAGCCAATTACCTGAAAACATAGAACCAAAAGTTGGAATGCAACTCCTTGCACAAACGGAGACAGCAAGTATTCCAGTGACAATTATAGATGTGGATGAGGAAACCGTTACGATCGATTTTAACCATCCTCTCGCCGGTAAAGACCTAATTTTCGATGTTGAGATTGTAAGCGTTAATTGAGGTCTCCAACCACTATGGGCTGGTTTTTACCAGCCCATGTTATGCAGAAAAATTTCATCTTTTGTTATTGTACTACCTTCGGCAAGAACGACAGCCCGCTCTATTACATTCTGTAGCTCTCTTATATTTCCTGGCCATGGGTAGTTTTCAAGCAACTCCAAAACCCCATTTTCAAAGTTAGTTATGCTTTTTCCGAATTGTTTTGAAAATTTGTTTAAGAAGTGGTAAGCGAGCTTTTCGATTTCATCCCGTCTTTCTCTTAGAGGTGGTATTCTAATCGGAAAGACACTAATTCTGTAGTATAAATCTTCTCTGAATTTACCCTCTTTCACATCTTCCTCAATATTTCTGTTGGTTGTGCAGATTATCCTTACATCCACCTCTTTTGGCTTTGTTGCACCAATTCTATCTATAACTTTTTCCTGCAATACCCTCAATAGTTTTGCCTGGAGCTCTAATGGCATTTCACTAATTTCATCAAGCAGGAGGGTGCCCTTATCTGCCTGCTCAAATTTACCCGGATGGGATTTTATAGCTCCACTGAACGCTCCTTTTTCGTATCCAAACATCTCACTCTCAAGGAGGTTTGAGGGAATAGCGGCACAATTTACAGCTACAAAGCTCCCATTTGACCTGGGGCTGTTTCTATGTATAAACCTTGCAAGCACCTCTTTACCTGTTCCGCTTTCTCCGATTAGAAGCACAGTGGCGTCTGTTTTTGCAACCTTTGCTGCAAGTTCAACTATCTTTTTCATTGTTGGGCTTGATACAATAAACTCATCTGTCTCTATATCTTCCTTTGGAGCATCTTTTGTAAGGCTTGAGTGTGAGATTGCCATATCTATGACCTTTTTTAGTGCCTCTTGGGAGAACGGTTTGAGGATAAAGTCGAAAGCTCCAAGTTTCATAGACTCTACGGCTGTTTTTACATCTCCGAAGGCTGTAATCATTATAAATGGTGTGTTTTCAGAGATTTTCTTTGTTTCTTTTAAGAACTCAAGACCATCCATCCTGGGCATTTTGAGGTCGCTCAATATTACATCAAATTGTTCCTTTTTTAAGTATTTCAGGGCTTCTCTGGCATCCTTTGCAACTATAGGTTCAAACTTTAGATGTTTCAGTGTGGCTGATAGTGCCACCCTCATCTGCTCATCGTCGTCAACCACGAGTATTCTATACATTTTGTTTGGCAATCCTCACGGCTTCTATTGCGTCTTTAGCGTAAAAATCGGCACCAATTTTTTTTGCGAAATCCTCTGTAACTGCGGCGCCTCCCACCATTATTTTTACATTCAAGCCCTTCATTTTAATTTTGTCTATAACATTCTTCATGTTAACCATGGTTGTTGTCATTAAAGCAGAAAGCCCTACTGCGTCTGCATGGTTCTCTTCGATCGCTTTTAAAATTGTGTCTTCGTCTACATTTTTACCCAAATCTATAATCTCAAATCCATTGGTTTCAAGAAGCAGGGAAACAATATTTTTACCGATATCATGAATGTCTCCCTTAACTGTAGCCATTACAATGGTTTTTCCGCTTTTTGCACTGCTTGAGTGCTTTTTTATCTCCTCTTTCAGTATATTAAAAGCCTTTTTCATGGCATTTGCCGATTTAATCATCTGTGGCAAGAAATAGATGCCTTTATCGTACAGCTTACCAACGACATCCAATGCGGGAATTAATATATCGTTGCTTATATCGAGTGGTTTGTATTTTTTTAAAGCCTCTCTCGTCAGCTTTTCTATCTCTTCTTCATTTCCCTCTATAACACACATAAAAAGCCTATCTTCAAGCGAATTTTTTTCAAAAGGAGAACTTATCAGCTCAAGTTTCTTTTTTTTTACAGTCTGGTTTTGGAGCGTGATGTCCTGGGATTTGCTTATGTAAATGGATGCATCTCTGTCCCTGTCCACAATTAGGTCGCTTGCGTATTTAATCTGCCACAGCAGTTGGTCGTATGGGTTGACGATAGCAGAGTCGAGCCCGTTATAGATAGCCATCGCAAGATAAGAGGCGTTTATCAGTTTCCTGTTTGGCATACCAAAGGATACATTGCTCAAGCCCAAAATCGTGGTTATGTTGTATTGCTCTTTAATAAGTTTTATGGTTTTCAAACTTTCAAGAGCCCTTGCTTTATCGCTCCCAACGGTGAGGGCAAGTGCATCTGCAACTATGTCTTCCTCTTTGATTCCAGCTTCCCGTGCTCTGTTCACAATTCTTGTAAGGATGGCAAGCCTCTCTTCAGCTTTAGAGGGAATGCCTGTTTCATCCAAAAGGAGAGCCAGTATGGCTGCACCATATTTTCTGGCAAGGGGCAAAATCCTTTCCATGCTCTCATCTGAGCCGTTAACAGAATTGATTAAGACCTTGCCATCGGCAGCTTTTAGTCCCTCCTCTATTGCATCTGGATTGGATGAATCGATAACCAGGGGGACATTAACGACACTCTCAACCGCCAGTACACACTTTTTCATCATGGCTGGTTCATCAATCATGGGCACACCGACATTTATATCAAGCACACTTGCCCCATGTTCCACCTGTTCAATTGCCTCTTTCCTGTAAAGTCCCGTTTTTCCTTCTTTTAACTGCTGTTTTAATAACTTTTTACCTGTAGGGTTCAATCTCTCACCGATAAAGACCACAGGGTTTGAATATCCCATTTTCACAAGCTCTGTTCTGCTCGTTAAAACTGTTGCCTTCTCAATACTTCTCTTTTTTACAGGTTTCCCCTTAAGCTTTTTTGATAAAAGCTTTATGTGGGCAGGCGATGTGCCACAGCAACCAGCAACAATTGCAGCATACTCTGAAAACTCAAAAGCATAAGAGGCAAACTCCTCAGGTCCCACGGGAAATACCGTTTTTCCGTCAACAAGTCTCGGTATTCCCGCATTTGGCTGTATTATCAGAGGTTTATCTGTTACAGAGGCCATTCTCTTTACAAATTCATTCAGCAGGTCTGGTCCTACAGAGCAGTTTGCGCCAATGACATCTACATCCATTGCCTCTATTGTTTTTGCAAATACCTCAGGAGGTGTTCCAAGGATCGTCCTTCCATCCTCTGCAAAAGTCATCATGGCAATTATGGGTTTTTCTGTAATCTCTCTTATGGCGACTATTGCAGCTTTGAGCTCTTTTATATCCATAAATGTTTCTAATGAGAAAAGGTCAACTCCAGCATCAACGGCAGGTTGAGCCTGTTTTTTGAACACCTCTTTTATATAATCAAACTCAGCCTCTCCCACAGGTTCTATGAACTTTCCTGTAGGTCCTATGGATAAGGAGACAAACCCCTTATCTCCTACCACACTTTTTGCTATTTTTACAGCTTTAAAGTTTATTTCATAAACCTTATCTTCAAGTCCAAACTCTTTTAGCTTTATTGGGTTTGCACCAAATGTGTTTGTGACGATGATGTCTGCTCCAGCTTCAAGGTATGATTTGTGAATCTCTGCTATATCTTTTGGATGTGTTATATTGAGATAATCCGGGCAAACTCCATTTTTCAAAAGCCCCCTCTCTTGAAGCTGCGTGCCCATGGCACCGTCCAGTATGAGTATCCTCTTTCCCAGCTCATCTCTAAAACTTCTCACCTACTTCACCCCAAAAATGCTCAGTGGCAACATAATTGTTCTTTTTACTACACCAAGCACTCCCTTTGCAAGGTTTTTAAAAGGCACTGGTTTAATGCTGGGGTGGTTTATGTCTCCGTGAACCCTGAAACTTAAACCGGTAAAGCTTTTGCTCTTCCCGCCTATTATCCATCCCACAATTGGGATATGGGAGACGATTTTGTTTATTGTTGAAAATGTTATAAATGTTACATACGCATCGATTTTGCTTTTTACAAGGTCGCACTTTCCGTATGCGAACATATCTATGCTTTTACCATCAAATATAACGGCGCTGTTTTTGGGTGTTCTCAAAACGCCATCCTTTAAAAGCAATTTTGCTTTAATTTTTTTGTATGTTAATCCTTTTGTTTTCCCAAATCCGCCTAAAAATGTTGAGAATGGATTGAGGAGAGCCATGAGGTTTAGGGCTGATGGTGCTTTAGTTATACATCCATTGTAGGCACGGAAATCTATTGTTCCCCATATCGATTTTAGGTTTAAGATCTTTGGGTTTCTTGCATTTAAAGATGAGTCTATCTCCATAAAGTTTTTTTGGTTTGAGCAATTTGTAATAAATGGCCACAAAGCCCAGTCCCTAACCCTTATAGATATATGTCCGTTTTGTTTGTTTTCTGTTATTTTCCAGCGGGAAACAGCGGACTGGAGGTTCAGAATAAGGTGTTTGTCTGTGTTTTTAAAGAGAATAGTTGTAGCAAGGAGGTTTTTTATCTTGTTTTTAAACTTTAGGTAGAGGTTTATTATGTCAAATTTGACCGTTATCTTGGTGTCTGGGAGTTTTAACTCTGCAGGTTTACTTTTTTTTCTCTTTTTACCCTTGAAGATTCTATTTGTGTCCAGGTAGAATTTGTTTGCATGCAATCTCAGGTTGATTGAGTTGGTTTTTATGTTGTAGTTTCCCTTCGCCACGATTAGATTTTTATCCAAGTAGAAACTTGTGTTGTATATTTCTAAACGACCATCCATTAATTTCACAAATGCAGTAATGTTGTCCAGCAGATTAAACTTTCCTTTATACAATGACAAATTCACCTGTTTTATCATGGGTTTTCCCTTCTTAAAGTTTAATTTTACATTTCCGTTAACGACACCCGAAAGGTTTGTTTTGATGGGTATAAGTTGCTTTATATCCGCAATATTTAAACTATTGGCTTTGAAATTTAAGAACGCTATCCTTCCTTTTTTTGTATTTACTTTGGCGGAGATAACCACATCTCCTATGCCTTTCACTGTCATGCTGTAGATATTTAGTGTGGGTGGCTTAAACTCTCCTTTCACCAAACAGTCTAAGCCTATTCCTTTTATTGTAATGGGTATAGCAATGTGGGTTGTAAATGTTAAATCCTTGAAGTTACCAGAGACAGAGCCTGATAGTTTTGCCATCTTGAATTTTAAGGGGTCTTTTTTCTTTGCCAGCTCAAGCTCAAGGATTGAAAGCTCGCTCCGCGAGATATTGGCAGTGAAACTTCCGTTTAATCCAATCGAGGGATAGATGTTCAATTTGAAGTTTTGAGTGTATAGGTTGGATTCTTTTGTCCTGGCTTTAAAGTTTCTGAAGGATACAAAAAACCCTTTAATTTTACCCTTTCGTGCTACTCTTTTTATCTCAACAAATCCTGAAGCTCTAATCCATCCATTGGGAATATTAGGGTTTGAGAATTCTACACTATTGGGAAACAGTTTTACATCAAAGCTAAAATAGGGCTTGGGTTTAAAACTATAGCCATATACATCTATTTTTGCTTTTATTTTTCCCTTGAGGTTTTTTGACCTTCCAAGCAGTTTGAGATCGCTTTTGGAGAGTATGTTTTCCTCAATAAATGAGCGAACGAGCTCTGTTGCAGTTCCTTTTATATTCAGGTGTATATCTGAGCTTAGCGTTCTACCCCTGTATATTACAAATTTAGATCTTTCTGCATCGATTCTGTCAAACTTCCCATCTGCGATCATCACAATTTTTTTCGGGTAAATTTTCACAACACCGTTTTTTATGAGAAAGTATGGGTCTTTTGTGTTTATTCTGAACTTGACATCTTTAATCAATATTGTTCCACTTTTTACAAAGGAAAGAGAGGGTTTTCCAGAGAATGATACTTTCTTTAATGAAAAGTAGGCACTTTTTATATAAGGTTTTGCACTCTGAGGTAAAAGGAAGAGTAACTTTGAGCCATTGATATATGGAGTTGATATGTAGCCTTTAACATGGGAAAGGAGCGGTTTTCTAATGTTAACCATACCGTCTAACCTAAGCTCATAGCCGTTTTTTGTTTTAAGATTAAAGCTTTTCACTTCAAACTGGGAGCTGTTCACTCTACCCTCTAAATACAGTGTGGGTTGTTTCAGAATAAAATCCTTGAAAGAGCTAAAGCCAGCTTTGGCTTCAAGGTTTAAAGAGAGCTTTCTATCAAAAGCCCCTTTTATTGCGATGTTTTTAGCTAAAAAGCCATCTTTCTTTAAGAGTGGTATGGTAGCCTTAAAACCGATTGATTTGTGTTTTAGCTTAATATCAGCTTTCAGGTTTGTTTTGTTTATAATTCCTTCAAATACGAGCTCGTTTGTTTTGAATATGATGCTTGTTTTGAGATTGAGCTTTCCGTGTATATTGAGCCCAGTTGTGTTGATTTCTATGTCCGGTATGGAAAGACTTATGGGGATGTATGGAATTTCAGGCAGTGTCTGGGGCAGTGAAAAGGCTTTTGAGGTTTTCTCTCTTTTTAGATTGACTGAGATTTTTTGAACCGAAATATCACCGAAGTAGTTTTTATGGGAGAGTTTTGAAACTATGAGTTTCGCTATATTTATCTTTATATCTGCATTGATTACGGTTAACTTTATGTTTTTTTCTTCTGCAGATACAGACTTTGCTCTAATATCTAAAGAGGGGAATTTCTTATAAACAGATATTGATGAAATGGTAATTGTTATGTTTTTGTTTTTTAACTCATCTAATTTTGAGCGGAGTAGCTTTTGAATGTAGGATGAGTTTATGGAGTGCCATATAAAAAAAATAGCCGCTACAACTGCTAAGACAGCAATCGCAACGGCTATGGAAAAGATTTTAAAGAATCTTTTCATTTTTTCTTAATGTAGGGCGTTATATCCTGAAGCCCCATGATTACATAGCCCTGGTTTTTGCCAGTTTTTATAATCATTGCAGGTGTGCCGTTGATGCCGTGACTGAAAGCTATCCTCAGGATTTTATCTAAAGTTGGTTTATATTTTTTCAGAATCTCATCCATGTTTTTCTGATTTTTCACAGCCTCTGATACCTTTGAAAATTCAGCCGCTTCGATTTTATCGATAGCTTCTTTTAAGCCCTTGTTTTTCTCGATGTGCAGGAAAAGGGCGCTTGCCTTTGTTGCCTGAGCACCGTGAACATCGAAAGGAATAACATGCAATCTTATTTTGTTCTCTTTGGCAAGTTTCAATAGTTTTGGAATCTCTCTTTTACAGAACGGACAGTAAGGGTCTGTAAATAGATATACATCGACCCCCTGCCCTATTGACTGTTTCAGTTTTTCAGGCAGAAGCTTTAGAATATCATTGAGCCAGCTTATATCGGCTTTTGATTGCTCCACAGATATTTTTGGCTCCACTCGGGTTAACCTACCGTTTTTGTATTTGAGCAGGACGGGAATGATTAGTGTTTTGTCATTTGATATCCACAGGTATCTGTGGTAGATTGTTCCTGTATTTTTGTTCTTGATGGAAACATTTAGCTGCTTGAAACCTTTTAGCTCACTCTTTTTCTCAACCTTGATAGTATAGGGGGTATTCGGTGGAACCATCTTTTTCAAAATCTCTGAATAGTCGTTTTTTGAAGCTG
The DNA here is from genome assembly GCA_015486965.1 of Desulfurellaceae bacterium. Classification (GTDB taxonomy): domain Bacteria; phylum Campylobacterota_A; class Desulfurellia; order Desulfurellales; family Hippeaceae; genus Hippea. The sequence goes on from WFQQ01000011.1 coordinate 28,680, forward strand.
CAAACCCCGTTAGGCTAAAGGCTGAAATAATCAACCCAGCCGAAATAAGACTTTTAAATTTCATACTACACCTCCTTCTTTTAACGGTGGAATTATACATTTTTTTGGAAAAAATACAACTTTACAACAGTTTTCAGATAAGATTTTGTATAAAAAATTTATTCTTGATTGAGTTGTTTGTTATGTTATAATTTAACATGCAGTGTGTTAGAACCTCTGCAAAAAGTTGCATTAACCCTTTACGGAAAGGATACAGACAATTATCGTAAACAAAATATAGATTGTGGGAAAGGACACCCATTATGAGCTATTTAGGTGTTGATTTTTTTGAGGTTTTGAAAAACTCCAGACTGCTTGGAATCTATATCTATCAAGATGGGGGAGAGATAGTTTACGCCAACGAGGCTTTTCTTAAGATGCTGGATTATTCAGAAGATGAGATTATTCATAAGCTAAAGGTTCAAGAAATAATAGAAGGAAAAAATAGAAGTTTGGCTTTACAAAATATAGAAAGAAGACTCAAGGGAGATGAGTTTTCCTGTGAATATAGAGAGCTTTACTATAGAAACAAAAGGGGTTTTCTAAAACTAACTTTGAATTTTGCTTACACTATAACATTTCAGGAAAAACCAGCAGGTCTTGTATTTGTTGTTGACATAACAAAGAGCAAGGTTTTTGAGAGATGCTATGAGATTCTCACAGAGCTGAATCAGGTTGTGGTCAGGGGTGAAGCCGGAGATGATATTTTAGAAAATGTGTGCAGGATAATCTATAACCATTTGGATTTCCATGTTGTTGTTTTGGGGAATATTGACGAGAAGACAAAGCTATTTAAACCTATTTTGGTTTTGGGTGATGGCAATTTAAAGGAGTATTTCGAGAAGCTAAAGATCTCCGTAGATGAGAGTGTGCCCGAGGGAAGAGGGACTGTTGGAAGGGCGTATAGAACAAAAGATATAGCTGTGTCTGACAATGTTTTCAGGGATAGTGGAATGGCAGCATGGAGAGAAGCACAGAAAAAATTTGGTGTTTACTCTGCCTGTTCTATACCAATTATAAAAAAAGGTGTTGTTGAATATATAATTATACTCTACTCAAGGATAGCTGGCATATTTTCAGGTGAGTATTTATCACTACTTAAAGAGATCCAGACAGATATAATCTTTGCGCTTGAAAAGATTGAGAGTGAAAAAGAGTTGAACATGTTAAATGAAGCGCTCAGAAACTCTGTTAACTGGGTTGTCATATCGGATGAGGAAGGTAGGATTCTTGATGTAAACAGAGCAGTTGAGGAGATATCTGGGTATAAAAGAGAGGAGCTCATAGGCAAGAACCCGAGGATTTTTAAATCTGGTTATCATACTAAGGATTTTTATAAAAAGTTGTACTCTCATATAACTAAAGGAGAGCAGTTCAGGTGTACATTTGTAAACAGAAGGAAAGATGGCTCTCTGTTCTATCTGGACTGTGTTATCATTCCAATTGTTGAGAATGGAAGGGTTGTAAGGTACATAGATATATCAAGGGATATAACGGATAGGGTGCTTGCAGAAAATAGATTGAAAAAGATGTCAAATATGTTCAAAACACTCTACAGCATTAACCAACTTTTACTTAAGACAGAAACCGAAAACGAAGTGCTTGATAAACTGCCAAAGATAATCGTTGAGGATCTTGGTTTTGAGCTTGCCTTTTTAGTGGATGTTAAAAGTGAGCGTGAAATCCAGATAAAGAGATACGAAGTTAAGAAAAATAAGTATGTGGCCATATTTTTACTTATTAAGAAGATTTTGGGTAAGCTGCCCAGGGGTGTTTTACCTCCCTTTGTTAAGTCTGCAAAGAATAAACGAATCTACATAGTTAACGACATTTTGATGACTGAGAAGTTTAAACTTTTCCACAAGATTGCCAGGATTTTTAATTTTAACGCTGGCTTCAGTATGCCAATAATTAAAGATGAAAAAGTTTTAGCTGTCCTTGTTGGAGTCACAAGTCAGCCACATTTCTTTGATAGGGATATTTTTAAGCTTTTAGAACAGGTTAAACTTGATATCTCATACTTTTTGGAGAAGCTTGAAACCGAAAAGTGGTATGAGCTCTTTGCCAATGCAATAAACAAGGGATTCGATTTTGTTGTTGTGACGGATGATAAATTTAGAATACTCTATGTTAACGACAATGTTGTTAAGATGTCGGGCTATTCAAAGGAGGAGTTGATAGGCAAGCATCACTCTATCTTCTCATCTAAAACCCATTCGAAGAGTTTTACCCGCCAGTTCTATGAGACACTTGAGTCAGGCAAAACATTTTCTGGTGTAATTGTTTATAGGGTTAAGGACTCAAGGTTTGTTAAGGCTCTTATGAATATTACGCCTTATAAATGTAAGGATGGAAAGGCCTACTATATAGCCACAGGCAGGGACATAACAAGCAGCTTTGAACTTCAGAGGGCAATAGAAGAGAGTCTGGCAAAAGACCCCCTGACGGGTTTGATTACAAGAAATGAGTTCTTGAAATCACTAAAACAGTTCATAGATAGGGCTTCTTATGAGGGTTTATTTGGAGCCGTTGTTGTCTTGAACCCCATAAAGTTCTCAGCAATTAATCATGCTTACGGTTTTGAAACCGGAAACAAGCTGCTTGTAAAAATAGCCGAGAGATTGAAAAAGTATTTTAGAAGGTTTGATGTTGTTGCGAAACTTGAATCTGATAAGTTTGGCATAATCATAAAAGATATTAGAAGCGAAGAGGATATCTACTCAATTCTTTCAAGGTTGATTGAGTATGTATCAAGGGCTTACATTGTGGATGGAAAGAAGATAACCCTCTCCTTTAATGTTGGCGTCAGTGTGTTCCCTAAGGATTCAAAAGATGCAACAGGATTGCTTGAAAAGGCTGAAATGGCTCTGATGAGCGTGAAGAATAAAGAAGAGAGCCTTGGGTTCTACAAAGAAGAGTTCAAAAGGAGAGCAAAAAGGATTATTGAGCTTAAAACCGAGGTTTCTGAAGCACTTGAAAATAGAGAGTTTTTACTCTATTACCAGCCTTATCTTGATGTAGATAGTGGGAACATTGCTGGAGCTGAGGCTCTCATAAGGTGGAGAAGAAAGGGAAAAATAGTTCCACCACTCGAGTTTATACCATATCTTGAGGAGACGGGAATTATTACGAGGGTCGAGGAGTGGATTGTTAAGGAGGTTGCAAGAAAGCAAAAAGAGTGGGAAAGAAGCGGTATAGAGCCTATACCAGTTTCCATAAATATTTCGCCTGAAAGCTTCTCAAAGCAGGATTATATTCGCTCTATGATAGATAAAGTTAAAGAGGAGAGTGTTAAACCTGGTCTTATAAGTGTGGAGATTGTGGAGCGTCTCTTTATCAAAGACCTTGAGGGCTCTAAAAAGATTTTGAATAATCTAAAGGAGTCTGGTGTTAAAATAGCAATAGATGACTTCGGTACAGGATATTCATCCCTCTCATACATTTCAACACTCCCCATAGACTTTGTGAAAATTGACATCTCATTTGTTAGAAAGATGCTTGAGGATAGCACAACAAAAGCTGTGGTAAAAACGATAATTTCACTTTGCAAAGATATCGGAATTAAGACTATAGCGGAAGGTGTTGAAAACAAAAAACAGTTGGATATGTTAAAAGGGTTTGGATGTGATTATGTTCAAGGTTTCCTGTTTTACAAACCACTTCCTGAGGATGAGTTCGATAAGCTTTTAAAGGTTAGGAGCAGTTAAAAGCTGTTTAATAAAACTTAAACAGTTGACAGCAGTGCTACCATAGTTTACAATCCAGAACTACAGGAGGAGGGATGCCAAGGTTTCTTTTGATAATTTTCTTGAGCTTTTTCTTATACTCTTGTGCCTTCGATAACTCTCCCCTTATCAAACGGATGGATCTCCTTGAGCAAAAGATAAGCTTCAACTCACAGAGAATCCAGAATAATTCAAAAAGGATAGATGAAAATGAAAGGAAGATAACCTCAATAGAAAGTCAAATCGAAAAGATAAAGAAAAGGCTTGCTAAGGAGAGAGCACAGAATAACTTTCTTACACAGATTCCACCTGCAACTGTTATCGATAATTTAACGAAAAGTGAGAGTTCAAGTGTGAAAAGCGCAGATAGCAGTGTTGTTAAAAGTGTAAAGCTAAAAAGAGCTGTTATAGATAGCAAAGAGACGCAAAAAGGTTTATCTCAAAAAGATTCTCACCCCAAAATATCCAAGCAAAACCTTAAGGTTGATAACTCGACAACCAAAGAAACTAAAAGAGTATATTCACCAGATAAACTTTATAAAAAGGCGCTTTCCTTTTATTTTAAAGGTAATTACGATAATGCAGAGAAACTATTTGAACAGTTTTTAAACACTTTTGATAAAGATAACCCTCTGTATGACAATGCCATGTACTGGCTTGCTTACTGTTATATCCATAAAGGAGAGAATGAAAAAGCTATTAAGCTTCTTAACAGATTGATAGATGAGTTTCCCTACTCCTCTCTGGATAAGGGCGGTAAAACAGATGCAGCTATTTTTACTCTCATCAAGTTGTATAAAAAGATGGGTAATATCTCAAAAACCCAGCACTACAGAGAGCTTTTAATTAAAAGGTTTCCTTACAGTAAATATGCTGGCTATTTAAAAAGGAGGTCGGGCTGATGAAGAAGCTTGTAATAGCCCTTATTTTTGTATTTCTCTCCATAAACTCATTTGCAATTGGAGAGCTTTACATAGTTAAACCGCACGATACACTGTGGGATATATCAAAGAAGTTTTATAAAAATCCGTTTTATTGGGGTAAGATATGGAAGAACAACCAGTACATAAACGACCCCAATCTGATATTCCCTGGAGAGATTTTGAGGGTTGGAAAGCATGGTCTTGAGATATATTCTTCTTCTAAAAAAAAGGTCAAAACTCACCACTATGAGAAATATCTATCCGCCGTCTGGTTCGATGGCATAAGGTTCTTCTCTGCTTGTGGAAAGGGGTACTGCAGCTGGTTTAAGAAAGATTTTGAGATTGCGAAGATTAGCTTTGACACCTATGAGCACTCGGCGGTAACAATTGGTGATACTGTTTATCTTCACACTAAAAAAAGCTACCTACCCAAGATTGTTTATGTTTATCGAAGTTTTAAAGACCGTATGTACACAAAACTCTGTCCTCCCGAATATGAGATTTTCATTCCAATCGGTGTTATTGTTGTTGAGAAAAAGTTAAAGAAAGGTGTGTTTGAAGGGAAGATTATCAAGGCAGCTGGAGAGATAGAAGAGAGTGATGTGGTGAGTAGCGTATATCCCTATGAGGTTATTGAAAAGAGTGAATCTGTAAAAGTGGGAAATGAGAAGGTTAACATTATCATGCTTGTGCAGGATGAACTTGAGGGGGGCTTGGGTTATTTTATCTTCTTTAAAGCATCTAAACCCTTACCGCTTTTAGCGGGTAAAGAGGTGAAGGTGGCAAGGATAAACAGTGGTTCACCCATTCCCATAACTATTGCCAAAGGTGTTGTTGTCAGTCAGTATAAAAGCTATATTGGTCTTTATGTGCCTATAATTAACGGTTTGTATGATATACCTGATAGAACTCAACAATACATTCTGAGGTGATGGGTTATGCTGAAGGTTTATAACACTGCTTCACGCTCTCTGGAAGAGTTTAAGCCTATTAATCAAAACAGGGTTGGTATGTATGTATGCGGCGTTACCGTGTACGATTACTGTCATATTGGACATGGCCGCAGCGGTGTTGTTTTTGATGTTATATACCGCTATTTGAGGTTCAAGGGATATGATGTTGTTTTTGTTAAGAACTTCACAGATGTGGATGACAAGATTATTAAGAGAGCCAACGAGGAAGGTGTTAGCTGTGAGGATATAGCATCCAAATATATAGAAGAGTATTACAAGGATATGGATAAACTCAATATATTAAGGCCAACCCATGAGCCCAAGGCGACAGAGCATATTGATGACATAATAAAGCTTGTTCGGAGGCTTATTGATAAAAGATATGCCTATGAGGTGGATGGGGATGTTTACTATAGTGTGGAGAAGTTTAAAGAGTATGGGAAACTATCTCATAAAAACATAGAGGAGCTCAGAAGTGGGGCAAGGGTTGAGATTAACGATAAGAAGAAAAACCCTCTCGATTTTGCCCTCTGGAAAAAATCTAAGGAGGGAGAGCCGTGGTGGGAATCCCCCTGGGGAAAGGGGAGACCCGGATGGCATATAGAGTGTTCAGCAATGAGCATGAAGTATCTAGGTGAATCTTTTGATATACACGGTGGCGGGGAGGATCTAATTTTTCCACACCATGAAAACGAGATAGCCCAAAGTGAGGCAGCTACAGGAAAGCCGTTTGCGAGATACTGGATACACAACGGATTTGTTAGAATAAACAAAGAGAAGATGAGCAAGTCTTTGGGTAATTTTTTTACCTTGAGGGATGTTCTCAGGCAATACAACGGGGAGACAGTTAGGTACTTTTTGCTCTTAACCCACTATAGGAGCCCTATAGACTTCTCTTTTGAGAGTCTTGATGCGGCCAAAGAGGCTTTGAATAGGTATTACAACTTTGTCCAGAGGCTTGAGAGTACAAGTTTTGATAGGAATGGTGTGAAGGATGAAAAGTTGGATAGCCTGCTTAGTTCATTCTTGGATAGATTTGAAGAGGCTATGGATGATGATTTCAACACCTCAAAGGCTTCAGGTGAGGTATTTTTAACAATTAAGGGTTTTAATCAATATCTTGACAGTGTGGAGAGGGGAAACAGCAGGGCTTTTTCGGGTTATAAAGAGAAGTTTTTGGATAGCATGAATAAGATTTCATCTGTATTGGGCGTGTTCGGTACATCATCTGCTGATTGGTTTATTCCAGAAGGCATCGATGTTGAGTGGGTTAAGAAAAAAATAGAAGAGAGGGCTTTAGCACGAAAGAGAAAGGACTTTGAAACTGCAGATAAAATCAGAGATGAGCTGTTAAAGAGAGGCATTATCCTTGAGGATGCAAGGGATTACACAAGATGGAAAGTCAAAAGATAGACGAACAACAGAAAATTTTAATTGATGATGATATAGATAGTTCGGAAAGCAGTGCGCTCTCTTCATATCTTAAGGAGATTTCAGAGATTCCTGTTTTGTCCCAGGATGAGGAGCGTGAGCTTGGCTATAGGATAAAAAAAGGGGATAAAGAGGCTTTAAAAAAACTTGTAAAGCACAACTTGAGGTTTGTTGTAAGCGTTGCCAAAAAGTATAAGAATCTTGGTATATCGCTTATGGATTTAATAAATGAGGGTAACTTGGGTCTCATAAGGGCTGCTAAAAAATTTGATCCCGATAAGGATGTCAAGTTTATCTCGTACGCTGCGTGGTGGATTAAACAGTCTATTATGAAGTATATTACGGAGCAGAGTGCCCCTATAAAGATACCTTTAAAGGCAAAAAACAGACTTCAAAAGCTGGATAGTCTGAAAGATGAATATAAAAAGGCATTCAATGAAGAGCCGTTGGATGAGGAACTTATGGATATGGCAGACTTGAGCGAAAGGGTTTTGAAGAATACGGAGTTTACGAGGTTTAAATTTGAGTCTTTAGATGACTATGTGGGAGAGGATAAAGATATAGCTTTGGGGGACCTGATCAGTGATAATGAGGAGTCTATAGAAGAGAGGCATATTAGAGAGTCATTGATTGAAGAGGTAAATAAATGCCTTGATGAGCTACCAGAGAGGGAGAGGGATATTATTAAATTGAGGTATGGGCTTTACGATGGAAAACCGAGAACCCTCCGTGAGATTGGTGAGAAGTACGGTATTAGTAAGGAGAGAGTCAGGCAGCTTGAAAATAATATTCTCAATAAGCTAAAAAAGAGGCTAAAGGGTTTTAGATGAACCCTTATGAGGTTTTGGGTGTCAGCGCTGGTGTAACAGAGAGTGAGTTGAGAAAGGCATTTCTTGAGCTTGCTAAAAAGTTCCATCCAGATATGGCTGTTGACGAAGCAGATAGAAGAGAGAAAGAGGAGAGGTTTAAAGAGATAACTTACGCTTATAATGTTCTGAAGAAAAGTATTTCTGTCAGTTTTTCTGCAAATAGATCTGAGCAGAACAGCAAGAATAATGACATAAAGTGGGATGTTAACTTTTTGAAGAAAAAAGCCCACTCATATATAAACAAAGGCGACTACAATTCCGCTATAGATGTTCTTAGGATTATTGACAATCCCGATTACGAAATAAATATGCTTTTGGGTATTGCACATTTTAGGAAAAAGCAGCTACACCTTGCATCTGAGTTTTTCAAAAGAGCTCATGAGCAGAACCCTTGGAAGTCTGAAGCTTTGGCTTATCTCGGTGAGGTTTACCGCTCCATAGGTTTAAACAAGTCTGCGGCTAAATATTATAGGGATGCTTTAAGCATCGACTCCAACAACAAGATGGCTTTGAAGGGACTTGAGAAGCTTGAAAAGAGCGGATTCTCTATAAAATCATTTTTTAAAAAAGGATAGTTTTGCTTAAGGTAAACTATAAAGAACAGATAAAGAAGATACTCTCTCTTGATGATCCTCCAGAGAAGATCGCCCTCTCTTTTTCGGTTGGTGTTTTTATATCCATATCTCCATTCTTTGGTTTTCACACTATTCTTGCCCTTGCCTTTTCATTTCTTTTCAGGCTCAATAAGGTGGCTACAGTAACAGGCTCGTGGATGAACAACCCGTGGACAATGGCACCTGTTTATTATATAGATTACAAAATTGGTTCTCTAATTATGGGACATGATATTGAGTTTGATTTGAAACCTTTTACTCTACAGCACTATTTGAATGGCGGAAAGGATGTCTTTTTTGATATACTTGTTGGCAGCGTAGTTTTTGGGATTTTTGTTTCAACTTTAACCTATTTTGTACTAAAAACTATTCTAAAGAAAAGGAGAAGCCATGTTTCCAATCAAGGATGATATTCCTTCCTACTCACGGCCTGTTGTAAACTATCTTCTCATTACAATAAATGTTATTGTGTTTTTTTATGAGTTGAGTCGTCCCAATCTAACGCTCTTCCTTTACAGACACTCTTTTATCCCCGCTCTGTTTTTTGTTAGGCATGATTACATCGACTCTTTTGTTAGGGCTTTTAACTCCCTTTTTATCCATGGCGGTTTTATGCACATTATTGGCAATATGTGGTTTCTCTGGATCTTTGGGGATAATGTGGAAGACAAGATGGGGCATGTTAACTATCTGATATTTTATTTAATTGGTGGAATTGTCTCCATGTTTGCCCAGGGTGTCGTAACGCCAACCTCTACCGTTCCCCTGATAGGTGCAAGTGGTGCCATTTCTGCTGTTATGGGTGCCTATTTAATGTTTTTCCCACAGGCAAGGATTTTAACCTTGGTTCCAATATTTTTCTTTATAACTTTTTTGAGAATACCAGCATGGTTTTTTATAGTTTTTTGGTTTTTCATGCAATACTTGAACGGGATATTCTGGATGGCTTCAGCTTCAATAGGGGGGGTTGCCTGGTTTGCCCATATAGGTGGTTTTATCTACGGTGTCATTCTTGGGAGAATTCTTTATAATAGGCTTAATTACAGATTATGAGGTGCCTTTTCATATCCGATGCCCACTACCCTATTGGAAATGAAATTGTAGATTTTCTCCTTGGCAATTATCAGAGCTATGATGTTATATACATACTTGGCGATCTGTTTGAGTTCTACTATGGATATGAAAATTTCATCTATCCACACCATTTAAAGTTGATTAATGTTTTAAAATTTATCTCATCAAAGGTAAAAATAAAGCTGTTTGAAGGCAATCACGAGTATAGACTGGAGAGGATTAAAGAGTTTATTAATTTTGATGTTATTAAAGGTGGTTCTTTTGAGAATATTGATGGTTTTAGGGTTTTTTTAGCGCATGGAGACACAATTGATAAGTTTGACATATCCTACAGGCTCTTTCGATCCTTTTTAAAAAACGGGATTACCTTATCAATTATAGAGCAAATACCTCCTTGGACGCTTCTTTATCTTTCAAAGAAGGCGTCCAGAATAAGCAAGGAGAATTTGAAATCAAAGAATTATAGAGGCACTGAGAGAGCATTGGAGAATTTTGCAAAGCGTATGATAAAGAGTGGTGCTGATGCGGTGATTTTGGGTCATACCCACAAGCCACTGTTTAAAAAGTTTCACACTGGATTATATATAAACAGTGGAGAGTTTTTTAAGCATTTTAGCTATGCAGTTTACGACGGCAGAGAGTTTAAACTCTGTTTTTGGGAGGCTCGCAATGACAAAAGAGGAAGCCAAAAAAAGAATAGAGGAGTTAAGGAGGATTTTGCACTACCATAATTACAGATACTATGTGCTGGACGACCCTGTGATTTCTGATCAGGAGTATGATGCACTTTTGAGAGAGTTGAAGCAGCTTGAAGAGCAGTTTCCTGAGTTTTACGATGAGAATTCACCCACGGTAAAGGTTGGTGGCAAGCCGTTAAACAGATTTGAGAAGGTTGAGCATAAGATTCCCATGCTCTCCCTTGAGGACGGTTTTACAGATGAGGAGATTAAGGAGTTTGACAGAAGGATAAAGAGGTTTCTTGGTTTGCCAGCTGATGAGCCGATAGATTACAGTGTTGAGCCAAAATTTGACGGTCTTTCCATAGATTTAATTTATGAGAACGGGAGTCTTAGGGTTGCATCTACAAGGGGTGATGGGTATGTTGGTGAAAATGTAACACAGAACATAAGAACGATAAGGAATGTTCCCCTTGTGATACTCCATGATGAGCCCCCTGAATACCTCGATGTTCAGGGTGAGGTTTTACTGACTAAGGATGAGTTTAAGAAGATTAACGAGGAAAGGATTAAGAGTAACCTTCCGCCTTTTGCCAATCCAAGGAATGCAGCAGCAGGTTCAGTAAGACAGCTCGACCCAAATGAGACTGCAAAAAGAAACCTTATTATGATTATGTATTATATCAGGGAGATTAGGGGTTTTAAGAGGGAGATTAAAACACAGAGTGAAGCACTGGAAGTGTTAAAGGAGCTGGGCTTTCCGACAAGCCAGTATAACAGGCTCGTTCACGGTATAGATGAGGCAATAGAGTATAAAAAGGAGCTTGAGAAGATAAGGGATGAGCTACCCTATGAACTCGACGGTGTTGTTATAAAGGTGAATGATTTTGAATTGCAGAGGAAGCTTGGATATACAACAAAATCGCCGAGGTGGGCTATAGCTTTTAAATTTCCTGCTGAGCAGGCGACCACTAAAATAGTTGATATCAAGGTTAATGTTGGTAGAACAGGGATTTTGACGCCAGTTGCTATTTTGGAACCTGTGAACATTGGTGGTGTGGTTGTTTCGAGGGCAAGCCTGCACACTATGGATGAGATTGAGAAAAAGGACATAATGATAGGTGATACGGTGTTTGTCCAGAGGGCTGGTGATGTGATTCCAGAGGTTGTAAAACCTGTAAAAGAGCTAAGGGATGGAACTCAGAGAAGGTTTAAGATGCCTGACAGGTGTCCTGTGTGTGGTTCAAAGGTAGTTAAGGACGGGGCTTACTACCGCTGTTCAAATATAAACTGTCCAAGCGTTTTGAAAGAATCCATAAAACACTTTGTTTCAAGAAAGGCTATGAACATAGAGGGATTTGGTGATAAACTGATTGAACAACTTGTGGATAAAGGTCTTGTTAAAGATGTCAGCGATATATACAGGCTTGACAAAGAGACACTCATGAGTCTTGATAGGGTTGGTGAGAAGCTTGCAGAGAATCTTTTAACAGCCATTGAGCGTTCCAAGGGCACAACATTTGCTAAATTCATATACGCTTTAGGTATAAGGCATGTGGGAGAGTTTGTTGCAAAGCTTCTTGCAGAGAGGTTTAAGAATTTGGAGAATTTAAAGAGGGCTACAAAAGAGGAGCTTCTCAAGATAGATGGAATTGGTGAGGAGATAGCAGATAGCGTTGTATCTTTCTTTAAGGAAGAAAAGAATCTTAAAACTATTGAGAAACTTCTATCTTATGGTGTGCACTTCTTAGATGAGAATAAAGAGGAAAAGTCGAAGATAGCGGGGAAAAGCTTTGTTTTTACCGGGACACTTTCCAAGCCGAGAGAGTATTTTAAAGAGCTGGTTGAAAAGAATGGTGGTATAGTCAGGAGCAGTGTCAGCAAAAACCTTGATTACCTTGTGGTAGGTGAAAATCCCGGCTCAAAGCTTAAAAAGGCTGAGCAGCTGGGAGTTAAAATTATTGGTGAAAAAGAGTTGATGGAGCTTTTGGAGGATTAAATGGAAAGAGAGGGTTTATTGCTCGATCCCAAGTGGATCTCTTCCTTCTATGCGCTTGTGGCAACAGCTGTATGCACCCTTGTTTTTACCTACAAAGGCGTTGATTTTTTTAATGCTTTTATTAAGACATTCTTTACCGTTATATCTTTCTACCTATTTGGTTTAATAACGGCAGCCGCAGTTAACTTTTACTACCTGACTTTTGTTAAAAAGGAAGAAGAAGCTGAAGAGGAAACAGAATCAGAGGAGATACAGCAGGAGGAAGCTGAACAGCAGGCATGAACAGGGATGAGATTGTCGAGTTATACTACCCCAGAGTCAGGAGACTGGTTAAGAAACTTATAGTTAGAATGCCAGAAGGTTATGATGAGGAAGATTTTGTCCAAGTGGGCATGATGGGGCTTTTAAAGGCTTTAGACAACTGGGATGAGAAGAGGAGCCTTTCTGAATTTAAATCCTATGCCAATACAAAGATAAAAGGGGCTATTTTAGATAAACTGAGAAGTATTGACACTGTTTCAAGGTATTCGAGAGACAAGCTGAGAAAGATCCACGAAGCGTACAAAGAACTTATGGATAGTGGTAGGTTTAATCCTACAGACGAAGAGGTGGCGGACAGAGCTGGCATGGATATAGGTGAGTTTAATGAGCTTATATTTAAGCAATCAAACGCTACAATCCTGAGTATTGATGAAGCTATAGTTGATAGCGATGCAATTCTACTTGAGACACTGGAGGATAAAAAAGCCAAAAGCCCCCTTGATATACTTGAAGAGGAAGAGCTCAAAGAACTGATAAAGGAAGCTTTAGAGAATTTAAGTGAGATTGAGCTCACCGTTTTGAGTCTGTATTACTATGAAGATTTTACCATGAAAGAGATTGCTTCTGTCATTGGAAAGACTGAGTCAAGAGTTTCACAAATCAAAACAAAAGCACTGATAAAGATTAGAGCTTATATCCAGAGGAGGATTGAAGGTGAAAGAGATAGTTAAAGGGGCATTGGAAACCATTACTAAGCTTCTCATTGTTGATGCAATCACAGCTCCAAAGAGTGTCGGTAGAGACGATGTTGTAATTGAGCTTGTGGAAAGTTCCGACTTAAAGAAGAGGCTTTTTTCTAAAATGGCGGAGATTACAGAGAGAACAGGTTTGACCTTTTATAAAAGGGATGCTTTGAATTGCGAGAGTGTCGATTTTATCATCATGATAGGGTTTAAGCTTTTCTATCACAGATTTGATTGCGGTTTTTGTGGCTTCTCATCTTGCAATGAGTGCATAGAGAAAGGAGGAGTTTGTGCAGTTTCTGCGACCGATGCAGGAATTGCCATTGGCAGCGTTGTAAAACTTGCCTCTATTTTTGGAGTTGATAATAGAATCATGATCTCTTTAGGGCAGGCAGCCAAAGAGATAGGTCTATTTAAAGAAAAAATTGGTGGAGCCTACGGTATCCCTCTTTCGGCAACCACCAAGAATCCGTTTTTTGATAGGAAAATAAAGGTTTAGTGGACGGCTTTTTGGACTTTGTTGGCTTTTAGACACTGTGTGCAGACATATATCCTTCTTACTCTGCCATCTACATAGGCTCTAACCCTTTGAATGTTTGGATACCACTTTCTTTTTGTTCTGATGTGGGAGTGGCTAACTTTGTAACCGACCAGTGCCCTTTTGCCGCAGATTTCACATCTTCTTGCCATTTTCAAGACCTCCAACTGTTTTGCTCACAGCTTATACCAAAAAAACCCAAAAAACTCAATAGTTTTAAATGCTACATTGTTGAGATTTGTTTGAGAGAAATAGTTCACTGCATATTAAAGCTTTGTCTAAATACTGCTAATTATAACCTACTCTTTGTTATATGGTTAATCTTGACTGTGCATATTTAATTAATTACAATATAAGTAATAAAATTTTAAATTGAAGGAGGCTCCAAATGAAGAAGTTTAATCGAAGGTCGTTTGTAAAGGCTGGACTTGCGGGGTCTGCTGCCGTTCTGTTTGGCGGTTTAACTGGTAAAAAATCGGAGGCAAAAACTCTTAAAAACCCTATAAAAATAGCGCATCAGGCTGTTTTATCGGGCAATTTTGCTACCTACGGTAAGTTTCACGAGATGGGTGCTAGGCTTGCCGTTGAAGAGATTAACGCAAACGGTGGAATTCTCGGTAGCAAAATTGAATACACTATGAAGGACGCAACACTTAAGCCCGCTGTAGCTGTTAGAAATGCGAGGTATTTTGTTGAGGAGTGGGGAGCAGATATGATTATGGGTATTGACTCAAGCGGTCAAGCGTTAGCCGTAGGAAAAATAATGCCCCAACTCAACAAGCCACTAATCGTTACCCACGCTGCCACTTCACAGTTGAATGAGAATCTTGTATTCAAGGAGGGAATAAAGCAAATCTTCAGGGTTTCTGTTCCAACCTATCAGGACGGTATCTCTGCGGCGTTTGTTGCATCCAAGCTTCCTATAAAGAGATGGGCTACCATATCACCAAGCTACACCTTTGGAAGGGTTTCATGGAAAGCGTTTAAGGAGACTCTCAAAAAACTGAGACCGGATGTTGAGTTTGTTAGCGAATCGTGGGCTCACTTTGGTACTGTTGATTTCTCGTCTCATATTAGTAAGGTTATGTCGAGTAATGCGGAAGGTTTCTTTACAACAGAGTGGGCGGGCGAATTAATCAGCTTAATCAATCAAGGACAGAAGTTCGGATTGTTTAAGAAATTTAAAGAGGTATTGCTCTCCCTCGGTGGCGCCATGGATGTTGTTGAGGCTCTGGGCAAGAACTATCCAGAGGGGGTATGGATTTCATGCAGGTATTGGTATGAGTACCCTCCCACAAATGTAAATGGTTCATTTGTTGAAAGGTTTTATAAGCGATGGAAAAGGTATCCGCACTATGTATCTGAAACATCCTATTCAGCAATCTATGCCTATAAGGCTGCTGTTGAAAAGGCAAAAAGCGTTAAGACTGAAGATGTAATCAAAGCTTTAGAGGGACTGACATTTGTCACACCTGCAGGAAGGAGATGGATCAGGAAAGAAGACCATCAAGCTGTTTATGAGGTTCCATGGGGAAGGGTTGCCCATACAGACAAACCACCGTATGTTACGCTTAAAAATAGCATAATGGTATGGCCTGCCGAGGTTTACTATCCACATCCGCCATTTAAAGAGAACGACTATCCACCATATTACAATAATAAATAAAGTCATCAGCTATGATCGAGACACTTATATTTCAAGGTTTAACTGGTTTGAGCCAGGGGATGTTCCTTTGGCTCATATCCAGTGGATTGACCCTGGTTTTTGGAATTCTGGGAGTGTTAAACTTTGCCCAGGGCTCATTTTATATGTTAGGAGCCTTTGTGGGCTATTCTGTTTTAAAATTCACTGGAAATTTTTGGCTTGCTACACTCTTTGCTCCCGTTATTGTTGGTATTTTTGCGTTTTTCTTGGAGAGATTTTTACTCAAACCTGCATACAAATTGGATGAGTCCTATCAACTTCTTCTAACATTTGGATTTGCACTTGTTCTTGAAAATTTAGCAAAACTTATCTGGGGTTCTGGCTATATTGCCTCACCAAGGGTTCCAGGGTTAAATGGATTTGTTATGCTTTTTAATAGGCCATTCCCGACATATTATATTTTTATTATTGCTATGGGATTTTTGACTGTAGCTGTGCTGTGGTACTTTTTAAAATTTACATGGCCGGGAAGGATTTTAAGGGCTGCAAGCACCAATCAAGAGATGGCTGCCGCCTTAGGTGTAAATGTCTCCATGCTTTACTCATTGGTTTTTGGACTTGGTGCCATATTGAGTGCTCTTGGAGGTATTCTGGCAACACCTATAACTGTGACATCGAGTGGAGTTGGTGATACCATAATTATAAAGGCATTTCTCGTGATTGTGATAGGTGGTCTTGGAAGTTTAAAGGGCGCTTTTGTTGCATCTTTAATCGTTGGTCTCATTGAATCCTATGGAGTTATCTTCATGCCATTTTTTGAGATGGCTATGATTTATATAATTGTTATCTTTATCCTGCTTTTCAAACCCTCGGGACTGTTTCCTGAGAATGTGTGAGCTAACATGAAGGCTGTATTTGATCCATTTGAAAGCTTTGAGAAATTTTTAGTAATAGTAATTATACTGGGTTACTTTGTAGCAGGTTTTTTTGCACACAAATTCCTCTCATTCATTTTGATTAAAGCCATGGTTCTTTCCATCTTTGCCATGGGGTATAGCATTCTTTTTGCGAGGACTGGATATTTATCCTTTGGCCATGCTGCATTTTTTGCCGTCTCTGCCTACAGTGCTGGACTATTTGTTTTGCATATAAAAAACTCTATGCTGCTTGCGCTGGTTGTAGCCCTTCTTTTTACACTGGTTGTTTCTGCAATCATTGGCTTTTTGTCTTTGCTGAGAAGTAAAATATACTTCGCCATGCTAACACTGGCATTTGGTATGGGGATATACACAATTATCTGGGAGTGGGAATCTCTAACGGGGGGAGATGATGGTTTAATAGGTATTAATCGCTCCTCTCTTTTTGGTAGCATCTCGCTTGTTCCCATTAACCACTACTATTTCTTTGCCTTGGTTCTTTTAATTCTCACAGCTATCTCTATCTATTTTATCGTTTATTCTCCACTTGGTTTGATTTTAAATGGCATAAAAGAGAACGAAACAAGGATGAGATATGCAGGTTTTTCTCCTAAAATTTACTCGTTTCTGGCTTTTGTTATAAGTGGGTTATTTGCTGGTGTTGCAGGTTATATAGATGTATTTTTGGAAAATAGTGCCTCCCCTGTTATGGCACACTGGAGTGAATCGGCACTGCCTATTTTTGCTGTGTTGCTTGGTGGCATAGAGAGCTTTTCAGGGCCTATGGTTGGTGCACTTCTTCTAACTCTGCTTATTACATTTTTGCAGACCGTTTCGTCTGAATGGAAACTCTGGTATGGGTTGATATTTATCGTTGTTATACTTGGTTTGCGTGGGGGTATTGTTGGTTTTGTGAAATCTAAGTTGAAGGGAAGAGGCGGTGAACAGTAAAGAGCCTATTTTAAAGGTCGATAAGCTTTTTAAATCTTTTGGAGATTTGAAAGCTGTGAACGGAGTAAACTTAGAGATTTATGAGGGTGGGATTGTCTCCATAATAGGGCCTAACGGGGCTGGAAAGTCCACACTTGTAAATATCTTAACGGGTTTTTTGTTTCCTGATTCTGGTCATATCTACTTTTACGGTGAAAGAATAGAGAGAAAGTCCATACAGTATAGGGTTAGAAAAGGCCTGAACCGCTCGTTTCAGATAAACAGCCTGTTCAACGGTATGACGGTTAAAGAGAATATTCTTCTTGGTCTGTTGTATTGGGAGTTGCCCTTGGGGAGACTGTTGACAAATAGACTACCCAAGGCTCTTGAGGAGAAGGTTTTAGAGATTATTGAGAGCGTAAATATGACAGACAAGATGAATATAGAGGTGGACAAGCTATCTCATGGAGAGCAGAGGCTTATAGAGATTACTCTATCTATAGTCAAGCCACCAAAACTTCTGTTTTTGGATGAGCCAACATCGGGTTTGAGCCCCGATGAGAGAAACATGATAATGGATAAAATCAGATCTATTGCGGAAACAGGCACCACGGTTGTATTAATAGAACACAATATGGATGTTGTATTTTCGCTTGCAAAAAGGATAGTTGTTTTAAACAGGGGTAGTGTAATAGCAGATGGAGAGCCCTCCTCAATTAGAGGGAATGAGGAGGTTAAAAAGATTTATCTTGGTGAGGATTTAACCGTTGCTTGAAATTAAAAAATTAAATGCATATTACGGTAAATCCCATATCCTGTGGGATGTAGATTTGAAAGCCGAACAGAACATGATAACTGCCCTTGTTGGCAGGAATGGCATGGGAAAAACAACAACCCTTAAATGTATAATGGGCTTGATTTCAAACAAGACTGGTGAGATAGTGTTTAAAGGTGAGCCTATAGAGAAAAGACCGCCTTACGAGATTGCTAAGCTCGGAGTTGGTTATGTACCTGATGATTTAGGTATATTCCCTACCCTTACAGTGGAAGAGAATATCCTGATTGCCTCTTATCTTTCCAAACGAGAGGGGGTGTGGGATTTAGAGAGCGTTTATATGCTTTTTCCAAAACTGAAGCAGTTAAGAAACTCCAGAGGGGGTCATCTGTCGGGTGGTGAGAAGAAGATGCTCTCCATAGGAAGGGCTTTAGCTGCAAACCCCGATTTGATTTTGATAGATGAACCAACAGAGGGACTTGCCCCTTTAATAGTTCAAACCCTTGCAGAGTCTTTGAAAAGAATCAAGGAGGGTGGAATAACAATACTTTTAACAGACCAGAACATAAATTTCGTAAAAAGTGTGTCTGACTTTGTTTATATAATTGAGGAGGGCAGGATTAAGCATAGAGGAACTGTGGAAGAGATAAAGCAGAGCCCAGAGATTATACTAAAATACTTAACTGTTTAAAGAGATAAGGAGGTCATCATGCTTTCATTTTTTAAAAGATACCTGTGTATTGATTTGAGCAATCGTACATACAGGGTAGTTCCGATAGATGAGGAAATCTTAAAGAAATATGGCGGCGGTAAGGGCATTGGGACATATCTGTTGTACACCCTGAATCCTCCCGGTGTTGATCCGTTTCATGAAGATAATCACCTGATAATAAATGTGGGTCCTGCAGGCAGTGCCAAGGTATGGGGGGCTTCAAGGTATGGCATCTACACAAAAAGCCCTCTTACAAACTGCTATCTCGATTCCACCTCTGGTGGCCATGTTGCTAAATACATAGATAAAACAGGATACGATGCCATTGTTGTCAGGGGGAAATCTGAAAAACCGGTTTTTCTTGAGATAAATGATAGAGAGGTATTATTCCACGATGCGGGAGAGCTTTGGGGAAAGGATACCCACTACACAGAGGATGCTATTAAAGGGGTTTCAAAGAGAAAGGAGTGTGGTGCATGTGTTATTGGTCCTGCCGCTGAGAATTTAGTGAGATTTGCCCTACTAAAGAACGATTACTGGCGGAGCATAGGAAGGGGTGGTGTCGGAGCTGTTTTTGGAAGTAAAAGGTTAAAGGGAATAGTTTTTTACGGAGATGCGGAAAGGCCAATAGGAGACAGTGAAAAGATAGAGTATCTTTATAAGAAGTACCTGAAGGAGAGCAAATACAGTGCAGAAGTCCAGAAGTACAGGAAATGGGGCACACCAGCGGGTGTTCCTGTTTTAAATAAGGTCGGTGCTTTTCCTACAGAGTATTGGCACAAAGGTGTCCTTGAAGGGTGGGAAAACATAACGGAAGTTAAGATGCAGGAGATTTTAGATGTAAAGCCCAAGGCTTGTGATAGGTGTTATATAGCGTGTGGTAAATTGAGTAAGACAAAAGAGGGTAGCAAGTACCCCAATTTGGTGGTGGAGGGTCCAGAGTATGAAACATTCTATGCCTTTGGCGGGCTGTGTAAGATAGCCGATGTTGAGGATATACTCTATTTAAATGACCTGTGCGATAGGCTTGGAATGGATACCATGACTTCGGGAAACATTGTGGCTTTTGCTTTTGAGGCTTCCAGGCTTAACAAATTAGATGAGAAGTTTGAATATGGTAATGTGGAGCATGCTGCCGAAATTTTGAGAAGGATAGCTTACAGGGATGGAATTGGAGATATACTGGCAAATGGTATTGTTTATGCTTCAAAACACTTTGGATTGGAGGATATAGCTATCCATGTTAAAGGGCTTGAGCCTGCAGGATATGACCCGAGGGCACTTCCGGGAACGGCTCTGGGTTATGCTACATCGCCGAGAGGAGCGTGCCATCTGAGGAGTGGTTTTTATAAGGCTGAGCTTTCTGGTGTTAGCGATCCAAATAGAACTGAGGGTAAAGCTAAAGAGGTTGTTGATTGGGAGAACTGGTTTTGCGCTTACGATACACTAATTATCTGTAGGTTTTACAGGTATGCCTATTTCTGGGATGAGCTTACAGAGATATTCCAGGCACTTTACGGGGATTATGGGATTACAAAAGAACAGCTTGAGGAGATGTCGAACAGGATTATATCCCTTGCAAAGCAGTTTAATATAAGGGAGAATCCCGATAGAATAGAAGAACTTGAGAGGCTGCCCGAGAGGTTTTTCAAAGAGCCTTTGGAGAGCGGCAAGGTAATGGATAAAAATGTTTTCAATAGAATGTTAAAAGAGTATTACGAGCTCAGGGGATGGGATGAGCGTGGCGTTCCTAAAGGTGTGGATTTGTAATTTTAATGCTTATAATAAGATGTTCTAAGTGTAAAAGAAAGTTGCTTAAATACAAAAAGATAGGAAAAGGAAAGGTTCTAAGGTGCTGGAAGGATAGGATTGTCGAAGATTACACGATTAAAGAAGAAAACTTTATAAAGTGTCCCTGTGGTAATCGAATTGGCATAGATAGAGGCGCTTTCATTAAGATGATTCAGCCTGCCTTTAACTATTCGGGCACAGTTAGCTCAAAATAGAATCTACTGATACTAATTTGGTATTTTGTAGATATCTCTCATAATATCAAGGCCACAGGAGAGTCCTTCTACCCACTCGATGAATTGTTTTGATAGTTCAGGAGTGTTGAATATCGCTCCATGCTGCGGGACAATCATGTTAATATCGAGCTTTTTAACCATGCCTGCCCACGCTTTTAAAGCTTCACCAGAAGGTATATATCGTTTATGGAACGCTTCCATATATTGGATGTGGCTGTTGAAATCCTTTACTATATCGTAGTTAGCTCCAAGAGAAGCTCCCAGGTCTCCGCTGTACAAAATCTTAGATACAGGGTCGTACACCTGAAAGTTGCCGACGGAGTGCAAAAAGTGTGCTGGTATAATTTTTAGGTCAACTCCACCAAGGTTTAGAGTCATGCCATTATCAGGGATGCCGTGGATTCTTGAAATTGCATACTTGTCAACCCCAAAGTGTGGAACAAACCTAATCCAAAGCTCCGATATATAAGCTTCTGCATCCGAAACCATAAGCCATGCGTTGGCTGATGCAATGATGTCAGGGTCTTGGTGAGAAAAAAAGATGTATTTAAGTCCTTTTTTTCTTACAACACTCGAAACCCCTGAGAACAGCTTTGGATAGATTTTGTGGCCACCGGGATCGAGTATCATAGCCTCGTTTCCATGCACAATTAGATGCTGGTT
>WFQQ01000012.1 GCA_015486965.1 Desulfurellaceae bacterium
AATGTGGACAACACTGTTCCAAACAACAAAAACAATCAAGATTCAACGATACAAAATGGAGAAGATAAATTTTCACAGACATCAAAAGTAAATATCGCAAATGGGAAAAATATTGAGTTGAAGCCGGTTAAGTCTGCGCACAGGCTTGATAAGGGGAATTTAAAACCTGATGGCGTAGGAAATGTAGCTTTGGAGGATGAGGGACACAAAGATTATGGAAATTTAAGAAGAGAGAAAGTGATTAAGAGAGAGAGCGAAGATGGTGAGAAGAAACATAATGTTAAGATTAAACCTTTTGATTATAAATTTAGCGAAGAAGACAGGAAACTATCAGATGAAGATATTATAAAAAGAGCTGAAGATTCTCGTTTGGATAAAAAAGGAGATGGTATTGAGGCTAATGAATCTGCCCAAAGCTCTGCTTTAAACAGACAAAGTGTCAAAATTAATACCGTTTCTCAGGCAAACAATCTAAATCCTCCACTTGACAAAGTTATAGAACATATAGACAAGCTTTTAAATCTTAGACCACCTCTAACAAAGAGCATACTTGTTAAAATGGAGCCACCGTATATAGGCGTGATTCACCTGAAGGTTAGTATAGACTCTCAGAAGAATTTGAGTGCGACTCTGGCTGTTCACGATAAAGATACCTACAAGGCTGTTATAACCCACCTAAACTCACTAAAAGATTACCTTCAGTCTAACGGTTTTAGGGTTCAAAACATAGATGTTCACAACTCTTTCAATGAGAGCTTTTTAAACCAGTTTTCAAGCGGTTCTGGCGGATTTCAGCAAAACAGTTATACGCCTCAAAACAGTGGGCAGCCAACTTTTGAATTTTTTAAGGGTGATTCTCAAGTAGATATAAAAAACGAACTGCGAAGCACAAAAGTTATAGATGGAGTTGACTTAATGGTTTAAGGAGGTAGGTGTGGATATACAAAAGATTGCCAATGAGGCAAATATAGCTGAATCCATGAGCTCCGATAAGGTGGAAAACCCTAAAGCTGTTCTTTCAAAATACGATTTTTTGAAACTACTTGTTGCACAGCTAAGATATCAAGATCCCTTGCATCCTTTGAATAACGATCAATTTATACAAGAAAACACCATGTTTTCTCAGCTTGAGCAGCTTATGAATATGAGTAAGTCTGTGGACAAGCTAAAGAATAGCTTAAAAACAAATCCAAGACAGTTCGCAGCAAGCTACCTTGGAAAGTATATTTCCACAGGAGAAAATACCATACATGTTACGGAATCAAAGATAGATAAAGTAAACTTTGCTCTCACGAAAGAGGCTGATGTTGTTGTTCATATCTCAAACTCTAAGGGTGAAGATATTGCCGATATAGATTTAGGAAAACTCGGAAAGGGCGCACACTCGTTTGAATGGAACGGAAAGAATAACAAAGGTGAAAGTGTGCCAAAGGGAGCTTACACTGTAAGAATTACAGCCAGATATGACGATGGTTCCGAAATTACACTTTCAAAAAGTGCTGGAAAAGTTGTGTCTGTCAGGTTTGAAGGTGACAGCACAATTCTTGTAACCGATTCGGGAAAGCAGGTTCCATTGAGCCAGGTTCAAACTGTTTCGTCTGGAGGTAAAACATGATAAGAGCTCTTTACACCTCAAGTAATGCCCTATATGACCAGCAGCAAGGCGTGGATGCTCTGGCTAACAATATAGCCAATATTAATACAATAGGATACAAGAAAGCGCGACCGGTTTTTAGCTCGCTTCTTTACCAGACACAGAAGATTGGGATGGCAGGGCAGGATCCAATGCAAATTGGTCTTGGTTCGAGACTTCAAGCTACTGATACTATACTGACTGAAGGGACTATTTTGCAGGGTCAGAAAAACACCGACCTTGCCATTGAGGGTGAAGGATTTTTTACGCTACTGGATCCAAACTCGAAAGTGGGAGGTTTCCTTTTTACAAGGGCTGGGGATTTTTCTCTGGATGCCGATAATAATCTCGTAAATCCAGATGGATACAAGGTTGTTGGCTGGCTTGCTGAAGCGTCTCAAAGTGGTAGCGGGTATTACATCCCTAAGGATCCAACCACCGATATACCCACAGGCCAGTTAGAGACCATAAATTTATCAGATTATCACGATGTTCCTGCTGTCGCCTCAACATATATAAGGTTTAAAGCAAATTTGAATTCATCCTCTGAGGTTCAGGAGTATGCTCCGCTAAAGACAAGTAGCGATCCAAAATTCAGGGTCAATTTCAACTCGGTTTTCGATAGCAATGGAAAGATATTAAATGTTAGGGATGGTGATAACTTTCAGATCAGTTTTAATGGTGGCCAGAGCTGGCATACTTATGAATACGATAGTGATGGAAATGTCGATAACGGAGCGGAAGGTTTTACCACTATAGACGATCTTATTAATAAGATAAAGAACGATATTAATGGTGATGGTGTAAACGCACAAGTTGTGTTTGAAAATGGCCAGTTAACAATAAAGAACACAGGAAACAATGTGCTTAAAATAAGGGTTAGGCCAACTTATGAGGATAAAAACTTCCCAAATCCACAGGATAACAAAAAGCTTACCACGATATTTGAGAATCTAACACTGAATGTAGAACCCAATCAGGAGACTTCCACTCAACAGATGGAAACAGCTCAACATATTGTTCACTCATTTTTTTACGACTCTAAAGGTGAGAAACACAAAATTGATATAGTTTTTACAAGGATTGACCAGAATAAATGGTCTTACGATGTTGTTTTACCTGACAATGAAGGAACACTCTCAGACAATACTGGTGTTATAAATTTTGACAGTGGAGGGGGGCTCAATCCTGATACCCAATCTCCAGTTGTTAAAGTGTCTTTGAATAACGGGGCGCTCCCTCACCAGCTATTAATTAATCTCTGGAATACGGATGATGCAAAGTATGATGGCAATAAATATACAGGCTTAACGCAGTTTGCCCTTGCATCTGACACAAGTTTTCAAACGCAGGATGGTTCTACCTCTGGAATTCTTAATAAGCTATTTGTTGACAATAACGGTATAATTTACGGCTCTTATTCAAACGGGAAAAGCTACCCGATAGCACAGATAGCTATATCCAAGTTTACAAACCCTCAAGGATTGGAGAGGGTTGGAAAGACAATGTTTAAGATAACGGCAAATGTCGACAAGCAGGATGTTATATCTTCCAACGGTTTCATTGGAGTTGCGAATCAAGGAGGTAGGGGAAGCGTTCTTTCCAGACATTTGGAGGCAAGCAATGTTGATCTCGGCGGTGCATTTGTTGATATGATTGTTTATCAAAGGGGTTTTGAGGCCTCTTCTAAGGGTTTTATAACAGCCGACCAACTCTTGCAAACAGCAATAAACTTAAAAAGATAATGGGAGGTAGATAGTTATGTTAAGGTCTCTATGGAGCGGTGTTTCGGGTTTAAAGTCTGAGCAGGAAGCTATGGATGTGGTGGGCAACAATGTTGCAAATGTTAATACCATAGGTTTTAAAAAGGGAAGGATCACATTTGTGGATGTTCTGTCTCAGACGATGAGTGCTGCAACTGGTCCTGAGGGAAACATTGGTGGTAAAAACGCCACCCAGGTGGGTTTGGGTGATACTGTGGCTGTTGTTGATAATATTTTTTCACAAGGGAGCCTTCAGGCAACAAGTAAGATTACAGATCTGGCTATTCAGGGGGATGGGTTTTTTGTAGTTAGTGATGACGGTGGAAAAACATATAGATACACGAGGGCTGGTGATTTTTCGTTTGATGCGGCTGGAAACTTGGTCAATCCTGAAGGTTTCATTGTTCAAGGATGGATGGCAAACGATGAGACACACAAGATAAACACGGCGGCGAGTATAGAAAACATTGTTGTTCCTCAGGATAAAACGGTTCCTGCAGGTATTACAAAAAACATAACAATTAAGGCTAACTTGAATGGAGGAGACCACATAGAAGAGATGGCTCCTGCACATGGAACGGTTGATGCGAATGGCAATGTAGTTGAACCTGACGATATGGCTGTTTTGTTTGATGTTAATGGAGATGCCATAAATTTGGGTAAAGAGCTGGCTAAATTTGCTGACGGAGCATCAACGTTTTCAAATAAGATATACGATGTGAATGGTAACCAGATACAGATTTCAAGTGGAGCTACATTTACAATGGATGTTACACCTGCAGGCTCAACAACGCACAAAGTTTCTTTAACTCTATCTCCATCCATGAGTTTAAACAGCTTTGCCACTGAGCTTCAAAGTGCGATAAACAGTGCTATCGGCGGTGGAGCTAATGTAAGTATAACGGCTGACGGTGTTTTAAGGTTGAGTTTGGCAAGCAGTGCTACAGCATCATCGATAAAGATCGGCAATATTAACACGACGAACGATCTTAACGGTTATCTTAAACATGCCCTAATCAATTTAGAGGGTGGAGAGGGCAGAAGTGCGGATATTAAAAAGGGCAACTCGAGAACTTCACTACCTCTGCTTTCAAGTCCCGGCGATGTTTTGGCTATGAGTTTTGATGGTGGAGACAATTATAATGGATATGTCTATGTGGTTTCTGACCAAGGAGATGGGAAAAATGATTTTCACACAATTGAGGATTTAAGAGAAGAGATAGAGTACGACATCATACACGGTGGTAATGGTAAGCCGTGGGCTAATACCAACACATCTTCTTTAACATGGGTTACGATTGATCCAAAATCTGGAGAAATAGTTATCAAAAACAACGATCCCAGTAATAACCATGTAATTGGGGCTGTTTATTCAAATAATTTAAAGTTTGCTACCATAATGGGAACCTTATCTGGTCTTGTGAATAAAGGTTCAGAGGTTGCCTCCCAGCCTTTCGAGGCAGCTGTGCATGTGACCTCTATTGATGTTTACGACTCATTAGGAAATAAGCATACCGTAACATTCACCTTTAGAAAAAAATCATTCGACTCGACTACAAATTATACAACCTGGTCTTGGCAGGCCACCGTTCCCAAGCCCGGTAAAGTTTCAAATGACAAAGGTACTGTGAAGTTTGATCAAACTGGAAGATTGGTTTACCTCTCAAGCCCTCTTGCAATAACCATAGACTGGAGGAATGGAACAGCTCCTCAGGTTATAAATTTGAACTTCGGCGACATTAACACTTTTGACGGTTTAACCCAGTTCTCTCTGCCTTCTCAGACTACAGCACAGTCTCAAGATGGATATCCTGGTGGTAGTCTGCAAAGAATTATGATTAATCAAGACGGAGTTATTGTTGGTATTTTCTCAAACGGAAAGAGCTATCCTCTTGCCCAAATAGCACTTGCTAAATTCGCCAACAATGAGGGCTTGATGAAAGAGGGAAATTCCATGTATGCCGAAACGGCAAACTCTGGAGCCCCGTTAGTCGGAACGGCAGGGACAGGTGGAAGGGGTACATTTGCACCTAGCCACTTGGAGATGAGCAATGTTGATTTAGCTGAAGAGTTTACAAATATGATAGTGTACGAGCGGGCGTTTCAGGCAAACTCAAGGAGCATTACAACTTCAGACCAGATGATTCAAGAGCTTCTCAATCTCAAGCGTTAATGGCGTGAGGGGGTTCATCCCCCTTGTTTTCTAAGATTTCCTCGAGGGGATTTGTGGAGCTTGTTGGTGTAAAAATCGGTTTAGCCTTTGAATTCCTGTAAAACCCCCATCCAATACCGAGCGCCCTTGCCCCACCCTTTATTGCCCAGCTGAATATATTTTTTGCCTCGATATAAGGAAATTTATCTTTTATGAATCTCAGCTCCTCTAAAAAGTTCAGATTGATATTACTCGCAAGGCTATCAGTACCAATTGATATGTTTGCGCCACTTCTTAGAAGCTCTTTCATATCTGGCAGGTTGCCTGTTATGTAGTCATTGCTTCTTAAACACAGACACACTGTCCCATCTATCTCTTTTATCCTTTCAAAATCCTCTCTTTGTGAATAAGTGCAGTGGACAAATATAGAACCTTTTGTTAAACAGCCACATCGGCTTAAAAAATCCCAGTGGTCTTTGAAATCCATTCCTTTTTTCTCAATAAGTCCTATTTCATTGAGAAAATCGTAGAGTTCCCCTTTCCTTTTAAAAAACTCAAGTTCTCCCTTGCTCTCCAAAAAATGCAAAGAGAGTTTATTAGACCTTTTGCATAGATATTTCATCAAACATTGGTGTGATGAGTATATTGAGTGTGGGGTTGTGTATAATCTGATGCCAAATTTTAGATTTTTCTTTTCGAGTTCAGAGATAACTTTGCATGCTTTTTCCTTGTTTAAGGAGTAGTTTTCAAAAAAGACAACGGAATCTGGCATTTCCTGTTTCAAAATATGTGGGCTCAAAAGGGTGTTTGATATATCTCCAACAACGGAAACGCCGCTTCTTTTTAGTTGTTTTACCCCGTCATAAATTGAATTTAGAATGGTTTTTCTGTCTGTTTCTCCTTTTAATGACATAATTTCCTTAAGCCAATTTGTAAAACCCATTTTTTTTGGTAGTTTACCTTTAAGGTAGCCGAGCTCAAGGTGTGTATGAGTATTGATAAAACCGGGAAAGAGTACTCCAGATGAGAATTCATTTATAACCGCTTCTGGATATGATTTTTTAATCAACTTGTAGTTTCCAATATCAAGCACCGTGTCATTTTTCATAATAACTGCTTTATCTTTCAAAAGCTCGCTGCCTGTGAAAATGTAGTTAGATATGTAAAGCCTCATTTTGAGCTCTCCTGAAGTTTGCTATTAATAAAATTGTATTTGCTAAAAACGCTGTAAGGTTGGATATAGCTATGGCAAACCAAATTCCATTAAGGTTTAACCTTTTGGAAAGCAGATAAGCAAGAGGGAGCATAAAAAACCACAGATTCAATAGATTTATAACGCTTGGTCTTTTCGTGTCCTGTAGAGCCATGGAAGCCCTTGCTTCAATGGTAGAAACTATTACAAAGGGGTAGCTTAAAAAGTAAAACAGGACTATCCTCTGGGCGATAAGTTTTGTATCTGTGTCTTTTAAAAATATTGATATTATTGGGTTTTTGAATAGGTAGAGCAAAATGTCAAGGCTTCCCACAAGAATTACACCAAACACAATAACCAAAAAAGCCCCCTTCTTTGCCCTATCCAGATATTTTGCGCCGTAATTTTGACCTACTATTACGAAAGCTGCGTTAGCAAGCCCAAATACCAAAAAAAGCAGAAGCTGAAAAACCCTTACTACTGTGGAGTAGGCAGAGAGGGCTACTTCAGATAAACTGCTTATGAGTTTTATCAAAGCGAGCATACTTGTTATTCTAAAAAACAGATGCAGACTTGCATATATCCCTTTGCTCAAAATCTTTTTTACCGCTTTTTTATTTATTTTAAATTTTAAAAAAAATCCCTGCTTTTTTAGAAAAAGAGTCTGCAAAAAGATGCTTATGGTCAGTGAAACTAATGTTGCTAAAGCTGCACCCTTCATTCCAAGTCCGAAGTAAAATATAAATAGAGGATCGAACACTGTGTTAAGAATGTTTGCCAATATCATAACCTTTAATGATAGTGTTGGAAGGGCGATTGAGCGAAGGGTTGAATTGTTTAACGAGAAGAAAAATATAAAAAACAGTCCCAAACTTGCCACTTTCATGTATTGAGTTGCAAAGGTTTTTGTTAAACCTCTAAGTCCGATGAAGTTCAAAATGTTTGGGAGTGATGAGAATAGAATTATACTGAACAAAAGGGATGATATTACAACAAGGGAGAACGCATTAATGTAGTAAAAACGAGCCCTTAAAAATTTTTTTGCACCCCAGGAAGAGGCGATAAAGATGCCTGAAGATGTTGATACACCGATGAAAAACGAATACATTATCATTAAAATTATACTGCAGCTTACCAAAGCTCCTATTGCCAGGTAGGAGATTCTGGAAACAAAGTAGACATCTACTAAATTAAAGAAGTTTTGAGCGAGCATCTCAACCATCATGGGTATTGACAGATATAAGACACTTTTTAAGATTGGCTCTTTTGTGGGGTCGAAATTTTTAAAGAATTTTTTCACCCTATTGGTTTACAAGTGATAATCGCGTTCTTGAATCCCTCAAGACATCTTTTATGTGGGTTCGTATCCAGTGCGGATCCCACCACTCTATCGGATTAACATAATACCCATCAATTAAAACATCGAAGTGCAAGTGATCTCCAGCTGCAAGTCCTGTAGTGTCTGTTATTGCAATTATCTGACCCTTTTTTACAAGCTGTCCCTTTTTTACAATGAAGCTCTGCAGGTGTCCATATAGACTAAACACTCCAAAGCCGTGGTCAATAATCATGGTGTTTCCGTAAACACCCAGATACCCCTCAAAAACCACTTTACCTGAGTTTGCTGCGTTAACTTTTGCGTTTCTTATACTTGCAAGGTCATATCCCTTGTGGTATTTGGTGTCCACGAGTTTTCCCTTGTAGTAGTAAAATCTTTTGTCATTGAAAGTCGCTGTTACTTTAGAATCCTTAAGCTGCAAAAATCTTCCATGCCATAGAAATTTATTTACTGAACTTGAACATATTTTTCTAATCTCTTTTGTGTTTTGAGCTCTTACAACATCGTTCACATATAGAAAATCGGCAAGCAGGGTCTCTTTCTTGGGGATGTTTTCGTGCTCCATGATGGAGACTACTTTGTTTCTGATAAATGAGTCGGTGATGTTTATTTTACTCTTTTTCAACCTCCATGATGAATAGTAAACTGGTATATGCGTGATAGTGAGGTTTCCAGCCTTGTCAAGTGCATATATATTTGTGGAGTAGTTTTTTAATTTAGAAAGCCTGTAGGTAAAGAAGCTTATATAGACATGTTTATTGCCAAAAATACTGTCTGCATTGAAAGCTTTAAATTTATCAACTACACCGTCGTGGCTAACTCCTAAGTAAACCTTATCAAGATTTGTATCTTTAGCGTAAAATACAGCGAGCGCTGACCCTCCAATTGCAACTCTCCCCGTTCCACTCAATAAAATTACCTGAGGGGGTGTTGAGTCAACAATAACGGGGAAGCTTATCTTCTTCACAAAACCGTTAAAGTAGTTTCCATCTGAATAGTCCTCAACCTTTACAACAAACACTGCTTTACCCTGAGGGACGACTCTGTTGGCTTTAAAGTTTATATTGAAACTTTTGATGAACTTATCTGTAAATTTTTTCTTATAAAGCTTAATTTCTGTGTTCATCGATATGAGCTTAATCTCTATGCTTTTTATGCCTGCGTATTTATCTGTGATATGAATAATAATTGGCTTATTTGCTGAAAAGTATGCTTTTGGGCTTTCTATGACTACATTCAATCCATTTCCTCTGATAAGGGGAGTGTATTTATAGACAACATAACCGATTGCTATTAGTATAATTATTGCAGATAATACCCTACCCTTTCTCACTGTATCCTCCTATAATAATGGTTAATCCCTTTAATTTTTTGTTTTTTAACATCTTTGCTCTATTTATAAACTGTTGTACATCAATTTCGTTAAGATACTGTGAAACAGTTGAGTAAATAAAAGAACTTTTTTTTAGGTCTTTATTCAGATAGTTAAATACAGGAAAGTTTCCAAGAATAAAAGCCAAGACAGCTATGAATAGAGTTGCTTTTAAGGTACCGAAGGCAAAACCCAATGTTCTATCAAGCCACCCTAACTGTATAGCCTTTATAATTGACGATAGGATGTATCCAAGTATAAGCAGGATTAAATATACAACCAAAAAAATGATGAAAAATGCAAGAGCATAGCCCAGAGATGGAGTTATTGTTAGGTAATGACAGATGATAGCCCCGAACTTTTTTCCCACTATATCGGAGATTAAAACACCGCCTATTAAAGCTAAAAGACCAAAAACCTCTTTTATCAAGCCCCTAATTAATCCTCTTAGTCCAAGGATCAGTATGAAAATTCCTAAAGCTATATCAACTACATTCACCATTTTCAACGACAACAGTTTTGAAGTTTTTATACAGTACCATTCCCGGTTTTAACCCTTTTGTCTTTTTGACATCCTTGATGCGTGCATAATCAACTTCAACCTTCTCTTTGCACTGTGATTTGCTTCTTTTTGCCACCTCTTTTGCTGCCTTGATGATAACACTATTATCAATATTTTTCAACTTTGCAGGTAGTTTTAAAACAAGGTGGGATGAGGGTCTGTCTTTTGCATGGAACCATAAATCGTTTTTTGAGGATAACTTTAGAGTTACAATATCGTTGCCCCGTGCGTTTTTTCCGATATATGCATCAAATTCGTCTATTTTTATCTTCTCATAAGGCAGGTAGTTTTTAATATTTCTAACTTTCTGCGTTGATTTGATTATTCTCTCTTGAATTAAGATGTTCACAATATCGTCAATCTCCTCATCGCTGAGTGCATTTTCAACATCAAAGAGGAGCTGCTCCACGAATTGCATCTCTTTTTTTGTCTCCTCTATCCTCTTTTCCACAAGCTCCACACTCTTTTTTGCCTTTTTATACTTTTTAAAATAGTGCTGTGCATTTTCAAAAAGAGTTAGTTTCTGATTGAGAGGGATGATTATGGGCTTACCCGAATATATATCTTTAAT
Source organism: Desulfurellaceae bacterium (assembly GCA_015486965.1). Classification (GTDB taxonomy): domain Bacteria; phylum Campylobacterota_A; class Desulfurellia; order Desulfurellales; family Hippeaceae; genus Hippea. Next base: position 10,585 of record WFQQ01000012.1, read on the forward strand.
TTCTACACTGTTTAGGTATGATATCTCGAGTTTTGGGTTTGCCATTAAATTTTCTGCATAAATTCTATATATATCAAAATCCTTTGCCTTTTTTAGTTCATCTTCAACCTTAAACAGTCTTCTTTTTAATGAGTTTAGTCTCTTTTTCAAGGTTTTTCTTATGTTGTTTTTCCTGTTTTCCAGCTCCCTTTGCCTTGGTTTTAATATGAACATATCAAACAGAAAGTGTTCATCCACCTCTCTAATTGCCTTCGGGAAATAGAAGGGAAATACGCTATTTTTTGGGTAAAGATACAGGCTAAACTCCCTTTTTTCAAAGGTTTCTCTTACTCTTTTGACCAATTTTACAAACTCATTTTCATCTTTGACTAACCTTCTAAGTTGAGATGAGAAACCAAGGATATCTTCGTTGTTTTTATATCTGTTTATTAACAGTTGTAAGTTACTCTCCAATAAATCTGGCATATTGGGCTGAGCTTGAATGTACTTTCTTTTTGGTAAAATGATCCTTTCAGATTCTGTGTATTTAAATGCTTGTAGTATCGTGTTTTCATTGTCGGTAAATATGGCGTTTGTATTCCTATCTATTATCTCTAATATCAGTTTATATCTGTTTATGATTGTGCCTCGGATATCTTCTAAGATAAAGGCCGCTATGCGTTCTGAACCCTTTTGTATAATATCGATGAGTTTCAGTCCCGGTAGGTTTTTTTTAAGGAAAAAAAAGAACGGTAGGTCGTTTCTGTCTTTTTTACTCAGGGTGTCTTTAAATGGCATGACAAAGCTGTTTTGAGTGGATAGGTCAACAAACAGAAAGTATTCGCTGTGTTGAAAGGCTATGCTAAAAAGGGAGGAGGAATGAATAACGACCGATGTTATTTTCTTACCTGAAAAGAGCTTTTTGCACTTTTCTATCGAGTATTTGAAAAGGTAGTGATTCATCAAAAAAAGAAAGAAGAGGTAGCGCGCTACCTCTTCTTCATCATCTTGAGGCGTTTAAGTAGTTTTTTCCGTGCTGCCAGGGCTTTCTTCTTCCTTCTTTCACTGGGCTTTTCGTATCTCTCCCTTTTTTTTATCTCAGAGAGAATACCAGCCCTTTCACACTGCTTCTTAAAGCGTTTCAACGCTTCTTCAAAGCTCTCATCCTCCCTAACAATAACACCCGGCAATAAAATCACCCCGCTTTCTCAAATATCCAAAGCTTTTTAATTGTATTAAAAAAAGTTGATGGGGTCAATATCAAAATTTAGCCCTCTAACCCCTTTCAACCGTTCATTTAAAAACTCAACTGTTTTGATTATCGATTTTGTTTTTATAATTATGTGATATCTAAATTTATTCCTTAACTTAAAGATAGGGCATTTTGATGGTCCCAATATATCAAAATTGTTTTTTAGGCAATCGTAGGCGGTGAATATTAATTTTTCAGATTTTTCCTTTTTGCTCGATGATGAGACAATTCTGATAAGCCTTGAAAATGGTGGATAGTTAAATAACTTCCTCGTTTTAATTTCTTCCCTGTAAAAACCGAAATAGTCATGCTCCACAATGAATTTAAATAGGTGTGATTTATCAGACGATGCCTGGATAATAACGGAACCCTTCCCTTTTCTGCCACTCCTTCCCGCTGTTTGAATAATAAGTGATATACCTTTTTCAAATGCTCTAAAGTCTGGTATTGAAAAGAGAGATTCAAAGTCTGACACAACTACAAGTCCTATCTTTGAAACATCGTGTCCTTTTGATAACATCTGGGTTCCGACAAGAATGTCTATATCGCCACTGTGTAGCTGGTTAATTATCTTTTCAAACTCTCCCTTTTTTGAGGTTATATCCCTATCAAACCGCTGAATATTAGCCGAGGGAAAAAATCTTTTTAGCTCCTCTTCCATTTTTTGTGAGCCAACACCCCTGTCCGTGAGTTCTCCTGAACCGCAAATTGGACAGGTTTTGGGTATAGGATAAGTAGAATCGCACCAGTGGCATTTGAGGTTTTCACTTTTTTTGTGGTAAACTAAAGAGACCGAACAGTTTGGGCATTTAAATACATAGCCACAGTTTTCACACACGAGGTATCTTGAAAATCCCCTTCTGTTTATCAATACCGCCACAGTTTGAGAATTTTTAATGGCTTTTTCTATAGCTTTCAAACTCTCCTCTGTAAGCAGTTCTCTGCCTGTAAATCTCGATATTGATACACTGGGAAGACCTATCTCTCCAACCCTTTTGCTTAATTTTATAAGTTTAAACTTTCCTTCAACAGCTTTATATAGGGTTTCTATGGAGGGAGTTGCCGAACTTAAAATTACAGGTATGTTATCCTTTTTAGCCCTGTATATAGCAATATCTTTTGCATTGTAGGAGGGCTTACTCTCCTGTTTGTAAGAATCATCGTTCTCTTCGTCCACAACGACAAGCCCTACCCTTTTGAAGCTTACAAATATAGCTGAACGAGTTCCTATTAGTATTGGTGTTTCGCCTTTTGTAAATTTTACCCAGTTTTCAAACCTCTCTTTTTTAGTTAGCCTTGAGTGTAATATAGATATAGCTCCCTTTGAAAATCTTTGGGAGAATATTTTTATATAC
>WFQQ01000013.1 GCA_015486965.1 Desulfurellaceae bacterium
CGATATACCTGAGAAGTTCACAATTGACGATAGCATGCTACTTCCACCCGCACCACCTGAGAAGGCAAGCTCCATCAAACTTTACAAGGGTCCCAACATTGTCGACCCACCATTGGGCGATCCTCTTCCAAAAGACTTAATCGGTGAAGTGACTGGAAAGTTTGGCGATAAAATAACCACAGACGACATAATGCCAGCTGGTGATCTGCTTAAATACAGATCCAATGTCCCGAAATATGCCCAGTATGTATTCGTAAAGAGAGACCCAACCTTTGCCCAGAGATGCTTAGAAAACAAAAAGATGGGTATATGGAACATAATAGTGGGTGGAGACAACTACGGTCAGGGTTCATCAAGGGAACATGCGGCACTATGTCCTATGTATCTTGGTGTAAAAGCCGTCATTGCCAAAGCCATTGAGAGAATCCACAGGGCAAACCTTATCAATTTCGGTATTGTCCCACTAACTTTCAAAAATCCAGAAGATTACGATAAAATAGACCAGCACGACAGAATCAAAATTCCAAACATCAGGAAAGCGCTCATTGAGGATACAGGCGAGGTCTTACTCTATGACGAAACCAAAGGTATCTCCATACCTCTAACCTACAAGCTAACAGAGAGGGAGAGAAAGATACTGCTTGCCGGTGGTAAGATGAGACTTGCAAAGGACTTTCCGGGTAAAAACTTTAAAGAGATAGTATTTACAGAGTAAAAATAAGTAGTTTAGGAGGAATAAAGATGAAAAAGATTCTGTTTTATGTAGTGGAAAATCCCGATGAGACCATGAAAATCTATCACCTCTTTTTGAACATCAAGGATTTGAGGAACAATGGTTTTGATGTAAAAACGATTCTTGAGGGTGATGCTACAAAAATTCCTTTGAAGATGTCTGAGCCAAGCCACCCGTTGAATTCTCTTTACAAAGACATAAAACCATCTATCACAGCCGTGTGCAGGGGCTGCGCTATAGCAACGAACTCTCTCGACGCCGCAGAAAAAGAGGGATTGCCAATAATAGGAGATCTGGATAACCATGTATCTGTGGTCAGATATCTCAACGATGGATACGAGCTTGTCGTTGTCGGATAATACTTTAAAAAGTAAAAACCAAGCCCGGGTGAAAAACCCGGGCTTTTTTATTTTACCTGAAAATCTTCTGAAGCTTATCGTAAAGCAGCATCGCTGGATGCAGATTTATGGATTTTATTCCCATAACGGTGTTCAGGTCGGTGATGTAGCTATCGTAATCGTCTCTCTTTGACTCTATAAACTTCTTTATATCCCCTTTGAACTCCTTAAGCAACCTTATCACAACGGTAATGCTTGCAAGCTTGTAGTTTCTTATCATGGAGAATTGAGCCATTCTATCCCACTCATTGGAGATGTGTATGGAGTTGATATAGTTCATTAGATCCCTAAACCCAAAGTATTTTTCAACCGTGTCTATAGCCTCAGTGGTGCTCTTTATATCCTTGCCCAACAGCTTTGCAATGTGGTATGCAGGTATGAAAGTATCCACAAAGTAGAGCCTTCCTATCTTCCTCGCAAGCTCCTCATCTATGACCTTACTCAACTTCCCAACCCTCTTCTCATACTCCTCAGCATACAGTCCATTTTCCACACAGCAGGAGTAGTATTCATCAAGCCACTGTTTGACCTCTTCCTCTTTCTTTGTATCCAAAGATACACCATCCCTGAACATATAAAGCTCGTTAATGGTAAAGTTGTTTATGGCATCAAACATATCGAGTGAGATTTTGTATATCTCTATCTGTGGTATCTTGTTCTCATAGGTGAAAAGCTGGTTTCTCAAATTTAAAATATCCAAAACATCGTATGAGAATATCATGGACTCCATAATCTTTGGAAAATCTTGTGATGTCATCATGTATATCTTAAGAAGGCTTGTGGCTCCGTTGTTGTTAATAATAAGGTTAACCATAAATGTAAAGGCTATCTCTCTTCTCAGTCTGTGTTTAACAATATAGTTTGAAAACTTCTCACGAATGGTGGGAGGGAAGTACATTATCGAATACTGATCAATGGTGTCATCACTGAACACACTGCTTTTTAGAAGTTCATCGTAGATAAACATCTTATTTAAAGCAAGCATTACAGCAAGCTCAGGTCTTGTGTATCCTATGCCTTTGGACATTCTGACAGAAAGCTCTTTCCTGTCTGGAAATGGATAGTCCTCCTTATGTAAAACCCCTTTCTGCACAAGGAAGTTGTTGAGTTCAAAGAATATGTCTGGCTCATCCTTAGACCTCAACTCATCCAGACTCACCGCAAAGCTCTGCATATAGTTGTGTGTAAGAACTCTTGCCGTCACCTCATCCGTAAGGCTTTCAAGCATCCTATTTCTCTCTTCAAGGTTCTTTAAAACCCCATCCTTCATCAACTGACCAAGCAGAATCTTCAGGTTTACCTCATGGTCAGACATATCAACACCTGCAGAGTTGTCCAGAGCATCCGTATTGAGCCTTCCGCCACGCAGCGCATACTCTATCCTTGCCTTTTGAGTTAAACCTAAATTGCCACCCTCTCCAACTATTTTAGCCCTCAGTTGGCTCGCATTTATCCTGACAGAATCGTTAAGCCTATCGCCCACCTCTTCGTGGGTTTCATCCGTCGCTTTGACATATGTTCCAATTCCACCGTTCCACAGAAGGTCAACATCTGCCTGTAAAATAAGTTTTATAATCTCCTCACCACTCAGCTCATCCGCATCCGTCTGCAAAAACTCCTTTGCCTCCTTTGTGAGCTTTATAGACTTTGCATACCTATCAGCCACAAAACCACCCTTGGATAGGAGCTTTTTGTTGTAGTGTTTCCAAGTCAGAACCTCATCGAACAGCCTCTTTCTCTCTTTGTATGAAACCTCTGGGTCTGGATTGGGGTCTATGAATATCTCTATATGGTTAAAAGCAGCCTTGAGGATAATCTTGTCTGTGTATATCATGCCGTTTCCAAACACATCACCGCTCATATCGCCGATGCCAACAACTGTAAATGTATCCTTAAATACATCCTTACCCAGCTCTCTAAAGTGCCTCTTTACACACTCCCATGTTCCCCTTGCCGTAATGCCAATCTTCTTGTGGTCATAGCCGTGCTTTCCACCGCTTGCAAAGGCGTCTTTCAACCAGAAGTTATACTCCTTCTCGCTTATCTCATTTGCAATATCTGAAAATGTTGCCGTTCCCTTATCGGCGGCAACAACAAGATAGGGGTCAAATTCGTCATGGCACACAACATCCTCAGGTCTGACCTCGTTGTCGTTCTCATCTATATTGTCCGTTATATCCAACATACCCCTCATCAGTGTCCTGTAGGCCTTTTTACCCCATTCAAGCATCTCATCCCTGTTTTTTGCGTTAACCTTAACGATAAATCCACCCTTGGAACCCACAGGAACGATAACTGCATTCTTCACCATCTGGGTTTTCATCAAGCCCAGTATCTCAAGCCTGAAGTCATCCTTTCTATCGCTCCACCTTATGCCACCTCTGGCAACCTTTCCACCTCGCAGGTGGCAACCCTCCATAAACGAAGAGTGGACATATATCTCAAACATCGGTCTTGGGGATGGCATAGTGTGGATTTTATGCGAATCTATCTTCATCGAGATGTAATGGTACTTCCTGTTTCTCTTGTAAAAGTTGGTTCTTACGGCACTCTCAATAATATTCAAAAGGGAGTGCACTATTCTATACTCGTGTATATCGTTAATCTTTTCAAGTTCATCTTTTACGCTTTTGTGTACCTTATCAAGCTCCACGCTACCGTAAAGGGCAGGGGAAAATTTGTTTTCAAAATACTCAATTAATCGAGAGGCAAGGTGTGGATATTTGTTCAACACGGCAATGATGGAGGCTTTTTTAATCTGGAAGTTTATCTGCATAAGGTAGTTTCCAAGCATCCTGATAACATCTATGTATCTCCAGTTCATCACGCACTTGGTTGTCAGCGTGTTCAGTCCATCGTCCTCCACAATGCCTTCCCAAACTGCATTGAAATTATCCTTTATGGTGTCAAACAAAAGCTCCTTATCTTTCATGTCAACAAGCGATGTATCTATGGAAAACCTTTGAATATATATATTAGAGCCATCAACACTTATCTGTGCAAAATCCTCATAAAGAACATTCATTCCCATATTATTCAACTTGGGCAGTATCTCGTAAAGGGGAAGCTTGTTCAAAGAATAAACGCTAAAAAATACATTCTCTCCGCGCTCATACATATCTGCCTGAAGTTTTTTGCTCTCCTGTAACCGTTCGAAGTGCTCTATATCAAATATAGCCTCCTCAGGCGTAGTCTTTGACATATACTCCTCAGAAAATGCCGAGATATACCTGTTTGTGTAGTATGACGCCTTGCCTGTGCCATATTTTTCTATTAAAGCCCTCCTAAAGTTATCTTTCCAACTTGAAACGATCTGCCGCAAGCTCTTTTCAAGCTTCTGAATGTCTATCTTTGGCCTCGCTTTCTTGCCAAAAATCAAATAGTAGTGAACTCTAATAATCCTTGAGCTCTGCGTAATTACTTTATACTCAATATCCTCAGCCTCAAGCTCTTTTCTCAAAAATTCCGTATAAGCTTCAACATTCCTCTGGGAGTAGAATTTAACAGGCAGTACAGCCACCAAGTAAACTCCATGAACGAGGTTTGTTTGCCTTGAAAGAATTTTAATCCTCTCCTCCGTTTCACATGTAAGAAGCTCCTCAAGAAGAATCTTTAAGTTTTCAGTTTTTGTTATAAACAGATCATCCTTGGGTAGCGTATTGAATATATCTATCAGGTGCTTATACTCAAAGGAATCCTCAACGACATTCTCCTCAAACAGGATTCTATCAAGCTTGGATTTCAAAAACGGAATGTTAAATGCCTGCTCTTTCAAAGCCTTCGGTGTAAAGAGTCCAAGTATAATGTGCCTTTTCACTACCCTCAAATTCTCATCAAACTCAGAGATGGCGATATAGTCCATCCTTCGCGTGTCGTACACATTGCTTTTGGAGTTTGTTTTGTCTATAACCATAACATCGCCTGTCTTAATCGTCTCGAGGGCAGTCTCGGGGAGCTCTTTAATCGAGATCTTCTTTTTAAACATGGAGCGCTCTGTGTTCCTCAAGATTCCAAGGCAGCTACCCTCATCAAGCTGAATAAAAATGTCGTCATTTTCGTAGGTTAAATTGTATGTCCTTGTTCCCAAGAATATAAAGTTCTCATCCAGAAGCCACATCAGGAACTCTTTTATATCCTCGGTTTCCTTCTCGCTAATCTTTTTAAGATATATGGGATCGTTGAGCTTCCTCGAAATGTCCTTAATCTTTTTCTCCATCAGCTCAAAGTCTTCGACTGCAAGCCTGCTCTCTTTTATGGAGTTAAAAATATCTTTTTTAAGCTTATCCTTCTGAATATCGCTTATGGCGTCGAGCAGGAAGTACAGGTAAAGCTCCTTATTCCCCATCTCATGGGGCGACTCTATCTTTTCAAGATTGCCTTTTTTATCACGCTTTACAACAAATATCGGCTGGATACTGAACTCAATGTAAAATTCATTCAGGTTGTTTATTATCGATGTTATGCTGTCAACGATAAAGGGGTTGTTGTCTGTTAATAGCTTAATCTTTGTGTATTTTTTGCTATCTATTTCAACATCCTCAAGCTCAATTTTTATATCCTCATCCCTTTTTTCAATAAATTCAATACTCTCCTTTATCAAATCCTTTAGCTTATCGATAGAAAATTTCTCAGAGAAGCTCTCTATCTTCGAGTATTTCAAGGATGCTGCAACAAAAACATCCACAAGCTCCTTTTTAAGACCCTCTTTATACAGGTCTTTTCTTAAAGAATTGACTATCTTTGCGTAATTCTCACGCGTAAGCTCCATTTTAAAACCTCCTTTATCCGCCACAGGGCGAACTATCTCCTTTTAATTTATCAACAGCATGAGGCAAAACCTCAACAATATAAGAAAGACACTCATCCACCGCTTTTGGCGAGCCAGGTAGATTTATTATTAACCTCGAATTCCTTACTCCAGCCACCATCCTCGAAAGCATTGCTCTTTTTGTCTTGGTCAGAGAAAAATAGAGTATTGCCTGAGGTATTGATGGTATCTCATAGTCTAAAATCTCCTTTGTTGCATCGGGTGTAACATCCCTTGGATAAAACCCTGTCCCGCCGCTTGTTAGAATCACATCCACATCACTCTCAGCATACTCAAGAAGTTTATTCTTAATTAACTCTTTGTCGTCAGGTATAACCTCATAGAGCACAACCTCTCCGTCTATCTCTTTCAAAATCTCATCGACAACTGGCTTAACCTTGTCCTCTTCAGGCTTCCCAGCCCTTGAATCACTCATAACAATTAATCCAAACCTATATCCTGACACTTACCCCCCTCTCTTTCAAATACTGTTTAACTTCACCTATGGTAAGCTCACCAAAGTGAAACACACTGGCAGCCAATGCAGCTTGTGCCTCTGTCTTTTCAAAAACCTCGTGAAAGTGCTCAAGCTTTCCAGCTCCGCCCGAAGCTATAACTGGAATTTCAACCTCTTTAGAAATAATCTCTGTAAGTTCTATATCGTAGCCATCTTTAGTGCCGTCCGTATCTATACTCGTAAGTAGAATCTCACCTGCCCCACGCTTCTCAGCATCTTTTGCCCACCTCACGGCATCTATGCCCGTTGGCTCTCTACCTCCCTTCACAAACACCTCAAAACCCATATCCGTCCTTTTTGCATCTATTGCAACCACGATACACTGACTTCCAAAAATCTTACTTGCCTCATCTATAAAATCTGGATTTGATACAGCGGCAGAGTTTATGGAAACCTTATCTGCCCCAGCTTTAAGAAGGGCTCGAATGTCGTCTATGTTTCTAATTCCACCGCCCACTGCAAGCGGCATAAAAACTCTTTCTGCCGTCTTTTCAACAACATCGATTATCGTTTTCCTTCTCTCGTATGTTGCGGTTATATCAAGAAAAACAAGCTCATCTGCTTCCTGCTCATCATAGATAACCGCCTGCTCAACGGGATCCCCAGCATCTATCAAATTAACAAAATTAATACCCTTAACAACTCGACCCCTATTCACATCTAAACACGGTATAATTCGCTTGGCTAACATCCATTTTCCTCATCTAATAAACCATAAACCACCCTATCATTATAAGACTATAGAATAGCCAATTCAAGGTTTAAAAGATTTAAAAATGTTTTTTCAAATTTTTGACAGTAAGTTGACCATAAGCTAATATACCATAAACTGGCATGAAGAAAAAAATGATTAAAGAAATTAGAAACCTACCAAGATACAAAAAGTGCTTTATATGTGGAAAAGAAAATCCCTATGGTTTGGATACAACATTCAAAACAGATGGAGAAAGAGTTTTTGCAACCGTTAAGTTTAAAGAACACCACATCGGTTTTGAAAACAGGGTTCACGGTGGCATAATATCGGGAATATTGGACGAAGCCATGGGATGGGCATGCACGGTTAAAACCAAAAGGATGTATTTTACCATTGAGCTCAAGGTTAGGTTTAAAAGAGCCGTTGAACCTTTTAAGGACTATATGGTTGTGGCTTTCCATACAGGAGAAAAACACGGTATATGCAGTGCCAAAGGAGAGCTAAAAGAGAAAAACGGCAGAGTTTTGGCAGTTGCTGAAGGAAGCTACTACCCCCTCGATATAGACTACCAGAAAAAGGTATTAACACAACTCCACCACGAGCCTGAAGACGATTTGCCAGTCGAAGAAAAAGACCTGTAAACCTTGAATTTTCAGAATTTCACATAAATATTTTATACAAAAAACAGGGAGTGAAAGATGAACGAAACAAAAGAGCTACAGACAACAGAACCGAAAGTTATAAAAGAGGGAATACTGATAGGCTCAAAAGCCCTTGAAAGTGCACCCCAGATTTACGGGATACCAACAGGCGTGGAAGGTTTGGATGAGCTCTTCTTTACGGTGGAACAAAATAATGGAAAGCTTGAGAAAAAGCCTCTCGGAGGGATTCCAGCATATTCTGTGTTTAACATAACGGGTGTTAACGACACAGGAAAATCTTTAATGGCTGAACAGTTCGCAGTTAAGCAGGCGAGCGAGAACCAGAAGGTAGCGTTTATCACTGTGGAATCGCCCGCAAACTTCGTTATAACATCCTTGAGGAGCAGGGCTTATGCCATGGGCTTGGATTTTGAGAAGTTTGAAGACAACATTATATTAATTGATGCTGCAAGCCACTCTGTTTTGAGAGAAAATATACCTGACCTGCTTGCAACCCTTGCATACGCCATAAAAACTTACAAAATTAAGTTTACAGTAATAGATTCTGTTACAGGACTATTTGAGAATAAAGAGATGCTGGCGCGAGGAGTTGTGAGGAGATTATTCAATTTCATGAAGAAGTGGTATCAAACCGCAATATTTGTGTCCCAGAAAAGGAGCGGCCATGAGGAGCTGACAGCAGAAGCAGCGGGCGGATATGCAGTAGGACACATAGTTGATGGAACCATGGTGCTTGCAAAAGAGGTGATAGATAGTGCATTTAAGGCAAAACTATACAAAAAAACTGTTGGTGAAATAGTGAGACTTTTCAGGATAGACGGCTGTAGAATGGCGGGACACGATTCAAAAGTCCACTACCTCGATATAACCGAAAGCGGCATTGTGAGAATACTAAATCCCGTATCAGAAGGAGGTTAATGATGGTTGTAAAGCTGGATATGATCAAGGGGGGTGAAAAAGAGATAGAGCAGTGGGCAACGAGGGTTTTTCTAAAAGCAATAGACCTTCTCGGCGGACTAAGCAACTTAACGGAGTACAGAGCCCTTACATGGCTTCCATCGCTTGCAAGGGCTTGCTATACCGTTGTTTTAAGGGAGGAGTATTTGAAAACAGAGGACGAAATAGCATCCATTGTGGGCATTTCCAAGAATGCGGTCAGAACTATCTTCAGGGCAGACCCCCAAAAAGCACTGTACAAAATAGAACACTTTGATGAGCTAACAGAAGAGGAGAAAAACCAGCTCAGAAACCATACGGCAGGCGGAATTGCAAAATTGGCATACAAGCTTGTGAAGGATGGAGAAGAGGCTCAAATTATCCTCGACTTTAACTCAATATCTGGTGCTTCTGTGGCTCAGATTTGCGATGTTCCATGGGCTTATTCTGTCCTCAAACATACAAAGGGGACAAAATACCCCATTCTTAGACCTGACGACATCAAGGAAAAATTAAACGGCATATCCATAAAGGGAGAACAGGCAGAGACTGTTTTGGAGCACTTGAGCTATCCGATAAAATCTCCAGCTCAGCTATTACATGAAATCAAAGAGTATCTGCAAATGAAAGGTAAAATTTAGGTGTGATATTCAGCGTTAATCTTGATGTAGTCATAACTTATGTCGCTGAACCACATATTGTAGGTGTGAACGCCAATGCCTAAATCAACAAGAATTTTTATCTCATCATTATCCATGTATTTTAAGAGAGCCTCTCTGTTGTAGCTGGCTCTCTCTCCCTTTGCATAAACAAGCTCATCCCCTATATAGACTTTCAGCCTGCTTAAAGAGAAGTAAGCGTTTGAGTAGCCCAAAGCCGCAACAATCCTGCCCCAGTTAGGGTCAGCACCAAAAATAGCCGTTTTAACAAGAAGGGAGTTTGCTATACTCCTTGCAATGAGCTCAGCATCCTTATCTGACGAAGCCCCGACAACAACAACCTCAACAAGCTTGGTTGCACCCTCACCGTCTTTAACTATCAACTTTGCAAGGTGGGTGCAAACATGAACCAATTGATCAACAAAGAACCTGTACATCTCATTTTCGTTATCAATTTTTTCGTTTTTTGCCTCGCAGGTGGACATGATGAGCACAGTATCATTTGTTGACATATCACCATCAACGCTTATCCTGTTAAACGATTTATCCACAGCCTCCCTTAAAGCTCTATCAAGCATCTTGTGGCTTATGTTTATGTCTGTAGTAATGAAAGCAAGCATGGTTGCCATGTTGGGGTGAATCATGCCTGCACCCTTGGCAACCCCACCAATATTAAACTCTTTTCCGTAAAAGCTACACCTAAGCGCATACTCCTTCTCAAATGTATCTGTAGTCATAATAGCCCTTGCAAACTTGGAGCACCCCTCTTTTGAAAGTCCCTTTTTCAGCTCACCCATAACAGAGTTTATCCTGCCATAATCCAAATCCTCACCAATCACACCAGTGGAGGCAACAAAAACCTGTTCTCTGTCAATACCAAGGGTTTGAGAAAGGTTTAAAACTACACTCTCCAAAGCATCCTTGCCATTACTGTTGCAGGCGTTTGCATTTCCACTATTTACAATAACGGCTCTGATATCGGGAATTTTTTTCATAAGGTACATATCGTAAATAACAGGAGCAGCTTTAACAGAGTTCTGCGTAAAGGCAGCCGCACTAACAGTGGGTTTTTCAGAGTATATTAAACCTACATCGTACTCCTTTTTTGTTAAACCAGAGGAAGCAGCCGAAGCCTTTATAGAGTTAACAACGCATATGGAACCGTTTACAGCTTCAGATTTCATGGGTAAAAGACAAAGCCTCCAAGCCCCTCTTTCTCATCCAGACCGAACATAATGTTCATGTTTTGCACAGCTTGACCAGATGCCCCTTTTATCATGTTATCAATTACGCTCACGACAATCAACCTTTTTGTTCTTCTGTCATAGTACGGATAAATATCGCAAAAATTCGTCCCCTTAACGCTGTTTAAACTTGGTGGGGAATTTACAACTCTAACGAAATAGTCTCCATTGAAAAAGTCAGAGTAAAGCTTAAAGAAGTCCATCTCCCTTTCCACCTGCATATAAACTGTAGACAGAATGCCCCGCTGGACGGGTAAAAGATGGGGTATAAAGGCAATTCTAATGTTTTCATTGAAACTCTTTAGCTCCTGCTCCATCTCAGGTATATGCCTATGTCCAGAGACCGAATATGCCCTAAAATTCTCATTCACCTCACAAAACTCAAGCCCCTCTTTGAAACCCCTTCCTGCACCGCTTACTCCAGACTTGCTGTCGGCTATAACTGCTCCTTCCAGAAACTGCGCAACCGGTGCAACTGCAAGAATAACAGAGGTGGCATAGCATCCGGGGTTCGCAACAAGTTGAGCCTGGGCTATCATCTCTCTATTTAGCTCAGAAAGACCATAAACAGCCTCACCCAACAACTCAAAAGCAGGGTGCTCAACGCCGTACCACTTACTGTAAACAGTGGGGTCTTTGAGCCTAAAATCGGCACTCAAATCTATGATTTTAGTTTTACCAAATAAGCTTTTTGCTATGCCAGAAGAAACTGTGTGGGGAAGGGCAAGAAAAACTAAATCTGACTCCTTTAGTAATTCAACATCAATGGGCTCAACAACTCTTTCTATAACACCGCTGAATTGGGGATAAACTTTGAATATAGGCTCACCTACACGGCTTCTTGAACAGAGATGAGCAATCTCTACACCCTTATGGTTGAGCAAAATTTTTATAAGCTCAAGCCCCGTAAAACCGGTTATACCTACTACACTAACTTTTATCATAACATTAAAACAAAAAACCCCACTTGCGTGGGGCGGGGGTGTCTATCTCTTTGACCACTGGAAGGACTTTCTCGCCTTCTTCCTCCCGTATTTCTTCCTTTCCTTGACCCGTGCATCCCTTGAGAGCAAGCCCATGGGCTTCAATGTAGCCCTCAAGTTTGGATCATACTCCACTAACGCTTTAGAAATACCGTGCCTTAAGGCTTCAGCCTGAGCCATAATGCCGCCGCCTCTTACAGTTGCATAAACGCTTATCTTTCCATTTAAACCAACAAGATTTAGCGGATAGTAGATCTTCAACTTTGCCTGCTCTAAACCACCAAAATACTCATCCAGGCTTTTTTTATTAACGGTTATTGTTCCATCGCCAGGAAAAACCCAAACCCTTGCAACAGATGTCTTTCTCTTTCCAGTGGCATAAAATCTATCCATCTATCACCTCTATAACTCTATTTTTACAGGGTTCTGTGCTTTGTGAGGATGCTCAGCCTCAGGGTAAACCTTCAATTTAGTTATAAGCCTGTTTCCAAGCCTATTTTTGGGGAGCATACCTTTAACAGCATGAACTATTAGTCTCTCTGGGTGCTTTTTAACCATCTCTGATGCTTTAACCTCTTTAAGCCCGCCGATGTATCCACTATGCCTGTAGTACTTCTTCTGCTCCCACTTTCTGCCTGTCAACTTTACATATTTTGCATTTACTACAACAACAAAATCTCCACAATCGACATGGGGAGTAAAAGTTGGCTTGTTCTTTCCCCTCAATATCCTGGCTGCCTCTGTGGCAACCCTACCAAGGACTTTACCCTTGGCATCTATTAAATACCACTTCCTTTTATCAGGCTCAAACTTGGCCATGTAAGTCTTCATCACTCCACTCCTTACCTCAATTTAAAAGCAAAGAGCTTTATACCTGAATACTTTTAGGTTGTCAAGTTTTTATGGTGCTTTCACCAATAAAAATGAAAAACTCCATGTGTGAATTCGCTATCTTGAGCTCAGTGCCACCTCTCTTGAATAAATAGCTCTGTGAATTTTCGCATCCTCGGCTTCGTTTAAGCCAAAATACTCAAATCTCATTGTATATATCCCACCATCGTCTATAACATCGGAGACAACAGCGGGAATGGATATGAGTTCTCCCTTTGGTCTTGCCTTTATGAGAACTGTATCTCCTATAGAGAGCTTTACATCTTTAGACTTCGCAAGCAGCGACTTTGTGCCAAAAATATAGCTTTTCATCTTTATAATAGATTTTTCCAAAGAGCTATTTAAAGTACCACCACTGACTCTTAAAGGAATAACCAATATTTCAAACTCCCAGTGAACCTCAAGGGGTTTATCCTCAACATCCCTGCTATCAAGAATAAGAAGGTTAACCATCTCATCCGTTGAGCTTAACACCTCTGCCGTAATATCTGCTATTTTTGAAAGGGTTGGGATCTGAAGTCTGACCCTGTCTTTATACTTAAGCTTTTCATTCTCGCTTGTGGAAAGACTTATCCCTATATTTTTGCCAGCCGAATACTCTACAACGCCTTTAGCAAGATTCAACCCTCCATCCTTATAAAATAGCAGCACAACAGGTTTGCCACTTTTAACACCATCAAGCTCGAGATAGTTTCCATAAAATTTCTCAATTATGGTAATTGAAACATCCACAAGCTCTTTATCAAAGGCTTTGCCCCTCATATCCTTTAGTAGTTCAACGATCTCCTCTTTCTTCAGTCCTGCCCTATCGGGTCTGTCTGTGTGCAAGCCATCGATAAACTCACATATAGATAGTATCTTAGACTCAAAAGAAAGCTCCTGGGCGGTTAAACCGTAATAACCGCTCCCATCCGACCTTTCATGGTGGTATATAGCAGTTTCAAGCAGGTCTTCTATAATGGGGTTGTGTAAAAAGATATGTTTCAAATTCATAGGGTGGCTTTTAACAAGCTCCATCTCGCCATCGGTTAGCTTTCCCCTCTTATCCAGGATTTCATTTGGAATCCATATCTCACCCACATCGTGTATCAGGGCTGAAAAGTATAGATCCTTTACTCTCCTTTCATCGAGCCCGAGCTCCTCAGATATGATTACAGCCAAATCTCCCACTCTGAAGGAGTGATAAAATGTTCTTGGTCTTGCTGTTTTAATAATATTGAGAGCGTCCAGACAGGTATACCTTTTTGATATCTCTCTTACAACTTCGCAGTATGCCTCATGCAAGCTTTTTAAAAGTCTATCAGAGAGTTCATCTATCAATGTTTCTATCTCATGCTCAGGAATTGGCTCATCTATCAAAAACTCAAAAAATGCAAAAAACTCAGTATACACACTCAATTTCTTTACATACATAGTAGAGCTTTCACCAAACCCTTCGTATAGAAATGGATAGTTGCTGTTTATTTTTCCATGTATCTGAAACCTGTTTCTACCCCTCAACAGCTCTCCAAACTGTTCGCTAACAAACAGTTTTATGCCACCAAGTTCGTCCAAAAAACCCTTATCAGAGTCATGGCAAAGATAGAGTACATGTTGTTTACTGTTTAAAACAAAAAACAGATTAAGCCTGAACTTACCGTTTATCACCTTCAGGATGTGCTCTATGGT
>WFQQ01000014.1 GCA_015486965.1 Desulfurellaceae bacterium
CTATTGTTACTGGTGCTGTTGAGGCTATGGTTGTTGATGTGCAGTGCATAATGCCATCATTAGTTGATGTTGCAAGGTGCTATCACACAAAGATAATCGACACAAGCGATATAGCTACTTTCCCCGGTGCTTTACATATTAAGTTTGACGAGAGGCGAGCCGATGAGATTGCAAAAGAGATAGTGAAGACGGCAGTTGAAAACTTCCCAAACAGAAACAAACAGCTAATCCAGATACCTCAGTATAAGAGCGAAGCCGTGGGAGGTTTCTCTGTTGAGGCTATACTTGATGCTTTGGGCGGTAGCTTAAAACCTCTTGAGGATGCAATAATCTCCGGAAAAATCAGGGGCGTTGTGGGTATAGTTGGCTGCAACAATGCAAAGGTGAAGCACAACTACAACCACATAACCCTGACCAATGAACTTATCAAGAGAGATATACTGATAATAGGAACAGGTTGCTGGGCAACAGCATGCGCTGAATATGGCATCTTCCTGCCTGAATACGCTAAAAATGCAAGTGATTCATTGAGAGAGGTGTGTGAGACCTTGGGTATTCCACCTGCACTGAACATGGGTTCCTGCGTTGACTGCTCGAGAATGCTTGTTCTTGCCGATATGATTGCAAGAGACCTGAATGTTGATATTTCCGACTTGCCACTTGCTGGCTCGGCTACTGAGGCAATGACAGAGAAAGCTGTCTCCATTGGAACATACTTTGTTTCAAGTGGTATATTCACACATCTTGGCACTGTTCCGCCTGTCCTTGGGAGCAAGAAGGTTGTTGATATTCTAACAAAAGCGGCATTCGATGTTGTGGGCGGTGCATTCTTTATAGAGCCAGACCCTGTGAAGGCAGCAAAGGTTTTGGCAGACTATATCGAAGATAAAAGAAAGGCTCTCGGTATTTAATATAAAAGGGGGGTGCGTGCCCCCTCTATTTCTGATTTTGAGGGGTTGGTTAATGGACAGACAACAAATTGAGGAGATAATAGGAAAGTATAAGCATCCAGAAGGTAAGATATTGAGCATACTTGAGGATATACAGGAGGTTGACAGGTATCTCTCAAAAGAGACGCTAAAGGTTGTGTCTGAAACTCTCAATATACCTCTTTCAAAACTGTTCAGTATAGCCACTTTTTACTCTTTCTTTAATCTAAAACCTGTAGGTGAACACATAATAACCGTTTGTATGGGTACTGCATGTCATGTTAGGGGAGCAGCAGGTTTGTTAAACACGCTGGAAAACCTTTTAAAGGTTTCCGAGAACGGAACTACAGAGGATGGAAAGTTCTTTCTGACAACAGAGGATAAACACTTTTCCCTAAATACTGCCCGATGTTTTGGTTGTTGCTCTATGGCGCCTGTTGTAAAGGTGGATGAGAAGATTTACGGTTATGTGACGGTTAACGATTTACCGAGAATTTTAAAAGAGTATGGATGGAAAGAAGATGAAAATAGGTAATTTTGAAGATATAGAAAGGATTAAAGAGAGGGGCTTAAAAAAGCTGAAACCTGAAGACAGGATAAGAGTTAGCGTTGGAATGGCTACATGCGGTATATCTGTAGGCGGTGATGCTGTTTTCGATGCGTTCAGGGGCATGCTGGGTTATAGGGACGATGTCATTTTGACCAGGACGGGATGTATAGGTTTCTGCCACGAAGAACCCCTTGTAAACATCTATATCCCTGAAAAGGGAATTTTAATTTTGCACCGTGTCCAACCTGAGAGTGTGAAAGATATTGTCAATAACTTGGATAGTGTCGAAACGCTTGACAGTGTGCTTTGTCAGATTGACAGCTGGGACCACCTCGTAGGTGGAAAGATAGAATACGGTAATGGTTTTGAGGGTATCCCACGGTGGAACGAGTTAGATTTCTTTAAACCCCAGAGAAAGCTTGTTATGAGGAATGCGGGGATTATTAACCCTGAGGATATAGATGAATATATAGCTGTTGGCGGGTATTCTGCGCTTTACAGGGTTTTAAAGGGTATGACACCCGATGAGGTGATTGATGAAGTTAAAAAATCGGGCTTAAGAGGCAGGGGGGGAGCTGGCTTCCCTACAGGTGTTAAGTGGGAGCTAGCTAAAAATGAGCAATCAGATGTAAAGTATGTTATTTGCAATGCCGATGAGGGAGACCCCGGCGCTTATATGAACAGAAATGAGATGGAATCAGACCCGCACTCTGTTATTGAGGGTATGATAATCGGTGGATATGCCATTGGGGCCCATAAAGGAATAATCTATATAAGAGCTGAATATCCTCTTGCCTTATACAGATTGCAAAAAGCTATAAATGAGGCGAAAAGCTACGGTCTTTTGGGCAAAAATATTTTAGGCAGTGACTTTGATTTTGAAATAACGATTTCCAAAGGGGCGGGGGCATTTGTCTGCGGAGAGGAAACAGCTCTGATTGCATCCATTGAAGGTGAAACGGGAAGGCCAAGGCCAAGACCGCCATATCCTGCTCAAAAAGGTTTGTGGGGTAAACCAACCAATATAAACAATGTGGAGACATGGACAAATATACCCCTAATAATCAAGAAAGGTGGTGAGTGGTTTAGACAGTTTGGGAATGAGAAAAGCCCGGGGACGAAGGTTTTTTCTTTGGTTGGTAAGGTTGAGAATGTTGGTCTGGTTGAGGTTGAGCTTGGAACACCAATAAGGACTGTTGTTTACGATATTGGTGGAGGCGCACCCAAGGGCAGAAAGGTAAAGGCTGTTCAAACGGGGGGTCCAAGTGGTGGCTGTATTCCAGCAAAGTTTTTTGATCTACCTATAGATTATGAGAATCTTACAAAGGTTGGTTCGATAATGGGATCTGGAGGCATGGTTGTAATGGATGAGAACACCTGCATGGTTGATACCGCACGGTTCTTCTTGGACTTTTCTGTTGATGAGTCGTGCGGAAAGTGTGTGCCGTGTAGAGAGGGCTTAAAGCAGATGTTAACCATGCTACAAGGTATCAGTAGTGGTGAGGGAGCAAGAAGCGATTTAGAAACACTGAGTGAGCTTTCAGAAACAATAAAAACCACATCGCTATGTGGTTTGGGCCAGACGGCTCCAAATCCTGTTTTGACAACATTGAAGTATTTTAAAGAGGAATACATAGAGCATGTTGATAAAAAGCGGTGTCGTGCTGGCATTTGTGAGGATTTGGTATATGCGCCGTGCCACAATTCATGTCCTTTGGGTCAGGATGCACCGTCCTACATTGCCTACATTGCACACGGTGAGTTTGACAGGTCTTTAGAAGTCATTATGAGAACAAACCCGTTTCCCGGCATACTTGGAAGGGTTTGTGACCATCCTTGTGAGTTGCACTGCCGAGCAGGAGAGGGTGGAGACCCCATATCGATAAGGGCGCTCAAAAGATTTGCCGCAGATAGAGGAGCGATGCCCCATATAAAGATTGAAACTGAGAAAGACAAGAGGGTGGCTATAGTGGGTTCAGGACCTGCTGGCTTGAGTGCTGCCTATTTCTTAAGGCTAAAAGGCTACGGTGTTGACATTTTTGAGTCTGAGGATAAGCCCGGTGGAATGTTGAGGATTATTCCAGACTACAGGCTCCCAAAGGATGTGCTTGATAGGGAGATAAAGAGAATCGAAGGATTTGGAGTGAATATAAAGTATGGAATTAAGGTGGGTGAGGATAAAACCATTCATGAGCTCTTTAATGAAGGCTACGATGCTCTGTTCTTAGGTGTGGGATTTAGAAACGGTGCAAAGTTGAATATCCCGGGTGAGGAAGCAGAAGGTGTTTTTGATGGTATTAGCTTTTTAAAAAGGGTAGCCAAGGGAGAGAAGTTGGATTTAGGGGAGAACATCTATGTTGTCGGCGGTGGCAATGTGGCTATAGATGCAGCCCGGACTGCATGGAGAATAGCTGAGAATGCAAATGTAAATATTGTGTATAGAAGAACAAGAAGAGAGATGCCTGCTATAGGTGGGGAAGTTGAGGATGCACTGTTTGAATGGATCAACATTGAGTTTCTAACAAACCCTGTAAAGATAATCACTGAGAATGGCAGGGTTAAGGCTGTTGAATGGGTTAAAATGAAATTGGGTGAGATAGATGAAAGCGGAAGACCCCGTCCCATACCCATTGAGGGTTCTGAGTTTGTAACGCCCGTTGATACATTGATTGTCTGTGTGGGACAAACCCCAGACCTATCGTTTGCAAAGGGTGTGGAAGGACTGAATTTGGCTGGAAACACCGTTTCTGTTGATTTAGATACAATGGCGACCTCTTTGAAGGGTGTGTTTGCAGGTGGTGATATAGTTACGGGTCCTTCTACCGTGGTAAGAGCCGCAGCAGCAGGCAAAACAGCTTCAGAATCCATTGATAGATACCTTAAAGGCGGTGAATTGAAGAGAGAGTTTAAAGTTGTATTTCCGAGTGAGAATGTGCCACTTTTGAAATTCAGCGCCGAAGAGTTAAAGAAGCTTTCTTTAATGGGTAGGGTTGAATCTCCAAAGGTGCCACTTGATAGGAGAAGGGGTAGCTTTGTTGAAGTGGAGAAAACTCTCGATGTTGAAGCTGCAATCGTTGAGGCAAAACGGTGCCTGAGATGTGATGTTAAAGAAAGGTAGTATTTATTATTCCTTGATGGGGAGTTTTAGATGAATGCAAAGGAAGTTCAGGTTTACATAAATGGTAAGACCTATGGAGCTAGTGAGGGTGAGCCTTTAATCGGTGTTGCAAGAAGGAATGGCATATTTATACCGAGCCTGTGTTATGAGGAGTCTCTGGAGCCCTACGGTGCATGCAGGATGTGCATTGTAGAGATAAAAAATGAGGGTGTTAAAAAAAGGATTGTGACATCTTGCACACTCCATGTGTTTGATGGTTTGTCCGTAGAAACCGATTCAGAAGAGGTGTTAAAGCACAGGAAGGTGT
This sequence comes from Desulfurellaceae bacterium, assembly GCA_015486965.1. Taxonomy (GTDB): domain Bacteria; phylum Campylobacterota_A; class Desulfurellia; order Desulfurellales; family Hippeaceae; genus Hippea. The sequence goes on from WFQQ01000014.1 coordinate 4,905, forward strand.
TGCTTGAGTTGTACCTTGCACAGGCTCCAAACTCTTCCAAACTCAAAGAGCTTGCTTTAAAATACGGTGTCAACAGAACGAGGTTCAGGCAAAAGGTAAGGGATAATGACCCTCTGAACAACAGTTGCGTTTTGTGCGGGCTATGTGTTCGTGTATGCAGTGAGGTGATGGGCGCAAGAGTTATCAGTTTTATAGGAAGGGGGGAGAAAACAAGGGTTAATACACCATACTTCGAGCAGAGCGAATTGTGTCTGGGGTGCAGGGCTTGTGCTGAGGTCTGCCCAACGGGTGCTATTGAATTCAGGGATGATGGTGGTATAAGGGTAGCGGCATCGTGGAGCAATACTAAAGTTGAGCTTAAAAAGTGCAATGTGTGCGGTAAGTATTATGCCCCTGTAAAGCTTGATAAGAGGATTGATACCCTTTACTACTACAGAGATAAAGACGGTGAGTTAAGAGATATGTGTCCAGATTGCAGGAGAAAAGCTATGACAAGAAAGATGACTCTGATTGCTGAGAACGAGGTGGAGAAATATGCCAAGTAAGGAAAAAGAGAAAATCTTTGAAGTAGCCGATGAACTAAAAAAGAGGAGTAGCTCAGGGAGAGGGGGCTTTAAGGTTGTTGTTACTGGAAAAGGTGGGGCTGGCAAAACCACAACAACCGCCGTTTTGGCTCACCTTTTTGCAAATGCGGGGTACAATGTATTGGCTGTTGATGAAGACCCGCAGATGAATCTGCCCTTTGCACTTGGTGTTGATAAAAGCAAAGCTTCCACCATCATTCCCCTCTCCAAGAATCTGGATTACATTGAGGAAAAAACAGGTGCAAGGCCTGGAACATCGTGGGGGCTATTTTTGAATTTGACACCAGACATCTCCGATGTTGTGGATAAGTTCGGCATAAGGGTTAAAGATAATTTGAGTGTTCTGGTTATGGGGACTGTTGTACAGGCTGCGACAGGTTGTTTATGTCCTGAGAATGCGCTATTGGATGCCGTTATAAGGTATATATCTTTAAAGCGAAACGAGATGATTTTACTTGATACGCAGGCTGGTGTTGAGCATTTCGGCAGGGCACTTGCAAAGGGTTTCAGGCACTGTGTTGTTGTTACAGAACCCACATTTAACTCGATGGATGTAGCCAAACACACAGCAGAACTTGCGAGACAGATAGGAATTCCCAATGTTTTTTTGCTTGTCAACAAGGTAAGGGGTGAAAGGGATAGGAACAAAGCACTTGAATACATAGAAAATGAGAGCTTGTTTGATAGGGTTTTTTTTACTCCTTTTAACGATGATGTGCTCGAATGTGAGCCTTATGTTGAACCGATTCTCAAACAGGAAAGTGAGTTTCTCGCAACACTGAAGGAGCTTAAAAGCGAGCTTGAAAAAAGGAACGAAAAGGTTTAAGCTAAGCTCAAAAAGGAGGCAATTATGGATTTAAAGCGTAGAGCCTTTATACTTTTAACTTTTGTAATATTGTTCAATATCTTCTCCTGGTCTCTATTTCTCTTTGCCACAGGCGCTTCAATGGCTATGCTGAGTATTGGTGGGCTTGCGTATCTGTTCGGGCTTCGCCACGCCTTTGATGCTGACCACATAGCAGCCATCGACAATGTTACACGAAAATTGAGGCAGGATGGCAAGAAACATGTAGGTGTTGGTCTTTTCTTCTCTTTAGGCCACTCCACAGTTGTTATTATCATGTCTTTGATTGTTGTCATAGTTGTGAGAGGCTTCTCACCCGCAATAAAGACGGCAGAGAACATAGGTGGTGTATTTGGTACTGTGGTTTCCGCAGGCTTTTTGACAATCATTGGAATAATCAATTTGTTTATACTCAAGGATATTTATAAAATTTACAAACAGTACAGAGAAACGGGCACAATGTCTGCTGAGATTGAGAAAAACACCAATGAGCTTTTGAATAAAAGGGGTCTCATGGGCAGGTTCTTCTCATTCATGTACAGAAGAATTGATGCAAGCTGGAAGATGTATCCAGTTGGTTTTCTCTTTGGTCTTGGCTTTGACACTGCAACAGAGATTGCAATACTTGGTATCTCTGCTGCAATGGCAAAGAATGCAACCCTACCACTCTGGGGTGTTGTTACATTTCCACTGCTTTTTACAGCAGGCATGAGTCTCATGGACTCATTGGACGGTCTTGTTATGATGAAGATATACGACTGGGCAATGATAGATGCCTTAAGGAAACTATTCTTCAACCTGATTATCACGGGAACAAGTGTGTTTGTTGCTCTTGCCATTGGAACAATTGAGTGGATTCAGGTTCTATCACAGGAGGTCAACCTGAACAACTCATTCTTTGCATTTATCAACAACCTGAACTTTGAGATTTTGGGAGTGTTTACGGTTATTATTATGATAACAGGCTGGTTATACGCCTACTTCTATTACAAAAGGGTGCTGACAGCAAAGAGATAAGTTTTTCTATTAATTCTTGATAAATTCTATAAATTATATTAAAGTTAAGGGGTAATGGATATTCTTATTACGGGTGGAGCAGGTTATATCGGTAGCCATGTTGCTAAGCTTTTGCTTGAGAACACAGCTCACAATTTAACCATAATTGACAACCTATCCACGGGATTCATGGAGACAATAGAAACACTAAAAACAGTCAGGGATTTTGATTTTATTGAAATCGACTTGAGTAGCTGGGAACAGGTTGAGAGCATCTTTAAGAATAAGAGATTTGATGCTGTTATTCACTTCGCAGCGAGCCTGATCGTTCCTGAGAGCGTTGAGAACCCGATTAAATATTATTTAAATAACACAGCAAACGGCACCAATTTGATTGGTTTGTGCTTGAAGTACGGTGTTAATAGGTTTATCTTTTCTTCTACTGCTGCCGTTTATGGCGAACCAGAGCTTGAGGCTGCCATGAGTGGTATAGGTGAGACCTTTCCCGCAAATCCCATTAACCCCTATGGCAAGAGCAAACTGTTTGTTGAACATGTAATTCAGGATGCAGCATTTTCTAAACCAGAGTTTAAATATGTTATTTTAAGATACTTCAATGTGGCTGGAGCTTCTTTGGATTTGAGGATAGGTCAGAGGACAAAAAATGCCACGCACCTCATTAAGGTTGCCGCTCAAACGGCACTTGGAATCAGGGATAGGATGTTTATCTTCGGAGACGATTACCCAACGCGTGATGGAACCTGCATAAGGGACTACATACATGTATGTGACCTTGCAGAGGCACACATTGAGGCTTTAGAATACCTTGAAAAGAGCACAAG
>WFQQ01000015.1 GCA_015486965.1 Desulfurellaceae bacterium
CTTCAATAACATCGGGTCCTGTGATAAACATGAAACTTGTATTTTTAACCATTATTGTAAAATCTGTTACAGCAGGTGAATAGACAGCACCACCAGCAGTAGGCCCCATTATAACCGAAATCTGAGGAATAACTCCTGACATCATAACATTTCTCAAGAATATGTCTGCATAACCAGCCAACGACTCAACTCCTTCTTGAATCCTTGCCCCTCCTGAGTCATTCAAACCAATAACGGGTGCACCTACCTTTGCTGCAAGATCCATGATTTTGCATATTTTTTTAGCGTGTGCTCCAGATAGAGACCCTCCAAAAACTGTGAAATCCTGGCTGAACACAAACACAAGCCTGCCATCAATAGTTCCATACCCCGTTACAACGCTATCACCCAATATTTTCTTTTTGTCCATACCAAAATCTGTACACCTGTGGGTTACAAACTTATCAAACTCCACAAAGCTGCCTTCATCAAGCAGAAGTTTAATCCTCTCCCGAGCTGTAAGTTTACCCTGGGCGTGCTGCTTTTCAATTCTCTCAAGACCACCACCAAGTTCAGCCTGCTCCTCAAGTTTTTTCAGTTCTTCAAGTTTCTCTCGCATCTGAACAACCTCCTATAATCGATTTTCTAAAGTAATATACTTAAAAATATCTAAATTGTCAATAAATTACTTTCACTCTTTGTTAAGTTTTTCATTTAAAGTTCTAAATATTGAACTTGCCCTTACAGGCTCATTACATAGTTAAGAGGGTGTTCTCTCTTTCGGTTGTTATTGTTTGAAAATGAGAGCGTTTTTTGTAATATTTTCACAGCTATTATTAGGGGGTAGAGGTGTTAGATAGGTCTGTATTTCGCGAGTACGATATAAGGGGAATCTGGGGTAAAAACATAGATGGAGATTTTAGTTTCAAGTTGGGTGTAGCTTTTGGCAGGTACCTAAAAGAGAACTTAAAGAAAAGCTCCTTAAAGGTAAGCGTTGGATACGATGCAAGACACTCATCAAAAACTATTTTTGAGGCTTTAACCGAAGGATTAAACCTTGAAGAGATTAAGGTTATAGATATTGGTCTTGTCCCGACACCTGTACAGTATTTCTCTATATTCGAACTTAAGTTAGACGGCGGCGTTATGATAACAGCCTCCCATAACCCCAAAGAGTACAATGGTTTCAAACTTTCCTTGAAGACAGAGACGCTATTTGGCAAAAGGATTCAACAGTTAGCAGATATAATGGAAAAACTAAGTATAAACAGGGTTGAAAGCATAAGCAAGGATATAGAAAGAGTTGACATTAAGGAAAGATACTACAACTACATGGAAGAGCAGTTTGGTCATCTTAAAAAATACAAAAACAAACCCCGTTTTGCGATTGACGGAGGCAATGGAGTTGCAGGCTTTGTTGCCTACGAGATATTCAGCAGGCTCGGGTTTAAGGTAGAAGAACTTTTTATTGAGCCCGATGGTGATTTTCCCAATCACCATCCTGATCCCACCGTTGATAAAAATCTAATGGATTTGAGGGCTGTTATAGAATCAAAGGGGCTGGAATTTGGTATTGGTTATGATGGAGATGGAGATAGAATTGGCGTTGTCCTAAAAGATGGCTCCCCTCTGTATGGAGACCAACTGCTTCTGTTTTTAGCTCAAAACCTATGTGAAAAGAAAAAAGGAGCAAAGGTGATCCTCGATGTTAAGTGTTCAGATGTTATCTTTGAACTTCTGAAGGAAGCTGGATGCGAACCAATAATGTATAAAACGGGACACTCTTTGATAAAGGACAAAATGAAAAGTGAGGGTGCTCCGTTAGCAGGAGAGATGAGTGGACACATATTTATAGGCGATAACTATTTTGGCTACGACGATGCGATATATGTATCGTTGAGGCTTGTAGATATTATTACAAGAAAAGGGCTGGATATTTTGGAGTGGAAAAACTCCCTCCCTCCCGTTTTTAACACACCAGAGATTAGAATAAACTGTCCTGAAGATAGAAAGAAAAATGTTATAGAGAGATTCAAGGAAATTTTGACAGAAAACAGAAAGAAAATGGGAGTTTTAGAAGTAAACACAATAGACGGTGTAAGGTTCAGGACAGATAGAGGATTTGGGCTTGTGAGGGCAAGCAACACTCAGCCCGTACTTGTTTTAAGGTTTGAGGCAGACTCAAAAGGGCATCTCGAACTTATAAAAGAGTTCACCTTGAAAACTGTAGAGGAGTTGATTAATAAAGATGGATAGACTTACGGCAATTAGAGAGAAGATGGAATCATCCGAACCTCTGGACTTTGAAGATGCTAAATATATTCTTCAATCCAATGAACTGTTGCAAATAGGAGAAATAGCACGCTCCTTGAAAATAAAAAAATCTGGTAAAAAGGTTTATTTTGTGTTCAACAAACATATCAACTATACAAACCTGTGTGTCTCGAAGTGTAAATTCTGTGCATTTTATAGAAACGGTGATGAACCTGATGCTTATACAATGGAGCCTGAGCAGATTGTTCAGGAGTTATCAAAGATGCCAGAAGGCATAAGAGAGGTTCACATAGTCGGGGGCTTACACCCCACAAAACCCTTTTCATATTATATTGAGATGCTTAAAGCCATTAAAACCAACTTTCCCAATGTAAATATAAAGGCATTTACAGCGGTTGAGATAGATTATTTTTCTAAAATTAGTGGCTTGGGATATAAAGAGGTTTTAATTGAACTGAAAAAAGCAGGGCTTGACTCCATGCCCGGTGGTGGAGCTGAGGTTTTTTCAGACAGGGTTAGAAAGAAGCTTTATCCTAATAAAATAGGTCAGGAAAAATGGCTTGAGATACACGCAATTGCTCACACGCTTGGGATTCCCACAAATGCAACACTTCTTTTTGGGCACATAGAGAGTGATGAGGAAATAATATCCCATCTTTTCAAACTTAGGGAACTACAGGAAAAATATCCAGGCTTCCTGTGTTTCATACCATTAAGCTTCCATCCTGAAAACACGCCCTTTGAAGGCAGAATAGAGAAGGTTGATGCTGTAAGGGAGTTAAAGGTTCTTGCTCTATCCCGACTCATACTTGACAACTTCCCCCATATCAAAGCTTACTGGGTGATGCTATCGCCAAAGGTTGGTCAGATAGGGCTTCACTTTGGAGCAGACGATATAGACGGAACTATAGGTGAGGAGAGGGTTACACACGCTGCAGGAGCAAAAAGTCCCTTGGGATTGGCTAAAGAATCCATAATCAACCTGATAAAAAACGCAGGATTTGTGCCTGTTGAAAGAGATGCACTGTACAACGAGATAGAGGTGTTTAATTGATAGAGCAAATATACGAGAAAGTCTTTAATTTTGAAAGGATAAATAGAGACGAAGGTGTAAAACTTCTCAAAAAGGGAGATTTCTTAACACTTGGCAAACTTGCCAACAGGGTAAGGTTTAAAAAGCATCCTGAAAGGATTGTTACATTCATTCTGGACACAAATATAAACTATACAAATATATGCTATGTGGGTTGTTCATTCTGTGCGTTTTACAGGAAACAGGGAGAACCTGATGCTTTTACATTGAGCATCTCTGAGCTTAAAGAGAAAATTATGGAAGCTCAGAGAATGGGCATAACAACAGCACTAATTCAAGGTGGTTTGAACCCAGAGCTACCTTACGAATACTATCTGGATATGGTTAAAGAGCTCAAAAAAAGCAGTGTACATGTCCACGCATTCTCACCTCCAGAGATAGACCTCATGAGTAAGATTTCAAAAAAAACAGTTGATGAGGTTTTTAAAGACTTGAAGGAAGCTGGTTTAACAACCATGCCTGGTGGCGGAGCAGAGATTCTATCGGAGAGGGTTAGAAAAAAGATTTCACCGAAAAAGATAAGCACGGAGAGATGGCTTGAAATACTGGAGAAAGCCCATAAACATGGTATAAAAACCACGGCTACCATGATGTTTGGGCATATAGAGAAAGAGGAAGATATCATTGAGCACCTTGATAGAGTGAGGAGTGTTCAGGATAAAACAGGCGGGTTTACAGCATTTATTGCTTGGGATTTTAAAAGGGAAAACAATGAACTTGGAAAAACTGTGAAAAATGGCATAACAGGAATAGATTACTTAAAAATAGTTGCCATAGCGAGGATCTACTTAGATAACTTTGACAATATACAGGCATCTTGGGCTTCTCAGGGTAAAGGTATCGGTGAGCTTGCCCTTCATTTCGGTGCAAACGACATGGGGAGCATGTTAATTGAGGAGAATGTTATGAAAGAGGCTGGCTTTAGAGCAGAGGCAAGTGTGGATGAAATCGCCTCACTGATAAAAAAAGCTGGCTTTACACCTGCACTCAGGACAACTGATTACAAAGTTATAAAGTATTTTTAAAGCCATTTGGAGGGGAGATTTGAAAATTTCAGAAATTTTAGAGAGAAAAAGAACTATATCCTTTGAGTTTTTTCCGCCAAAGAAAGTTGAGAATGAAGAGACGCTATTTCGCACAGTTAAAGTTTTGAAAAAATATAAACCGGATTTTGTATCCATTACATACGGTGCAGGTGGGAGCACAAAAGATAAAACCGTAGAGTGGACATTGAGGATGAAAAACCAGTATGGATTAAATCCCATGATGCATCTGACATGCATAGCATCCTCAAAGGAAAGCATAAAAAAAATAGCCGAAACCCTGAATGGAGAAGGTGTTGAGAATATATTGGCACTGAGGGGAGACCTGCCAGAGGGCTTTTCAAGGGATAAGCTTGAGTTTAAATATGCTTATCAGCTTGTGGAGTTTTTAAAAAGCCATTGGGGTTTCTCAATAGGCGTTGCAGGATACCCTGAAGGACACCCAGAATCATCATCCCTTGAGAAAGATATTGAGTATTTGAAAATGAAGATAGATGCAGGTGGAGACTTTATAATTACACAACTTTTTTTTGATAACGGCAAATTCTTTGATTTTCTTGATAGGATTGAAAAAGCTAACATTAAAGCCCCTGTGATTGCTGGCATTATGCCTATTTTAAGCTTAAAACAGGTTAAAAGGTTTGTCGACATGTGCGGTGCAACTATACCTGAGAGCCTCGTTAAAAGCCTTGAGGGTAAGAGCAAGGAGGATTCCTACAAAATAGGTGTTGACTATGCTATAAAACAGTGCAGTGAGCTTCTTACAAGTGGCGTTAAAGGTCTGCACTTTTACACGCTAAACAAATACAACGCCACAGAGGATATTATCAAAGCACTTTCGCTGGGTTGAAATGCCCTCTCCAATTGCTATTTTTGGCACTGCATCAGATGTCGGCAAAAGCACAATTACAGCTGCCCTTTTAAGGATATTAAAGCGTGCTGGATATAGAGTGGCTCCTTTTAAAGCTCAGAATATGTCAAATAACTCATTTGTGACACTTGACGGAAGAGAAATAGGAAGAGCACAGGCTTTTCAAGCATTTGCCGCTAAAATTTTGCCATCTTCTGATATGAATCCAATACTACTAAAACCCAGTGGAAACACCATTTCTCAGGTAATTGTTCAAGGAAAGCCTTATGGCAATTTTTCATTTAAAGAGTACTTTACTAAAAGGGATTTCTTGGCAGATAAGGCGTTTGAGAGTTTAAGAAGGCTTCAAAAAGATAACGATATAGTGATTATTGAGGGTGCTGGCTCCTGTGCCGAGGTTAATTTGAGGGGTAAAGATTTCACAAATTTTGAGGTGGCAGAGAGGGTTGATGCCAATGTTATACTTGTTGCCGATATTGAAAGAGGTGGTGTTTTTGCGCAAATAATTGGTACCCTTGAGTGTCTCAACGAAAGTGAGAGAGCAAGAATTAAAGGGATAATCATAAACAAATTCAGAGGCGATATATCACTATTCAAGGAAGGCGTTGATTTTATTGAAAGAAAAACGGGCAAACCCGTGCTTGGGGTGGTTCCCTTTTTAAATGGGTTGCATATTGATTTTGAGGACAGTTTAAATGTGGAAAAGCTTGTAGATAAGGGAATAATTGATAGTGGTAAGATAAACCTTGCCGTTTTGAAACTTCCCTATGTGTCAAATTTCACAGATTTTGATGCGTTTTTACTCGAAGAAAGTGTTAACCTCAACTTTTTGTATAAACCAAGTGATTTAAGTCCCTATGATGCCATTTTTATTCCTGGTTCAAAAAGTGTAGCTAAGGATTTGGAGTGGATAACTAAAAGTGGCTGGAAAAGTAGGATTGAAAATTACAAAAATTCTGGTGGTGTTATAGTTGGGATATGCGGCGGTTTCCAGATGCTGGGTAGAAAGGTGATTGACCCTCTACATTTAGAATCAGATATAACAGAAACGGAAGGGCTTGGATTTCTGGATATTGGAACAACAATTTCGGGAGAAAAGACAGTCTCTAATGTTGAAGGGTACTGGATGGAAGATAAAACACCCGTTAAAGGCTACGAAATTCACATGGGCAGAACAAAGGTGAATTCTGGTTTTAGGCCTATAAAACTTACAAAGAGGAATCAAAAACCAACAGATGAGTTTGATGGCGCCGTCTCTAAAAAGAGCCATGTGTGGGGCACATACATTCATGGGCTTTTTGATAACTATACATTTAGACATGCCTTCTTGAGAAAAGTAGCCAGAAACAAATTTAAAATACCGACTTTTGTGAATCTTGAAGAGCACAGAGACGAAACGCTGGAAAAATTGGCAGACCACTTCGAGGCACATATTAGTATGAAAAAACTAAAAAAGCTGTTTCTGGATGGAAACTAACAAATTTGTCGCTTATATGAATCTTAAAAATTCTTCTGCATAACCAATAACCCACTTGAAAATCAAAGGCTAATGTGTTATTTATAAGACTGCTAAGGGAGGAGTGGCCGAGTCTGGCTTA
>WFQQ01000016.1 GCA_015486965.1 Desulfurellaceae bacterium
ATAAAATATAATTTTAGGAGGTTGCCATGAAGAATATACCCCTACGTAAACTCTTTTTTTACTCTGTTTTAATCGTTGTTTTAGTTTCTCTAGTTTCCTTGGCTTTTAATTTCTTCTTCTCTTTAGATAACTCAAGAAAAACAGAGAGACTGGAATATAAGGAGATGGTATTACTTCTGTCTTTAGAAGATGCGAGATATGATATATCCCAAATGGTGTCTTACTTCAAAAAGGCTGCTTTAACACTCGACCAAAAAGACTTTTCCAGAGCGGACATGTATATGAGCAAAGCTGAAAGCAATATAAAAAAGGCTATGTCTATCTTGCCTCAAAATTCACCTCTTGTATCAAGGCTACAAGCTTTAGAGCAGAAACTCAAATATGCTTACAAAACAAGCAAAGAGATGGCTTATGGATACAAGAGCGGTCTAAGTAAGGATAAGCTGAAAATTTTAGCCGACAAGACAGATATGGATGTGGATAAGATTGCAAAAGATACTGAAAGTGTGATAAGATACCAAAGAAACATAGTCCACACACTATCATGTACCATAAGAAAACATAGTAAAGCGATTCTCATAATAAGCGTCATTTCGAGACCGTCCCCGATTTTGTGTAAGCACCCTTTTTCTTATACTCATTATACATAATTTCACCTAATATATCCACTAAGCCTGTCTTTGAAAGCAATGGAAAACTGGGAGATAATTTCAGCCCAATTTGATATTGCTTTCTGCCATTTTACAGATATATCCCTATATGCTAAAAACACCAATTTAATCAATGATTCATCACTATTAAATCCTCCTTTTGTTTTTGTTATTTTTCTGATTTGTCTGTTAAAGCCCTCTATGGTATTGGTTGTGTAGATAATTCTCCTTATAGGCTCTGAATATTCAAAGTAGGCTGATAACTCATCCCAGTTGTTAATCCATGAGTTTACAACCATAGGGTATCTTTCTTTCCATTTCTGCTCCAATTCAGATAGGGCTTCTTCTGCTGCTTTCTTTGTAGGAGCTTTATAGACTCTTTTTAAATCAGCCATAAACTCCTTCTGGTATTTTGAGCCTACATACTTCATAGAGTACCTGATTTGATGAATAATGCACCTTTGGATTACAGTATGTGGAAATACAGAATTAATAGCCTCACTGAAACCTTTTAGGCCATCTACGCTTGCAATGAGTATATCCTCTACTCCCCTGTTTTTAAGCTCTGTTGCAATAGATAACCAGAATTTAGCTCCCTCATTGTTTGTTATCCACATACCCAACAGTTCTTTCTTTCCATCGAGGTTTATCCCTATGGCAAAATGGAGTGCCTTATTTCTATAAAATCCCGTATCATCCCTTATTTTAAATACCATGGCATCCATATAGACTATTGGATAGATAGGCTCTAAGGTTCTGTTTTGCCAGTCGTTTATTTCTGGTGTAATCTTTTCTATAATACGGGAGAGAAGGCTATCTGACATTTCAACAGCGTACATCTCTCTTACCTGCTTTTCTATGTCCCTTAGACTCATGCCTCTTGCATACATGGAAATGATTTTGTCGTCAATGCCGGATATTGTAGTTCTTCCTTTTGGGATGATTTGAGGCTTATAGCTGCTGTTTCTGTCCCTTGGTATGTTAAGGTCTAACTTTCCGCTATTGCTTCTTACGCTCTTTTTGTAGGTTCCATTTTTAGATGTATTCCCTTCTATTTCTATATGCTCTTCAAGTTCGCCTTTTAGCATATTTTCTATCATATTCTTCATAAACTGTTTGGTTAGGGAAGCTAAGTCCTTTTCGGTTTTACAGTTTTTGCTCAATTCTTTGAAATCTATCTCCTCAATAAGATTATCTTGGTTAATATCATCCGCTTTGCTCACGTTAAACCCCTCCATTAAATTAAATATTTTACTTCTCTGTGATACTGTTAAAGCTACAATAAACTCCCCACCAAAAGGGCTTATAAATTCCCCACCCTTTTGGTAGCATACCCTCATCTTTTTAAAAGAGGGAGGGTAAATAAAATTGTTGGGGGTTTGTATGTATTATTCGGTAAAAGCACTACTCAGTCTTGGGAAGAATGTCTCACAGATTGCAAGAGAACTGAAGATTGACAGGAAGACAGTCAGAAAGATTAAGAAAAAGGTGGAAAGTGGAGAAATTGAAACGCCCACCATCAGAAGAAAAAGCATATTTGATTCTTACAAAGATGAAATCATGGAGTATTTTAAGAATGGACTCTCTTCTGTCTTAATCCATCAGAAGCTAAAGGAAAAGCATGGCCTTGATGTGAGTTATAGCTCTGTAAAACGGTATGTAAAAAAGATAAAGCCAAGTGAGCCTTTCATTCCCCTCTTAAGCCCACCTGGCCAAGAAGCCCAAGTAGATTTTGGTTACGCAGGATACTTCTATGATAGCAGAAAGAGGAAAAAAGTAAAGTACTGGATTTTCTCAATGGTTCTGTCTTATTCAAGATACAGATACTATGAGCTTGTTGAAAGTATGAGTATACCGACATTCATAAACTGCCATATCAATGCATTTGAATACTTTGGTGGTGCACCAAAGGTTGTAAAGATAGACAACCTAAAAAGCGGTGTATTACATGTAAACTTCTATGAACCTGAAATCCAGCATGAATATGCAAGGATGCTTGAATACTACAACTCCTCTGCTGTTGCCTGCAGGGTAAGGAAACCCCAAGAGAAAGGTAAGGTAGAGTCCAGTATAAAGTATGTAAAGAACAACTTTCTAAAAAGCATACGATCAGAGGTGATAGAGGATATAGATACAGTCAAAGAAAAGCTCCTATTCTGGCAGAACAACATCTGCAATGCAAAGCTCCACGGCACAACAAGAAAGATACCGAAAGATGAATTTATTAGGGGAGAAAAAGAAAAACTCAATAGATTACCGGATAAAAGGTATGAAACCTATGATGTTGCAAAAAGGACTGTGAACGCCTACTCCCATATCTACTACAAGTACAACTACTACTCTGTGCCTGAAAAGTACATATCAGAGAAGCTCAATATAAGG
>WFQQ01000017.1 GCA_015486965.1 Desulfurellaceae bacterium
GAATAGACACAGAAACTTTTAAACCCATGCCAAAAAATGAAGAGTTAATAAGCGAATTAGGTTTAAAAGACAAACCAGTTGTTCTAATGGTTGCAAGAGTTATTAAAGATAAAGGCGTTGAGGAATTTATTAAAGCTGCTGAGTTATTGAAGGATAAAGCATATTTTCTGTATGCGGGCGATATCGATAGGGGAAATAAGAATGCGTTTATACCAGACTGGAAAAATGTCAGATATTTGGGTTTCAGAAAAGATATAAAAGAGCTTTTGTCGATTTGTGATATATTTGTTTTGCCGAGCTATAGAGAGGGCATTCCAAGAACACTTCTTGAGGCAGCTTCAATGGGAAAACCAATTGTTACTACAGATACGGTTGGCTGTAAAGAGGTTGTTGATGATGGAGTAAGCGGTTTTTTGGTGCCAATTAAAGACAGTAATGCACTTGCTGAAAAAATAGAGTTTTTAATTATCAATCCCGAGGTTAGAGTGGAATTTGGTAAGAAAGGTAGAGAAAAGGTTTTGAGAGAGTTTGATGTTAAGATTGTTGTTGAACAATATTTGAGGTTATATGATGAGATTTTGGATTAACCGTGTACAAAAAGTTCTTTAAACCGTTATTAGACAAGGTTTTAGCTTTGACAGGCTTAATTATACTCTCGCCTGTTATGATAGGCGTTGGAATTCTAATATATTTATGGGATGGAAAGCCCATTTTGTTTGTTCAGGAAAGACCGGGATATAAAGAAAAGATATTCAAGATTTATAAGTTTCGCACAATGACGAACGAAAAAGACGAAAATGGTAATTTGCTTCCTGATGAGAAAAGGCTCAAAGGCGTAGGCAAAATTATAAGGAGTTTGAGTATTGATGAATTGCCGCAACTGCTCAATGTTTTAAAAGGTGATATGAGTTTCGTTGGACCAAGGCCTTTGCTTGTTGAATATCTGCCGTTGTATAATGAAAGACAAAAGAAAAGGCACGATGTAAAACCGGGCATTACCGGTCTTGCTCAGGTTATGGGGAGAAATGCCCTAAGCTGGAAGGAAAAGTTTGAATACGATGTTTACTATGTAGAGAATCTCTCTTTTTGGCTTGACTTAAAAATAATATTGCTGACAATATGGAAAGTGCTGAAAAGAGAGGGCATCTCTCAAAGGGGTAGAGCCACAATGGAGAAGTTCAATGGGAGGAATTGAGGTATACATATATGGAGCAAGCGGACACGGTAAGGTTGTTTACGATACGGCAAAAAGGGCAGGAATGATAATAGTAGGTTTTATAGACGATGATGAAAGAAAAAGAGAGCTTTTTGGCCTTACTGTTAAGAGGTTTAGCGATATAAAAAAACCATGCATCATTGCCCTTGGTATAGGAAACAACAGAATTCGAAAAAATATATACGATAAGATAAAATCCAATGGCTTGGAAGTTGCCACAATAATAGACCCAAGTGCCGTTTTATCTAATTTTGTTTATATAGGCGAAGGAACAGTTGTTTTTGCAAACTGTGTTATCAATAATTCAGCTAAAATAGGTAAGGGTTGCATAATTAATACATCAGCAATCGTAGAACATGATTGTGAGATTGGAGATTTTTCACATATATCACCTAATGCGGCATTAGCTGGTGGGGTGAAAGTGGGAAGTTATACACAGATAGGCATTGGCGCAAGCGTTAGAGAGGGTATTTCTATCGGTAATAATGTTATAGTTGGAGCTGGTGCGGTAGTTGTGAAAGATATACCGGATAATGTTGTTGTGGTTGGAAATCCAGCTAAGATCTTAAGGGAAAATGAGCAATAAGATCTTTCTCTCTCCTCCGCATATGTCGGGAAAGGAGCTTGATTATATAAAAGAGGTCTTCGATAGTAATTACATTGCACCGGTTGGTGAGTTTATAGAAAGGTTTGAGAGAGCCGTTTGTGATTTTACAAAGGCAAAATACTCCTGCGCTTTGGTTAACGGAACAAGTGCTCTGCACCTTGCGTTAAGGATTTTGGGGATAAGCAGTAAAGATAAGGTTTTAGCCTCAACATTTACATTTATAGGCTCTGTAACTCCCATACTTTTTCAAAATGCAGAGTCTGTTTTTATTGATAGTGATGAAAGCTGGAATATAGACCCAAATCTTGTCGAGGAAGCAGCAAGAAAAGAGAAGCCAAAAGCTTTAGTTGTTACGCATCTATATGGTCAGATGGCAAAAATTGAGGATTTGTTGTTTTTGTCAAAAAAATATGGCTTTTATCTGATTGAGGATGCCGCTGAGGCACTTGGTGCCACATACAAAGGAAAGCATGCAGGCACATTTGGTGATTTTGGAGTGTATAGCTTTAACGGGAATAAAATCATAACAACAAGCTCGGGCGGCATGCTTGTAAGTTCTAATGAAGAATGGATAAAACAGGCAAAGTTTTTATCAACACAGGCAAAAGAGGATTACCCGTGGTATGAGCATGAAACCTTTGGTTATAATTATAGAATGAGTAATGTCTTGGCTGCAATTGGTGTAGCACAGATGGAAGTTTTAAAAGACAGAATAAGGCGAAGAAGGGAGATTTTTGAAATTTACAAAAAAGAGCTTGAAGATATAGCCGATTTTATGCCAGAGATAGAAAACTCAAGAGGCAACAGGTGGCTCACAACCCTAACATTTAAAGATAAAAATCCTTTAAAGGTGATGGAAACACTAAAAAAACACAATATAGAATCAAGACCTCTATGGAAGCCGATGCACATGCAGCCCGTTTTTAGAAAGGCAAAAGCATATATAAATGGCACATCAGAAAAGCTATTCAAAAAAGGCCTATGTCTGCCAAGCGGCACGGCTTTGAAG
>WFQQ01000018.1 GCA_015486965.1 Desulfurellaceae bacterium
ATTTGATGCTGTTATTCACTTCGCAGCGAGCCTGATTGTTCCTGAGAGCGTTGAGAACCCGATTAAATATTATTTAAATAACACGGCAAACGGCACCAATTTGATTGGTTTGTGCTTGAAATATGGTGTTAATAGGTTTATCTTTTCTTCTACCGCTGCCGTTTATGGCGAACCAGAGCTTGAGGCTGCCATGAGTGGCATAAGTGAGACCTTTCCCGCAAACCCCATTAACCCCTATGGTAAGAGCAAACTGTTTGTTGAACATGTAATACAGGATGCAGCATTTTCCAAACCAGAGTTTAAATATGTTATTTTGAGATACTTCAATGTGGCTGGTGCCTCTCTGGATTTGAAGATAGGCCAGAGGACAAAAAATGCCACACACCTCATTAAGGTTGCCGCTCAAACGGCACTTGGAATCAGGGATAAGATGTTTATCTTCGGAGATGATTACCCAACGCGTGATGGAACCTGCATAAGGGACTACATACATGTGTGTGACCTTGCAGAGGCACACACTGAGGCTTTAGAATACCTTGAAAAGAGCACAAGCGATATATTCAATGTGGGATATGGAACGGGATATACAGTTAAAGAGGTTGTTAGTACGATGAAAAAAGTGAGCGGCGTGGATTTTCCCGTTGAAATAACGGGAAGAAGGGCGGGAGACCCTGCGGTTCTTGTAGCTGATAACAGTAAAATAAAGAAAAAAATGGGCTTTAAGCCTAAATATGACAACCTTGAGGTAATCTGTAGAACTGCCCTTGAGTGGGAGAGGAAGCTTTTGAGCTAACGGCAGTGCTCTGAGTTTATCGTACAGAATCCGCCGCTGCCTTTGAACAGTTGTGTTGAGTTATCCAATAGGTTAATAGTTGGCTTTGTGGTTTCATGCCTGTAAAAGAAGTTTATAATATTGTTATCGCCTATCAATATCTCGATTTTGTCTTTTCCTCGGATTATCAGGGCAGGAACGGCTTCTACACCTAAAGATTTCAAAAAGCTCACACACTTTGTAACATTTACCCTTTTGATTTTTAAACCCCTCGCTTTTATAAATCTTTCAACCCTTTCACAGTGAGGGCATGAGGTTTTGTAAATTAATATGGCGTTTGACTTTGGTAGGTTAGAGCTTGCAAGAGGTTTCAAAACAGCAAACATTAAGAAAACGGATAGAAAGGAAGCAAAGCCCACAAGTACCAACCACCTTTTTTGTAAAACCCTCAGAAAAGCCAGAAAAACAAATATGGAAAAGACAGTTATACAGAAATAACAGATGTTATTTAGCCTGAAAAGTTGATAGCCCACTAAGACGCCCTCCAAGGAGAAGATAACAATCAAAATCTTGTCTATCAGACTTTCTTTGTTGAAAACTGATAAAACAAGTAATGTTAAGAATGTTATAATACCCAGAATTATAAGCACCTTGTCTGGTATTGTGAGGCTGCTTTCTGCAAGGATGCACCCTGTTGAGTTGCAGATGCTTGAGTGTGAAAATTTTAGTATAAGTTCAAGGGTAGTCAGGAGAAGACCCGCTAACGCCGAGATGTTGAACAGTTTTTTCACTAATCGCCCTCTTTTTTTACCTTCAATTCGTTTTTGAAGTGTAAATCCATCTGCGGGAACGGTATCTCAATATTATTTTCGTATAAAGCGTTGTAGATGAGCTTTAAAAATTTGGAGGCTGTCCTTCTCGGATAGATTAAATCGATTCCGCTTACCCAGACATCGAGATTGAAGTCTATGCCGCTGTCGTTCATTGCGATAAACACAACCATGGGCTTTTTCGACGGATTGTCCCTTATGTAATTGAGCTCGCTTTTCTCTAAAGCTTCTAATATAACATTTTCAACCTTCTCTATTTTAGTGCCGTAAGCAACGCTAAACGGGATTCTAAACCGTCTGACTCTTTCTGAGAGAGTCCAGTTTACTACGCTATTCTGAAAGAGAGTTTGGTTTGGGACAACCACTTCTATATGGTCGTTTGTAAGTATCGTCGTTGACCTTATATGAATGTCTTTTACAATGCCTCTCAAATCGTCGGAAATCTCTATGTAATCACCAATCCTTATGCTGTTTTCAAGCATCAATATTATACCTGCTATAAAGTTTGAGACGATGTTTTGTAGCCCGAAGCCCACACCAACAGAAAGGGCGCCAAGAATTACGGTTAGAGAGGACAGGTTTATTCCGATAACTTTGAGTGATATAAAGAAAGTTATAGCTATTATTATGTAGAAGCCGACATTCGAGAGAACAACCCTTGTTGACTCTGTAAAGTTTTTTGGCAGATTAACCGTTCTAACCTTTGTTTTGTAAATTTTTCCAACCTTGATTCCAGCGATAAATATGAGAATAGCCATAAATATACTCATTATGCTTACGCCACTTGTTCCCACAGTGAAGAGGGGTTTGTTAATGAAACTCCACGCAGAGGAAAGCATCGAGTAAATGCTAAACTTCAGTTGTTTGGTTAGGACTTTGAGGCTGCCCAGTTTTTGTTTCTCAATATAGATAACTAAATTACACTCTTCGTTTTTTAGTTGAGCGAGCCTCCTGCTTTTTAGCTTTTCTATAAGCTTTTTTACATCCCCCAGGTCAACCGCTTTGTTTTTCTTTATTTTTGCAAGCTTTTCGATGATTAAGTGGTCGGTAATCTTTTCTAAAATGCTATCGTATTCATCTTTCAACCTTTTTAACCTGCTTTGTATAATTGCTATGGCTTTTGTGTCGTTTAAGATTTCGTCTCTGTCAAGCTCAATCTTGAGTTCTTGTATCTGGGTTTCTATAAATTTGTATTTTTTGTTTAGCTTTTTTATTGATGTTTTAAAAGAGCTCGGTTTAAACTCGATTTTCAGGAAGGATTGATACAGGCTGTTTAGCCAGTCTTTAAAGTGTGAATTTATATAAGCTTGTTCCTCTAAAAGTCTATTCTTTGTTAGTTTGTAGAGGGCAAATTGTAGCTCAAATAGAGTTAGCTTGCTTGAGTTATCCTGAATCTGCTTGATGTTATCTTTTAGCAGCGATAGTTTTTCGTTAATGTCCTCAATCTTATTAGAAATCTTGGCTTTCAGAAGCTTTATCTTTGCAAGTCTTTTTAAAAGAATTAAGAAGTCTTCCTGATTTCTCACTTTTAAATTTTCAATTTGAGGAAGTGGAGGTTTTGAGTTTAATATTTTTATCAGTGTAAGGAGAAGTATCTTTTGTTCCGGTGTGTTGTTTTTGCTTTTTAGCATCAGGCGGTATTTTTTTAGAAGTTCATTTTTATTTCCAGTAAACAGGCTTTTATTTAGTGTGGCGGAGTTGGATGATACTGGTTGTATGAGCAGGATTAGAGCGAGAATAAGCAGGAAAGCTTTTAAAACCCAGAACTTTCTTGGTTTCATAACAATAATATTGCTGGTTAGTTTATTTTTGTCAAGCCCGATAAAATTGTTTGACTTTTTGTGAGAAAAATTATTATACTTTGACTAATGGTGAAACTATCAGTTCTTTTTCTTGTTGCTCTTTTGGTTATATGTGTGCCCCTTCAAAGTTTTGCATGGGGGCCTGGTGTTCATATAGGTGTTTCCCTATCTGTTCTTGATAAGCTACCCGATTATTTAAGGCTTCTATTGATGGGCAATATAAATGAGTTTCTGTATGGAAGCCTTGCCCCTGATTTTATCCTGGGTAAAACCCTTTCTAAAGAGCAGAAACACTCTCACAACTGGAGTGTTGCTTTTAAGATTTTAGACAACTCAAAAACGGACAGGGAAAAAGCTTTTGCATACGGTTATCTTTCGCATCTTGCCGCAGATGCTGTGGCTCACGGCATTTTGGTAAATGGCATGGATAAGAAATTGAAAGGTGCAAAGCACGCATATCTGGAGATAGCTGCGGATAACTCTTGCCCTGCAACATACAAACAGCTTGCAAAAGAGGTTTTAAAAAAGTATAACCGCAACTTGGATGAAAACTTTAAGAGTTTGGTTGACAGTGTGCTTTTTAGTTTTGGAGTTAGCAAGCTTATATTCAAGGGCATGGTCAGGATTTCTCTTGGAAGAAAGCATATAAAAAGGTTTGTTTTCAATCCGAAGCTTTCAGAGATTTTTTCAGTAAACGAAAGAGAGCTTGAAGGTTATATTGAGCTTTCCAAACAGTTTTGCCTTAGTGTTTTGGTTGAAGGCATGAACTCGCCGGTTGTGAAAATTAGTGCAATCAGCAGATAATATTAGAGTTTTTTAAAAATATTCTAAAACAGGAGAAGCAGGTGTATGCAGTTTGACAGGGATACTTTATCTAAAATGAAGCTCGTTGAGTTGTCCAAGATAGGTCGAAGTATGGGAATTCCCACCACAGTTAAAAGGAAAGGGGAGTTAATAGAGGAAATCTTGAAAAGAAGCGAGGGGGATAGCCGTCAGATGGAGAGTGTTGAAGACAAACCAGACGAAGGGAGTCCAAAAGAGGCTGAAACTCCTAAGGTTGTTCAGGAAAAGAGTGAACCTGTAAGCCTACTCAAAGGTGAGGGTGTTTTAGAGATTTTGCCCGATGGTTTTGGTTTCTTGAGGTCTATGAACAACAACTACCTTGCAGGACCACGAGATATCTATGTTTCTCCAAGCCAGATTAGAAAGTTTAATCTGAAAACAGGAGACTATATTTACGGTCAGGTCAGAACCCCTAAGGAGAACGAAAAGTACTATGCTCTTTTGAAGATTGAAAAGGTGAATTATAAAGACCCGAATGAAGTTGTTGAGAGAAAGAATTTTGATGACCTGATACCTCTCTATCCTATGGATAGGATAAAGCTTGAGACGACGCCGGACAACATGCCTGCCCGTGTTATGGATTTAATAACGCCCATAGGCAAGGGTCAGAGGGGTTTAATCGTTGCTCCACCAAGAACGGGTA
>WFQQ01000019.1 GCA_015486965.1 Desulfurellaceae bacterium
GTTGAAGCGTTCTTATAAGCCTCAAGCCAGCCACTTAAATTAAGGCTATTGTTCGTAATTTCGTTCGATAGGGAGAAAAATTTTTCCAAAACTTCAGGATTTGAGTTTAAATTGTAAAGATTGTTTATTGTATCAATCCCAGATAAGCCGTTAGGAGATTTAACTATACTCAGAAACACACTCCTCGCACCATTCAGAGCCGACTCGCTTGCACCATTCTGGGTTAAAAAATTGTATATATCGTTGAGCTTCTTGCCAAATGCCGATATTTCGGCGTAATCCTGGTTTAACTGCTCAAGAGTTTCAAGTAAGTTATTTGTGGGAGCACCAAATACATTATAACCACCCATCAATTGGTTAACTACATAACTGTTTATGTTCGTTATAACAGGTAGCAGTTTCACTGCCATCTCTTAACCTCCTCTAAAAAAAGAGATAAACAAATTTCTAAAAAAGTCAAGATGATTTATTCCTTGAAAATACCATACAAATAGGTAATATTCTTTGTGAGCATGGCTAAACAAAAGGAGATTGACTTAGAAAAAATCTTCAAAGCCTTAAGAAGGCAAGGAGGATGGAATGCCTAAAAATGCAGACCGATCTATATTTGGAACTGAGTTAGAGGGAATAAAAGAGGTAACATACGAAGATGTAAAGGAGTTTATGGATACAGTGCTCAATAAGGCTCCAAATTACGCTATTGTGGAAGAGCTTGAAAATATGGCTGAGTATGTTGTAATCTTGGAGAAGATTTTGGAGGAACACGGAATAGACTTTGGCGACGATGTTATTTTGCAAACAAAATTGGAAAATAGCTCATGGGTTGAGGATCAAAAGAGGCTATTCCTTTTGCACTTTGCTGGAAAAATCGTAAGGAAAGAGGGTTCTGTGGTATGAGCATTAAGAACGACCGATGGATTATAGATATGGCTAAAAAAGGCATGATAGAGCCTTTTGCAGAGAGGCAGGTTAGAGAGGGTGTAATCAGCTACGGTGTGAGCTCATACGGTTATGATATGAGGATAGCTGATGAGTTTAAGATATTTACCAATGTCAACAACACAATCGTTGACCCCAAGAACTTTACCGAAAAAAACTATGTCGATTTTAAAGGCGATGTTTGCATAATACCACCTAACAGTTTTGTTTTAGCAAAGAGTGTTGAGTATTTTAGAATACCAAGAAACATACTAACTGTTTGTGTGGGAAAATCTACATACGCTCGATGCGGACTGATAGTAAATGTAACTCCCTTTGAGCCTGAATGGGAGGGGTATGTTACCATAGAGATTTCGAACTCAACACCAATTCCAGCCAAAGTTTACGCATGGGAAGGGATAGCGCAGGTTCTATTTTTTGAAGCAAACGAGGAGTGCATGGTGAGCTATGCCGATAAAAAGGGAAAGTATCAGAAGCAGATGGGCTTAACGCCGCCAAAACTATAGGGAGGGTGAGATGTCTGGTCATAATAAATGGAGTAGTATTAAACACAAAAAAGCAAGAGAAGACGCAAAAAGAGGTGCAATATTTACGAAATTGATAAAAGAGATAACTATTGCTGCAAAGGTCGGCGGTGGCAATCCAGAAAACAACCCCAGACTGAGAATGGCCATTGAAAAGGCTAAAGAAGCCAATATGCCCAAGCAGAATATAGAGAAAGCTATAAAGAAGGGCACAGGAGAGCTTCCCGGCGTAGCCTATGAAGATGTAATTTATGAAGGCTATGGTCCTGGCGGTGTAGCAATGATTATTGAGGCAACAACCGATAACAGACAGAGAACAACGGCAAGCGTAAGACATCTTTTAAGTAAGTTTGGAGGCAGTCTTGGGGAGACTGGATGTGTCTCTTGGATGTTTAACTATGTTGGTTATATGACATTTGATAAGAGCAAAACAGACGAGGAAGCCTTGTTTGAGGCAGCTTTAGAGGCTGGAGCTGACGATGTAAAAGAGAACGAAGAGGACGGCGTGTATGAAGTTATAACAGAGCCTAAAAACTTTATGGCTGTTAAAGAAGCTTTGGAGAGCAAGGGTTTCAAACCAGAGACAGCAGAACTCACAAGAATTCCACAAACAACAGTAAAGCTTGAGGGAGAGAAAGCTATCAGTATGTTAAAGTTGATGGAAGCCCTGGAAGAAGATGACGATGTCTCCCATGTTTATGCAAACTTTGATATATCTGATGAAATAATGGAGAAGTTTAGCCAGTGATTGTTCAATTAAACAATCTTTAAATGTGGCAGTTCTCCCTGATTATTTTTTCTATCTCCCCGAACACATTGGTGGTTGGGAGTTTTTTTACTGTTTTTATAGCATTCTCTTTTAATATTTGAAGTTTGTCTTTGTGTTTTAAGAGGTATTCCATTTTCCCAGCTATCTCGTCTGAATCCGTTGGGTCTTTTATCACGAATCCATTTACGCCTTCTACTATAATTTCTGTAGTCCCGTTATACCTACTTGCAACAGGAACAAGACCGCAAGCCATAGCTTCAAGCACAACAGAGGAAGCTGCATCAAACAGGGTAGGATAAACTAAAACATCACAAACACGATACACATTCTCAATATCTCTTCTCTTTCCAAGCCATATAACACAATCTTCCAAATCCCATCTTTCTATTAATTTTAAAAAGAAACCATCATCTCCGCTACCTGCTACAACAAGCTTAAATTTATAGCCTTTCTGCTTTAGAATTCTTAATGACATCAAAAGGAACTTCAAACCCTTAAGCCTGTGATTTGTTGAAACAAAGCAAAAAACGGTTGTATTGCTGTCTATGTTAAGCTTTCTCCTAAAAAACTCTCTCTTTTTCTCCGAAAAGTAGAATTTCGTTAAATCTACACCGTTTCTCACGACTTTAATTTTGCGTTCATCGACATTGTAAATTCCAGCGAGCTGCTCTTTAACAAAATTGGAAGGAACTATAAAGGCTCTTGTAATTTCACAACTGAATGTAAGGCGCTCTATAAATATATTTATCCAATGGCTGAGAGAGAGGTATTTTTTCATCCTATAAAAAAATCTACCAACACTGCCTGAATTTTTTAAAATTGCCCTTTGAAAGTAGTACAGATGAACCCCACCACCACTTCTGTAGATATCCTGATAGAAAGTTTTGCCAAAGCCAAAGACACAAGAATCTGGCTCAACCGTTTTTACCCTTTTAGCAATTAAGAAAGATAAAACAGCAAAGGTGAGGGTTCTCAAACCACGGGGCAGGGGTGGAATGAAAACCCTTTTGACCTTTATGTTTTTATTGGTTGGTTTATCTTTTACCTTCTGGGCGTAAACAGTTATATTATATCCCCTATCTGCAAGGTAGTGAGAAAGGTTATAAATAAATTTTTCCTGGCCACCGTAAGTTTGGTAGTTCTTGTAGAAGATGTAAATATTCATAAAAAAATTCTATGAAAATATAGATGACTCTTCAAAAAATTGATA
>WFQQ01000020.1 GCA_015486965.1 Desulfurellaceae bacterium
TATAAGGAGTTTGACGATTTTATCATAAGGCGCTCTGATGGTTCGTTTATGTATAACTTTACCAATGTTGTTGATGATATTGAGTGTGGTATTACCCATGTTATAAGGGGTGACGACCATTTGACAAACACAGCAAAACAGATTGTGCTGTATAGATTGTTTAAGAAGAACCCGCCAGAGTACGCCCATGTCCCGATGATTTTGGGTGAGGATAGAACGAGGTTGTCGAAAAGGCACGGTGCCAAAAGCGTACTTGAGTATAAAAAGTTGGGAATTTTACCACATGCTCTGGTTAACTATCTTTTAAGATTGGGTTTTTCTTATGGGGATAAGGAGATTTTTACATGGGATGAGATGATTAACTACTTTTCCCTCGAGGGTCTTAATAAAGCTCCCGCAGTTTTTAATCCAGATAAGCTTATATGGGTGAATGCTGAGCATATAAAGATGATGAAGCCAGAAGAGTTGCTGGAACATCTCAGGGAGTTTTTGGATGATTCATGCAGTAGGTTTCCAGATGAATATATCGTTGAGGCTATAAAGACCAGGCAGACCAAGGCTCAGACTTTGGTTGAGCTTGCCGAGGAGATACGGTTTTACTGTGTGGAGCCAGAGAGTTACGATGAGAAGGGCATAAAAAAGTTTTTAAAGGAGAGTGTTAAGGAGCCATTGGAATATCTGTATAGCAAGCTTGAGATGTCTGACTTTAGAGATGAGGAGAGCCTTAAAAAGGCATTTGAAGAGACAATTGAGAAGTTTGGTGTTAAAATGGTTAAGTTAGCTCAACCACTTCGCATTGCCCTTACTGGAAAAACGGTGGGTCCTGGTATATACGAAATGCTTATGGTGTTGGGCAAAGAGGAGACTCTCAAGCGTTTTAGAAAACTGTTAAATGCCGTTTATTCGAATTAGAGATTTAATCAAAGAGAGCTTTAAAATATATAAAGAGAAGAATGTATTCCTATGGAGTGCGTTCTTGACATACTTAACCGTGCTTAATATTGTTCCGTTTTTCTATTCGGCTATTTTTATTCTTTCAAAGGTGCCGTTCGTCAGGGAGAAGATTCCATATATTAAAAATGTTTTGATGAAGGTCATTCCAGCATACTCAGACAAAATTTCACACTACATTGATATTTTCTTAAAAAATCTATCGGGGATGGCTTTCTTGAACAGTGTGATATTCTCTCTTTCCATGATTGGCTTAATTTTTGGTTTTATGAAAGCTATAAATACTATTCTTTCACTAAATAAAAAGGTTAACCCCTTGAAGGCTCTGGTGTTTTTTCTCTTAAATTTGGTTGCTGTAGGTGTTATTGTATCCATTGTTGTTGCACTGAAGATAGTCGTGCCTTATTTTCTACCTCGTATAGCCCACTTATCCTATGTGAAGATACTGCCTTTTATTATCTGGTTCATCATGTTGTTCTCCCTTTTTTACACCTCGAAGCCAAGGGATGTGAGATTTTTAAGCTCACTTTTAGCTGCTTTTATAACTACGATTAATGTTTTTTTGCTTAAACTTGGGATGAGCTTGTATTTCTCTTTGTTTTCATACAATAAAATCTATGGGGCGGTTGCCATCGTGCCTTCCGTGTTATTGTGGTTGTTTCTGCTCTGGAATGTAATTCTATTTGGAGCCATATTAGAAAAGACTATTAAATTGTAGTTGAGGCTGGATTTGATTAGCGAAAAACTTGACTGCTTTGTGAGAATTTTGAACAATCAGGGTGTAAAGACAAGTTTTTCTGTTAATCTTTAGGAGTTGCCCGTGGGGAAAAAGCTTAATATAGGGCTGGTTCTTGCTTCTATTGCGTTGATTGTCGCTGTTCCTCTTCTATACAGCAGCTTTTATAGTAAATTGTCCAAGATAGTGATTAAAAGGGCATTTGTTTCTGCTGAGGTTGTTGGTGTTTCTCCCTCATATGTTTCTGGTATGGTAACCAAAATGTATGTTAAAGCAGGCGATATTGTTAAGAAGGGACAGCTTATAGCACTGATCGACGACACGCTCTACAGGGCTGAGGTTGACAAGAAGAAAAGCAAACTCAACAGCCTGAGGCTTGAGCTGAAACAGTTAGACAACAGTTCAGACCCCAACAGATACGCACAACTAAAGGCAGAGCTAGATGTTGCACAGAAGGAAGTTAGATTATCTGAGCTTATGCTTTCATATACAAGGGTTTCAAGCCCCGTAAACGGGATTATTGCAAGGGATGTTGTCCATGTGGGTGATACGGTTTCGCCCTCAACTGTGCTTGCATATATATATGACCCAAGTACTCTGTATGTAAAAGCTTATATAACGCCAGATTACCTTGTCTATTTGCATTCAGGGGAAAAGGTTAAGCTGTTTGACCCGCAGAGTGGTAAGAGCTTTTCGGGAGTAGTGCAGCATATTGGGGGTATAGGTCTTTTTTCTGTGTGTAATACAAAACCTCAAATTCCTGTGAGAATAACTATAAATTCAAAGAAAACAGAGATTTACTTCGGTGAACCTCTATTTGTTTATGTGAAGCGTTAATGGAGCTCAACCGTTTAAAAGAGGAGCAGATAAGCCTATCAAAGAGAATCAAGCTTCAAGATAAACTCCCTATCGATAGTGTCAGGTATGTTGCAGGTATAGATTTGACATACTTAGATGTTTGGAAAACCAGGACTCTTGGAATAGCATGTGCTGTTGTACTTGATATAAAAAGAGATTTTGAGGTTGTTCAAGTTGAATATGCCGAGAGCGAGGTTGATTTTCCGTATATACCCACATTTCTTGCATACAGAGAGTTACCCTTGGTTATGAGAGTTAGCGATAAACTTGGAGTGAAAGTTGATCTTTTCATGCTTGACGGTATGGGTATAATGCATCCCAGAAGGATGGGAATAGCAGCACATTTTGGTGTTATAAGGGGATGTATGTCTGTGGGTTGTGCCAAATCACATTTGATAGGCGAGTACAAAAAGCCAAGTAATAGGCTCTTATCCTATGAAAAGGTCTTTATTAATGGTGAGCATGTAGGATTTGTCTTAAAAAGTAAAAAGAATGCGAACCCCATTTTTATCTCGCCGGGTAATAACATATCTCTGGATAGCTCCCTAAAGATGGCAATAAGGTGTCTCAACGGCTATAAGTTGCCTGAACCAACCCGTCTTGCACATAACCTTCTCCAGGTTTACCGTAGAAAACTTATTGAGTAGTTATCACTTGAAAAAATAGCTATTTTTTAGATAATGGGATAGCTTAGCTTAAGGTGGATTTATGAAGCTTTTTCTTTCTGGAAATGAAGCTATTGCGTTTGGCTTGCTTGCTTCTGGTGTTAGGTTTGGCGTTGGATATCCTGGAACTCCATCCAGCGAGGTTCTACCAACGGCTATTGAGATAAGCAAGAAATACGCTTTAGATGGTTACTTTGAGTGGTCGGTCAATGAGAAGGTTGCATTTGAAGAGGCAACTGCTGCAAGCATTGCAGGGATTGGCTCCTTTGTGGTTATGAAGCAGGTTGGCCTTAATGTTGCCATGGATCCTTTTATGAATACAGCTTTGGTTGGGAGTCCAGGCGGTCTTGTGGTTGTTGTTGCAGATGATCCGGGTCCCCATTCATCCCAAACGGAACAGGACTCAAGGTTTCTGGCATTTTTTGCAAAGATTCCAGTTATAGAGCCAGCAACACCTAAAGAGGCTTATGAGTTTTCTAAATTGGCGTTTAATCTGAGTAAGAAGTTTGAGATCCCTGTCATGATAAGAACCACCACCCGTGTATCCCACTCAAGGGAAGATATAGAGGTATCAATAGGCGATAATAAGCCTGTAAAGGTGGATTTCAAGCGTGATATTGATAGGTTTGCGGCTACTCCCCATTTTAGGTTTTTACTGCATAAACAGTTAAACAGAAAAATAAAAGTGGTCGCAACCCTTGAGTGGTATTCAGATTTTGATGAGTATTTTGATGGAAACATCCTTATTATAACATCGGGTATTAGCTTTGCTTATCTCTATGACATTGTTGAGGAGAATGGGCTTCAAGATAGGGTTAAGCTTTTAAGGGTCAGAATGCCCTACCCACTCAATGTTGAAAAGATAAGGGAGAGAACCAAAAGGTTTGATGAGGTTTTTGTTATAGAGGAGGGCTACCCTATAATTGAAATGCAGCTGGGAGATAGAGGGTGTTTCAGGGGTAGACTAACTGGAGATGTTCCGCAAGAGGGTGAGCTTACTATTGATGAGATTAAGAAGATTTTATCAAGAGTTGGAATTTTAAGCTCAGAAAGTGAAGAATCTGTCAAACCACCGTTTAAAAGGCCCTCTCTCTGTCCTGGTTGCGGGCACAGGAGCGCTTTTTATGCAATTAAAAAGGTATTTAAAAATGAAGCCATATATACGGGAGATATTGGTTGTTATACCCTTGGCTTGAATCTCAATGCGGTTGATACGGTGCACTGTATGGGTGCAAGTGTCTCTTTCGGCTTTGGTTTTGATAAGGTTTATTCAATTTTTGGTGATACAGATAGACCTGTGGTTGCAACTATAGGTGACTCCACATTTTTTCACAGCGGAATACCGCCTTTAATTGATGCGGTTCACAACTATTCTAAACTTATCCTTGTTATTTTGGATAACAGCACCGTGGCTATGACGGGGAATCAAACTACGCCTGCAAATGAGATTGGCCAGTCTGGTCGAAAGACAAAGCCAGTAAAAATAGAGGATGTAGTTAGAGCTTTAGGTGTTGATTTTATTAAGGTTAGAGATGCTTACGATATGGATGGCATGATTAGTGACCTTCAAGAAGCAAAAGAATTTGCTTTTAGAAATAGCTTACCAGCGGTTTTAATATTTAGACATCCCTGTGTATATTCAGGTGAGGGGTTGAAAAACAATGTGAGATTTAAGAAAGTTTTTGTTGAAACCAGTTTGTGCACTGGTTGCAAGGTGTGTGTAAAGCAGTTTGAGTGTCCGTCCCTTGTTTACAACGCAGAAAAGAAGAGGGTATTCATAGATTTAGCAACCTGCATTAAGTGTGGCCAGTGTGTTGTTAGCTGTCCATTCAATGCCATAAAGGTGGAAAAGTGAGGTTGGTCATCCTTGGTGTTGGTGGAATGGGTGCCATAACCCTATCCAAAATAATAGCCCAAATGTGCATTGACAAGGGTATTCCTGTGCGCTCGAGCGAAATCCATGGTATGGCAAAAAAGGGTGGGTTGGTAGAGATACAGATGAAGATAGGTGAAGGGAAAAGCGGTGTTGTGCTTAAAAAAACGGCGGATTTTGCTATTGTGCTTGATGAGAGCTATAAAGATTACGCAAGAAGCTACCTTAAAGATAGCGAAAAAGGGCTTATTGTTTTGACTGAGAAGGATAAGCTTTGGGCTGTTAATCAGTTTGGCGATGTCAGATTTGCCAATGCTTTTCTGCTTGGTAGATTTATAAAGAGTCAGAGCGTGTTTGATAAAGATGATGCTCTGTCTGTTTTAGAGCAATTCAAGTTTTTTGATAAGAATAAAATATCATTTGAGAGGGGTTTGTCATGATTTTCAATGAGAAGATGGAGACAATGCCGAGGGAAGAGATTGAGAAGTTGCAAGTTAGAGGCATAAGGGAAACTTTAAAGAAGATTAAGGAATCTAACTCTATTTTGAAGAAGAAGTATGAAGGAGTTGAGCCTGAAGACATTAAAAGTCTTGATGATTTGAAGAAGCTACCATTGCTTGAAAAGGACGAGCTCAGAGAGGCTTACCCTTTTAAACATGTTACCGTCCCGGATGATAAGTGGATGAGAATGCACATGAGCTCTGGGACTACGGGCACACCGATAATCAATGTCATGACCAGATCGGACATAGAGCAGTGGGGAGAGGTAATGGCAAGATGCTTCTATGCTGCAGGGGTTTCATCTAAGGATAGGATTCAGATTACTCCATCTTTTGGACTTTTTAACGGGGGGTTTGGATTTCACTATGGTGCAGAGAGAATTGGTGCTTTTATCATACCCATTGGTGCAGGTAGGAGTAGGTTGCAGCTTCAGTTTTTAAAAGACTTGGGAACAACCGTTATAACAGCCATAGCTTCGTATCCTCTGAGACTTATGGAGGTTGCTCAAGAGATAGGCTTTGATTTTAAAGAGACAAATCTGAGGGTCGCCATTTTGGGGGCGGAGACCTGGTCGGATGAGATAAGGAAAAGAATAGAGGATGAAATGGGTGTTGATACATACGACATAATTGGCATGACAGAGAGTGGTGGTGTTGGAATGGGCATAGATTGTGAGGCTAAGAATGGCATCCATGTTTGGGAAGACCACTATGTTGTTGAAATCATCGACCCGGAGACTGGAGAGGTTGTTGACGACGGTGTTGAGGGTGAGATGGTTATAACGACATTGACAAGGGAGGGGCTACCCCTTATTAGGTACAGGACGCGGGACATAACAAAGGTGGTAAGCAGGGAGAGATGCGATTGCGGTAGAACCCATTTAAGGATTGACAGAATTAAGGGTAGAACCGACGATATGCTGAAGGTTAAGGGTGTTAACTTCTATCCATCCCAGATTGAAGCCATTTTGATGAAATACACCCAGCTTTCACCCTACTACCACATTGTGCTTGAGAAAGTTAAAGGAAAGGGTAGTATGACAATAGTTGCAGAGAGGAGAAACGGCTTCAGCTCCGAAGACCTTGATAGGCTGAGTAACGAGCTTTATGATTTTCTGGGTTTCCACTGCCATATTCAGATTGTGCCTGAAGGAACGCTTGAAAGGCCTCAAGGTAAAGCCGTGAGGGTAATAGATAAGAGGATTAAATAAATTTTGAAAAGTGCCGATTTATAGATTAGAGAAAGCAGAACAGGAGGTCGGATGAACGCAGGTGGCATTGTCTTTACTTTGCTTGCAGTTGTAGGTGCCTTTGTTTACGAAGGTGGGAATCCTGCCGTTTTGATTCAGATAGGTGAGTACATAGTTTTAATAGGCGCGTTCTTTGGCATGCTTTTGTCATCTGCATCTCCAACTGCTTTAAAAGGCGCGTTTGGTGTAATTTTAGGCATTGCTAAGCCAGACCCGTACAACAAGAAGAACTACCTTGAGCTACTAAAAGTTATCTACGACCTTTCTACAAAAGTTAGGAAGGATGGAATTTTGTCTTTGGAGGCTGTTGTTGACGATCCTGAGTCATCACCTATACTGCAGGACGCCTCTTTTTTCTTAAAAAACAAAGAGGCAAGGGCTCTGCTTATAGATGCTTTGAGAAGTATAGTTACTGGAATCGAGGTAGAAAAACTTGATGAGATGCTGGACACCAATATAGAGGTAATAGAAAAGGAAATTTCGGCTCCACCAAAGATGGTGGGACATCTGGCAGAATCCATGCCTGGTATGGGTATTGTTGCAGCAGTTATGGGAGTTATCTTAACAATGGGTGCTCTGGGCGGCTCTATTCTTGTAATTGGTGAGCATATTGCTGCTGCTCTTACGGGTACTTTTCTTGGTTTGCTTTTGTGTTATGGTATATTTGGACCCATGGCAACATACGCCGAATTTAAAAACGAAGATATGATAGCTTATTTAAAGGCGTTAAAAACTGGGATTATATACATCGCTAAAGGAGATGCCCCTATAATTGCTATGGAAGCCGTAAGAGAGAGCATTCCACCTCTTGCCAGACCTGAGTTTGATGAAGCTGAAAGTTATGTAAAGGGTAAGTAACTATGGCTGATGCTCCTGAAGAGGGTGGAATTGTTAAAAAATGCAAGAAACAAAAGTGTGAAGAGGGTGGAGGTAGTGCTTGGGAAGTAGCTTACGGCGACTTTATGACATCGATGATGGCTTTCTTCCTCGTTATGTGGCTCATTGCGGCAACCAATGTTAAACAGAGGAAGATTCTTTCCACCTATTTTACTCAACCTGGTGCCACTTCCCTGACAGAGGGCTCATCCATGTTGCCTTCCAAAGGTGTTTTTAATATCGGTTCGAAAAGCCTTACCATATCTCAAAAAATCCCTGAGATGCCTCTTCCTTCCAATAAACCACAAAAAACAGTTCACGGAAGGGGTCTGATACCTAAGATACTTAGAAAGAGTGGTGGTGGCGTGGGGCACAACAAACAGGCTTTGAACCTTTACACTCTGATGAAAAAGATTCAGCAGTCAATAGCAAGCAGAAAAGAGCTTTTGATGTATAGAAATCAGATTAAGATGGAGATAACAGAACAGGGTTTGCGCATTATTATTTTTGACAAGAATAAGAGACCCATGTTCTATCCTGGCTCTGCAAAGCTTGAGCCGTGGGCAAAAGAGGTTTTGGATATAATAGCGAAACAGCTGGCTTCCATATCCAATAAGATAGTAATTGAGGGGCATACAGACGCCCATCCATTTGTAGTAGGAAATCTCTCAAACTGGGATCTCTCCACGATGAGGGCTAATGCAGCAAGAAGAGAGCTTGAGCAGAACGGTGTCGGCAAGGATAGATTTGATAGTATCGTAGGCTATGGTGCCACAAGACCTGTACCGGGGACTAACCCTGACGACCCTATAAACAGAAGGATTGTTATACTTGTAAAGAAGCTATAACTAAAAAACTGACCCTCTAACAATTAGTTTCGCACCCATAAATTCATTGGTTAATCATCTGTAATTCTTGACAAATAGATCTGCGTTTAATATAATCGGTTTTGAAGCGTTAATGTATATTCATAGTTGGGTTTTAGCAGTTTCGAGCAATAGAACATTTTTTAAGTAAAAAAGGGATTTTTCTTCAAAGGAACTTATAAACAGCTTTTAAAGTTTTTACAGGAGGGTAGAAGATGGCAGACAAGGGAATGGTGGTTAAGGTATCTGATGAGTTCAAA
>WFQQ01000021.1 GCA_015486965.1 Desulfurellaceae bacterium
CAGAGAGTGGTATTTAATTATCTCATACTCGTGCCTTGAAAGTTTACCTGGCTTCAGAAGAATGGAATCCGGTATCCCAACCTTTCCTATATCGTGCAGGATACCAGCCACATATAGCAACCTCTTCCTTTTCTCATCATAACCCAGGGCATCACCAATAGCTTTAGCATAAAGTGCAACTCTTTCAGAGTGTCCATGTGTGTATGAATCTCTCAACTCCGACATCTTCATAAAAGACATGATGAACTTCTCTTCCGATTTTGATAATACATCTTTAAAAAGTTTAAGTCTTTTAAAAGAGAAGATCGCCATAACAAGATGAAATCCGATATTCTTAAGAAAAATCTTATGATAACCTATATTTTTTATATCCTCTTTAAAACCGTAAGCAAACGAAGATATCAACTCACCGCCATATTCAATAGGAACAAACAATCCGTTTACAATATCAAGCTTTTTAGCCTCCAATGATGGCTCTATCCCATATTTATCAATAGCCTCTCTATAAGTTACAATCTTTTTGATACCCATCCTAAATAGCTTATAAGCTATCCAGTCCCTTACCTTTTCTGTTTCCCCTTCAAAAAACGATGTATATTTGCCACTTTTATCGACAACACAATAAATATTCTCAGATGGCATCAAAAATCCAGTTACTTCAGCACCAGAAAATTCCAATATTTCCCTCAAAGAGTCTTCAAGCCACTTATTAATGGGCTTTTCCACATCGTCTTTTAATGACTGGGAGAGCTTTATGTGCACCTGTTCTGTTTTTGAGTGTATCTCACGCCCATACCTCTCAAGGTGTTCAGAGAGAACAACTGCTATAGACTTTGAGAATAGCTCTGCATCTTCTAAAAAGCTTCCTTTGTCAAAAGATGTAAAACTTCCTATCTGGAGCACACCAAGTATGGAATCTTGCCTCACAATTGGAACACTTATAAGTTTTTTTAGTCCAGCACTTTTCCAGGACGCCTCTCCTTTTTCATACTTTGTATAATCATCAACAACAATGAGCTTTTTCTTTTCAAATGATTCCTTAAACGCCCCTGAGTAGAAAACCTTTTCAAGCTCTTTCTTCTTTTCTTGCGAAACCTTATTCGAAACAAATTGCTCAAATTTCACATTAACAGAACCCTCAACATATGCCATTAGGTCAACAATACCCAGAAGAACAAGGTCTGATTTAAAGTAATCTACAAGTTTGGCAAGAAGCTCCTTATCGTTTTTAAAGGGAGCCCATCTTGAGAGGATAAAGTCTATAACGCTAATTTTTGAATCATCCATAAAAATTCAACTATACTCCAAACGAGTGCCTACCTAAGAAAGCAAAGACAAGAACTGCTCTCTATCCATCGGTTTCGAGAATAAATATCCCTGGACATAATCACACCCAAGGCTCTTTAAAAGCTTCAGTTGCCCCTCTGTTTCCACACCCTCAGCAACAGTTTTAAAACCAAACTCCTTTGCAACATTGATAATCAGTCTAACGAGGCTCAAATCCTTTTTATTTTCCATCATACCTTGGATAAAGGTTATATCAATTTTTAAAATATCTACTGGCAATTCTCTAATGTAAGTTAAAGAGGAATAACCTGTCCCAAAATCATCAACTGCTATATTAACATCTATGCTTTTCAACTGCTCCATAACCTCCTTTGTGTAGCTTTTACTTTCCAAGAATATCCTCTCAACAATCTCCACGGTTAAATACTTCCCCTCGACTCCGTATTCTTCAAGAGCCTGTTTTACCATAACAAAAAGGTAATCTCTTTTAAAGCTTTTTGCAGAAAGGTTTATGGATATTGGAATTTTTCTTTTAAGCACAGATAAAGTTTTTACAGCCTCTTTGAGGAGATACTCCTCAACATCGTATATTAAACTGGAGTTTTCTAAAACCTCTATAAAATCCTTGGGTGGGATAACCTCTCCCTTGTGAATCCACCTTATCAACGATTCAGCACCTGCAATGTTAAGTGTGTTGATGTCATAGTAAGGTTGGTAAAACAAAACAAGCTCTCCATTCTTAAATGCCTCAGAAAGCTTATTTCTAAGCTCAATAACTCTTAAAGCCTCCTGCTGCGACTGTTTTTTGTAAAATCCTATCTCGTTTTCACCTTCCATTTTTGCATTAACCAGCGCAAATTCAGCTTTGGTTAGCAAATCTTCAATATTGCTACCATCATTCGGGAAAAAGCTTACTCCTATACAGAAAGATGGATTTATAGTCTTATCTCCAACTTTGACTGGTTTCGACAGTATTTTGAGAAGGCCGTTCAGATTAACAAGAACATCCTCCTCAGCAAAATACCCCCCAAGCAGCATGGCAAACTTATCACCCGCAAGTCTTCCCACAACATCACTTTCGCTTAAGAAATCTTTAAGTCTCAAAGCGGTCTCTTTTATTAGTTTATCACCGCCCCTATAACCGTAAACCTGGTTTATATATGAACAGTTCCTTATATCAAGAATCGCAACAGCGATAATTTCATTCTTTGTTGCACTCTTTAAAACACCTGCTGCCTCTTTCATAAACATCTCTTTGTTGTACAATCCCGTGTGTGGGTCGTGGTTAGAAATATAGGCAAGCCTCTTTTTTAAATACGCCTCCCTTGTAATGTCCTTTCCAACAGCTATATAAAACTCTGTATTGTTTTCCCTATAAGGAATAACAGTTGTATATCCATAAATTATCCGTCCATCCTTTGTTCTTATGTTGAATATATCGCTAAAGATCCTTCCCTTTCTAACCGTCTCCATAAATCTTTTTATAAACGACTTATCGTGTAAATCTCCAGAAAATACTGGATACTTCTTCCCGAAAACCTCGTCCTTAGAAAATCCATACAGTTTAAGAGCCTCGTCATTCATATATACAACTCTAAAATTCTTATCCATAACCACAACGAATGAAAATCCTTTTTGCACTGCAAGATTTATTATCCTGTTCCACCGCCTCTCAATTACCATCTCTATAGCGGCAGATAGGTCATTCTCAACCTGTCTCAATAGCCTAATAAACTCTTTGTCAAAGTTTATCTCCTCTGAAAATATTGCAACAATGACACCTATAGCCTTTCCTTTAACAATAATGGGCAGTGCAAAACACCTTTTGAAAGTATACTGTTCAATAATGCACCTAAATGGTTCCACCCTTTTGTCTATAAACAAATCGTTAACAACCTTAACACTTTTTGTTTCTATCGCCCTAATAAACGGCAAAAATTCAATATCTTCTTTCATGTTCCTAAATTTTTCAGTTAACCCTTTTATTATCCGCTCCATATTTTCATCTACACCAGCAGCATAAGGAATTTTCCACTCTCCATCAAGCTTAAACACAATAAACGAGAGTCCAGCCTCAAGGTGGTCAACTATAACCTTACAAATCTCTTTAAAAATATCCTCTTCACTGTTGGCAGAAACGAAGCTTTCGTTTATATAGAAAAGTGTCTTATAAAGTCTGTTTAACTGTTCTAACCTATCCTGCTGCACCCTCTTTTCCGTTACATCCCTCACCACACCAACTATTTTTAAAGAGCTATTCTTAACAGGAACCAAAGAGATATCAAAAACCCTTTTTTTACCAGCTTCTATCTCAACCTCTTCCTCAATATGACATGTCGAGGTTTTTGCTTTTTCAATACAGTTTGAACTAATAAAATCTAAAGGCTTACCGACTATTTCTGCTTTTCTAAAACCAAATACTTTCAGGAAAGCATCGTTTACAAATTCAACCTTGTAATCACTATCAAGTATGAATACGCACTCCTCTATCTTATTCAAAACGCTCTCTATTAAAACCAAATATCTATCCCTATCGAGCTTTTCGAGGGCAAATTCTATGTTCAGAGCAATCTCTTCTAAAAAGTCAAGATACTCGTTAACAAAACTGTTTTTATATTCTGAAAAAATCAACAGTACATATTTAACTTCTCCCTTTTTTCGTATGGGAATGGCGCAGTGGGAGTGAAAATTGTACTTTAGCAACCCATTCTTTAGGCTCACAAAATCTTTATTAGACTCTGTATTTACATTTATTACTATATCTCCTTTTTTGCAAAGAAAGGTATTCAGCTCATTATTTACTTCATCATCTGAAGCTCTGTTTTTTAAAAGAGATTCAAGGAACTCTCTTCCCTCTCCAGCATAATAGCTCAGATTAGCCGTTCCATCTGGTAAAATTTCTACCACTGAAGAAGCCTTAAACCCTACCTGAACCAGAACCTCGCAAATCCTCTTAAATAGCTCCTTTTCACTTTGTGATTTAACAATAAGCTGGTCTATATTTTTTAAAGCTGTGTAGAGCTTTTTTATGTTATCCTCATTTGTTATGTCAACAAAAAACAGAAGTCCTGCAGGTTTGCCTTTAAAAACAACGCTGTTTCCAAAAACAGAGAAAATCCTGAACTCTCCATCTTTGGTTGATAATCTTACACCCGTATAACTGCTGCTGAACTTAACTCCTTTGAGTCTATGCTTAACATGATGAATGCAGATATCCTTATGTGGCTTGGATACAAAATCACATACGAACCTTCCCTCAAGCTCTGCTTTTTCATACCCCAATAACTTACAAAGAGACCTATTCACAAAAATTATATTTCCGCTATCTGAATACAGAATAACTCCAACATTTCCAACCTCGTCAAACAGGTCAAAGAGAGTTTCAACAATCTCTGTTTTATCCAACTTCTTCTCTACAAATCCCATCAGGTGAAATTCTTCTTTTTCTCTTCTTTTAACAAAAACTAAAACACTATAATTCCCACAATCCAATCTATCAACATCTCTACCTCTAAAATTAGCCCTTATGCACTCTTCAAGTTCTGAAAGGTTGCCATAGTCTAATTCACCTTTGCGGAATGTTAAATCTTTTACTATATAATTTTCTTTCTTTTTTATAACAATACCTTCAAAAAAATTTAACTCTTTCATGGCTTGATAAATCTTAACGGTAGACACAGAATTTGTCAACACCGTTAGACAATATAAAATAAATGGATTTTTTACATAAAAATTTTTACTGAATTATTGTACCAAAAAATTGAAAAGAAACTAAACCAATGACTTAATCCTATCAACAAGTTCAAAAGCTTTCTCCCTACCCTTTTGCAAAATTAATGGGGCTTTTTCTATCTCGAACCTGCCCACACCCTCCATATCCACCTTAATCATAACATCGGCATACTTTTCAAGCTCCCTGTTGGATTTCTCAACCATGCTCTGGAAGCTTTCAAGTATAACCTCAAACATATTGGATGGCTTTTTCTTTTTTAGATAGCTGTTCAGCTCAACTCCAATCACAACATCAAATCCATTCTCTCTCAAAACCCTACAGTTGACATCCGCAAGCAGAGAGCCGTCAACAAACACCCTCTCTTTATCCTCAACAGGAACAAAAACTCCGGGAATGGCACAGCTTGCACATACAGCAAGCGATAAATCAGTATCGGGTCTAAATACATACGGTTCAGAGCTTAAAAGGTCTGTTGCTGTAATAAAAAGAGGGAGTTCAGCGTCTCCTATTTTTACGCTTCCAACATGTTTTTCCATGAGACTTCCTATTTTATCGGTCTGGGAAAGCCCGAGCTTTGAAACCTTCCAGTGGAAAACATCGGACAGCGTGAGGCTCAGCGCTATCTCTTTTATCTCATGCAATTTTAAACCAAACGCATAAAAGGCTGCGACAATGCTACCTGCAGATGTTCCGGCAATTCCATCAATAGCAATTCCATTCTCCTCAAAAACCTCCAATACGCCAATATGAGCAAAAGCCCATACTGCACCGCCTCCCAAAGCAACACCAACCTTTCTATCTTTCTGTTTGAATAAATTAACACCAATCATAGTCCAATAATACCATAAAAACCTTAAAAATTCAGTTCAAATTACAATTTTTTTTTGATATAAGCAAAAAAGAGGGAGGTGTAAGATGGAAAAAGTAAGGTTTATTCAGATCGGATTTGGACCAATAGGTCAACAGATAGTAAAATTTGCAATGGAAAGGGAAGCTTTAGATGTTTTAGCCGTTATAGATGTTGATAAAGAAAAGCAAGGGAAGGATATCTCTGAATTTTTAGGCGGTAAGGAAAGTGGAGTAAAAATAACTTCAAATTTAGAAAAAACCTTGAGAGAAATAGATTTTGACATAGCATCCATATCGACCGTTTCAAGCTTTGAGAAGGTAGCACCAACTGTGAAGCTGTGTTTGGAGCACGGGAAGAATGTCATTTCAACATGCGAAGAGATGCTTTATCCTTTTGTCAGTTATAGAGAGCTCTCTGTAGAGTTAGACGAAGTTGCAAAGAGAAATAGGGTAACAGCTGTCGGAACAGGGGTCAATCCAGGTTTTCTCATGGACTTTCTACCAACAATTCTTTCCTCAGTGACAAAGAATACGGAAAGGGTGGTTGTTAAAAGGTATCAGGACGCATCAAAAAGACGGCTACCCTTCCAGAAAAAGATAGGGACTGGTCTATCGGTTAAAGAGTTTGAAGAGCTTAGAGAAAAAGGAATTATCAGACATGTGGGCTTTAAAGAGTCAGTTTATTTGATAGATAGAGCTTTGGGTTTTGGTATAGATGAGTATAAAGAAGAGATAAATCCGATAGTTGCAGAAGAGGAGGTTTCAAGCAATTTTATCATGGTAGAGAAAGGGTCTGTAAAAGGTGTATATCAAGTTGCAAGTGGGTTTAAAGGTGGAAAAGAGGTTATAAGACTTGAGCTCAAAGCGTTTTTAGGAAACAGAGAGGAAGAAGACACGGTTGAGCTCTACG
>WFQQ01000022.1 GCA_015486965.1 Desulfurellaceae bacterium
GTTTTAGCTATAGTTCTCTATGCAGGATTTTCGGTGGGATAGGCAGGAGCTATACGGTTTTCTGAGTGTAAAAATTAGCCGAAAATCATTACCATTAGCCAGAACAAAATAGCTAAGAAAATAATTTCGGCAATTTCTCCCAATGTTTGCATTGTTCTCTTCCTCTAATAAACTGCATTTTTAAGTTTCATCATTTTAATACGCCTTTCAAAAAGCTTGCCCCTTAAAGATGCAAGAAAAAACACCGTATCTTTTATCTTTGTT
This sequence comes from Desulfurellaceae bacterium, assembly GCA_015486965.1. GTDB lineage: Bacteria > Campylobacterota_A > Desulfurellia > Desulfurellales > Hippeaceae > Hippea. Next base: position 265 of record WFQQ01000022.1, read on the forward strand.
ATTTTCTCATCGTTCAAACCATTAATAAGAAGTGGCACTTCGATCAGTTTTTTGCCTGGAAAAATTGCATACAGCCTTCCATGACAGATACACATTTTTTCAAACTCCAATTTATAATAGCTTTCAACAAGTTTTTGCATAAATGTCTGGTTAAACAAATATCTCCCCTCTATTTGATCGCTACCATAAACATTGAAAATCTTTTCAAAAGGCTCGTAGTCGAGCTTTATCCTATTTTTAGTAACTATAGGAAAAATTTTACTAAAATCTATGGTACTCATCAAGACTGTTAAAATAGCAGCATTGTATGTCTCTTCGCCCAGCTTCTTTATTTGTTTCTCAGTATCTTTACTAACTTTCATGGCTATCAAACAGCTTTTTAATATTAATGTTCTTTTTTTCCTCCTGAGGTATGCTGAACACTTTCTGCCTCTTATATCCCAGAATATTTGCAATTATATTTGATGGAAACATTTCCAGAGCATTGTTAAAATCTGTTACAACTTGATTATAAGCCCTTCTCGCTGCACTTATTTGTTCTTCTATTTCGCTCAATTCAAGTTGAAGCTGCAAAATGCTGTTGTTAGCCTTTAAATCTGGGTAATTTTCAAAGTTTACAAAAAGTCTTTCTATTAATTCAGAGAGCCTATCAGAAGCCTTTAGCCTATCCTCAATACTCTTTTCACCGTACAAGGCAGACCTTAAACTTACAATCTCTTTTAAAAGTTTACTTTCGTAGTCCATATAGACCTTAACAGCAGAGACAAGATTTGGTATCAGGTCGTATCTTTTCTTAAGTAAAGCATCGATTGAGCCTTTTATGTTTTCAATCTGATTTTTCCTGTAAATTAGAGAGTTGTAGATAACTATCATAAAAATTAAAAACACCAATACAATGCCAATAAAAACATAAGTACCTGTGCTCATATGGCTCACCTCCTTCTTTTCTCACTTATAAATAACGGCAAATCAGCCCTTTTTAAGACAATTTCACTTTAATTTTTTTATCTAACAAGCTGGTTGATACTGAACAGAGGAACCATAATTGCCATAACGATAAAGCCAACGACTGTTCCCAAGATAAGTATGGTAAGAGGCTCCAATACGGAGAGGGTAGTTTTAATGCTTAAATCAATTTTTTTCTCATAATAACTGGCAATTCTTCTTATAAAGTCGGGAAGCCTACCGCTTCTTCTTCCCGTTGCTATACTCGAAATCAACATTTTATCGAATATTCCTGCTTCTTTAAAAGCCTTTTCTACAGCCACTCCTTCGTTAATCTTGTCAGCTGCTTTAAGCAACTTCTCTTTAAAAATCACATTACCAATAGTTTCTGAACTTGAGATAACAGCGTCCACCAAAGGAATAAATGCATCAAGCTGAAAAGAGAGATTTGAAACAAACTGAGAAACTGCTATTTTCCTATAAATAGGTATCTTTAGAAGAAAAGCATCAATCTTTCGCCTGAAAAACTTAATTTTAAAATATGCAAAATTAACAACAATAAGAAGAGTTAGGGTTAAAACAAGGATTATCGGCATGTAGTTATTTATAAAAAGCCCTATGTTAACAAGCAGTCTGGTTATAAATGGAAGTTTTTTATGGAAAGATTCAAATATCTTCTGCATTTTAGGAACCACATAGCCAAGCAAAAAAATTACAACTCCAGTTCCAAAGAGCATTACAAAAAGGGGATATAAAATAACCGGTGCAATTTTCTGATTAAATGTGCTTTTTTCCTCTTCCCTCTGTGCTATCTTGAACAAAATCTCAGGTAGTTTTCCCGTCTTTTCTGCTATCTCTATCATCTTAATATACTGCTTGAGAAAAACAGACTCAAAGTTTGACAGAGCCTCTGAGAACTTTACACCCTCGCTCACCTTATCTCTAATCTCTATCAGAACAGCTTTCAATCTTTTATTAGAAGTCTGCTCTGCAACTATTGTTAATGCCTCGGTCAAAGGCATAGATGTATTTACAAGGGTTGCAAGCTGAAAAAACACATCCGCTCTCTCCCTTTGACTGATCCTAAAAAACTTCTTTGCAAGAAAACCAAAAACTCTGTTTTTCCTGTTTTCGCTAATTTTCTCTATAGAATCAGGATATAAACCTTTTTCTTTAAGACTTGATATGGCTACACTCAAACTGTCTGCATTAATTATTCCCTCTTTCTTTTTTCCCCTATTGTCAAAAGCAGTGTATTTAAAAGCTGGCATATACTAAAGCCTTGTTGCCAAAAGAACCTCTTCGGGAGTTGTTATCCCCATTTTTACTTTTTCCATCCCATCATCGAACATAGATTTAATACCCTTTTCCCTTGCGAATCTCTTTATCTCTTTTGCATCTGCCTTTCTAATCAGCAGCTTTTTAATGTCCTCATCAATCTCAAGAAGTTCAAAAATACCAACTCTCCCTGAAAACCCTGTGTGCTTGCATGAATTGCATCCCTCACCTTCCACATACCTCTCTATCGAATATCCGTAATCAAGGAGCATCTCTTTTATATCCTGAGGTGTTTCAACCTCAACCTTACAGTTATTGCAGACCCTTCTAACAAGCCTCTGCCCAATCACAAGCAATAAGGATGAAGCAAGCAAAAACGGCTCTACTCCCATATCTATAAGCCTTGCTAATGTCGTAGCTGCGTCGTTTGTATGAAGGGTTGAGAGAACCAGATGCCCCGTTAGTGATGCTGCTATAGCCGTTTTGGCTGTCTCTGCATCCCTTATCTCTCCAACCAGGATTACATCAGGGTCTTGCCTTAAAAAATACTTCAAGGCATTTGAGAATGTTAAATCCAGTTTAGGGTTCACCTGAACCTGTGTAACCCCATCAATTCTGTACTCTATTGGGTCTTCTATGGTCATTATGTTTTTATCACGCGTTGCAATTCTTTTTAAAGCAGCATACAGCGTGGTGGTTTTTCCACTTCCCGTCGGTCCTGTTACAAGAATTATCCCGTTCGGGTGTTTGAGTTTTCTCTCAAAGAGTTTTATATCATCACTGCTCATACCTATCTCTTCAAGCCCCAAGAGTTCCTTTGATGTATCAAGGATTCTCAAAGCTGCCTTCTCCCCTGTTATGCTTGGCATTATGGATACCCTTATATCTATGGAGCGAGTACCAACATTGACCCTGATTGCTCCATCCTGAGGCCTTCTTGTTTCTGTAACATCTAACCCAGCCATAACTTTAATCCTTGAAATAACTGTTTCCTGTATTTTCTTTGAAAATTTCTTATAGTCATACAGTGTTCCATCTATTCTGTATCTGATTAAAAAGTAGTCGCGTGTGGATTCAAAGTGAATATCACTTGCACCATTTTGAACGGCTTTAACAATAATCTGATTTACAAGCTTGACAATCGGGGCATCACTGTATGATACACCTATAATGTTTTCTTCGGAAAGTTCATCTTCCTCTCTATCCTGGCTCTGCTCCTCAGCATCCTCATTAAGCAAAACATACATATCCTCTAACACTTTCAGGAGTTCTTTTTTATCTTTTATCTGCACATGCGATTTTAGACCCAAGGAAAAAGCCATATAGTCCGCTTTTTTTGAGCCCTCTTCATCTATAGCCCAGAACCATATATCGTTTTTATCATTCTCAATAGGGACAAAGTCTGTCCTATCAAGGAAGGTTTTATATCTCTCTATAACTTCACTGCTGAGTTTTGGCTGCATTCTTTTTTAACCTCTTCATCTCTGTTTTCATTATTTTTTGCATAGTATTCACATTGTTTACTATCCTAACAGACAAGAAAATGAGAAGGTTGGTCTTTGAAACAGATTTCTTTTTATACCTGAACAAAGCTCCAACCAACGGTAAACTTGAAAAGAGAGGAACACCTGTCTGTTTAACCTGATGGTCATTCTCTATCAAACCACTTATAAGTATCTTTTCTCCATTAACAAGAGAAATCAGAGTTGATGTTGTTCTTGAGAGTGTAACAGGAGCCATTGTATTTCCCACAAGCACATTTTCTGTAACTTTCTTTATCTCAAGCTTTGTGTTTATCATTATCTTATTTCCATTAACATGAGGCAGAATTGTTAGTTTTACTCCAACATCCTTGTAATCATAGGTATAAATTGGGTTTCCATTGCTGTCATACTTCTGGCTTGTAAGGTAAGGTCTATTCTCACCCACAAATATGACCGCTTTCTGGTTGTCAAGTGTAACAATCTTCGGGTTTGA
>WFQQ01000023.1 GCA_015486965.1 Desulfurellaceae bacterium
CCACCTATACCGTTAAAGCCTATTGCCATACCTTTTCTATCCTTGAAAACAATGCTCAATATGCCCATACCCTGCGGGTGATAGCTACCAAGACCTACTCCTATGAGAGTTGTAGCAAGTAGGGCAGAGTAGTATGAGCTTGAAAGATAGAAGATAAAGTATGCAAGCGATAGTATTACAAAACCTGAAGCAAGTACGAGCTTTCTTTTGCCCGTACTTTCAGATAGGTGGGCTATAGGAGATTGGAGTAGCGCAGAAAGGAAGTAGGGCACACTTAAAAGCATGCCCGATTGGAAATAGTTAATCTGATAGGTTTTTTTGAGAATTGGTATCGCAGGCGCAATTAAAAGTGAATACCAATCGTTTACAAAGTGAGCGAGGGCAATAACAATAAGCAGTAAAAAAGGGTTTGTCAAAGCCCTCATTACTTATTGACGCGCTCGACATATTGGCCTGTGCGTGTATCTATTTTAATTGTGTCTCCCTCTTTTATAAAGAATGGTACCTGAACAACAGCCCCAGTTTCAAGTGTTGCTGGTTTTGTTCCTGTAGCTGCAGTGTCGCCCTTAAATCCGGGTTCAGTCTCAACGACCTTTAGCTCAACAAAGTTGGGTAGATTAACGCCTATCGGTGTGCCTTTATATAGAATTACACTCACCTCTTTGTTTTCCTGGATAAACTTAGCAGCATCGCCCATGGTTTCTGAAGGTATAGTGTATTGGTCGTAGCTTGTAAGATCCATAAAGTTGTATCCGTCATTGTCTTTATAGAGGTATTGCATCATCCTCTCTTCAACCTCTGCCTTTGGCAGTTTTGTTCCAGATTTGTAGGTTTTTTCTACCACATTGCCTGTTTTCAAGTTTTTTAACTTTACCCTTACAAATGCCTGTCCCTTTCCAGGCTTTACATGTTCGTAATCGACAATTTCGTAGGGATCGTTGTCTATCTCTAACTTCACCCCTCTTTTAAATTCGTTTGTTGCTATCTCCGCCATATCCTTCTCCTTTCTACTCTTCCAATCCTATTAATTTTGCGTTCTTTTGCAAACAGTCTGCCACAAACATTATATGCTCCGATAGATCAACACCAAGCTCCTTTGCTCCCTGTTCTATCTCTTCCCTGTTCGCTCCTCTTGCAAATGCTTTGTCTTTTAGTTTTTTCTTTACAGACTTCATTTTTATATCTTTCAAATTTTTTGTTGGCCTAACAAGAGCATAGGCATAGAGAAAGCCACTCAACTCGTCCACTGCAAACAGGGTTTTTGCCATAAGAGTTTTTCTTTCAACACCCGTAAAACTTGCATGTCCAAGTATAGCTTCAACCATATCCTCATCAAGCCCTCTCTGTCTCAAAATCTCTGCACCCTTAAACGGATGCTCTTCTGGGTACTTTTCATAATCAAAATCGTGCAGGAGTCCTACAATTGCCCATTTTTCTTCATCTTCACCGAATTTTTTTGCATAACATCTCATAGCTTCACTGACACATAGGGCATGTCTTATGAGTCTTTCGCTCTGTGTGTACTCTTTTAATAGGTCTAAAGCCTCTTCATAGGTCATACTCCACCTCCTCGACTGGTAAAGTTTAGCTGATTTTTGTCAATTTTCAAGAAAAAGGTAGAAACTTCCATGTTAAAGCTATAAAATATAAATATGAATGTTTCATTGATAGGTATGCCCTCATCAGGCAAAAGCAGCGTTGGTGTAATCCTTGCAAAGCTTTTAGAGTTTGATTTTCTGGATACAGACATTCTAATACAGAAGAAAAGCGGCATGAGTTTACAGAGCATAGTCGATAGGATGGGTTATTTAAAGTTGAGAGAGATAGAAGAGAGTGTGGTTTTATCTTTGGATGTAGATGGATATGTAATTGCAACGGGTGGTAGCGTGGTGTACTCGGAGTTGGCCATGAGACACTTAAAGTCGCTTTCAAAGGTTGTATATCTAAAGATTACATATCCTGAGATGCTTAGAAGACTTGGGGATTATACCGAGAGAGGTCTTGCGAAACCGAAAGAGCAATCTATTCTGGAGCTGTATCGAGAAAGGGCTAAACTCTACGAGAAGTACGCAGACTTTACCATTTTCAATGAGGGCATGTCAGCTTCGGAGGCGGCTTTAATGATAAAAGATACAATAATGGGATGATTTCAAAGAAACTTGTTGTTGTTCTGGTTGTTTTATATCTCATTGGTGGTTTGGTGCATCTCGGTCGAATGTATTTCCATAGGGAAGAGCCGAGAAGGTGTATTATTGCCATGGAGATGAACTACACAAAAAACTATTTGGTACCCCATGTGCTTGGAAAGCCATACTTTAAAAAACCACCCCTTCACAATATAGTTATAGCCACTTTTTTTAAAATTTTCGGTGTTAACGAGTGGTCGGCAAGGATTGTATCGTTTATCTCAATGGTGTTTGTGTCTGTAGCTATTTTCTGTGCGGCTAAAAGCATAATCGGAGTTGACGCTGCCTTTTTTTCTGCCTTTTCTTTTGCTATTTCTCTAATTGCATATTTTAACTATGGAGTGCTTGCCGAAACAGACATGTTTTTCTCCATGCTGGTTTTCATGTCTATTGTAAGTATATTTAAAAACAGGTTGTTCTTAGGGAGTGTGCTTACAGCATTTGCCCTGCTTACAAAGGGTTTTCCTGCTTTACACTTTTTCTACTTGACACTGTTCAGCTATGCTTTGTTGAAAAAAAGACTCAGAGATACCATTTTCTCCAAAGAGGTGGTATTTGGAGCCCTTTTTATCTTTGCTCTGTTTTTTGGATGGCTCGCCTTGGTTTCAGACGGCAATATACACAGGTTTAACCTTGCTTTAGGAACCCTTCTAAATGCGAGTGGTAGCAGGGTTTTGAGTGTGGAGAAACTACCAGCATTGGCTAAACATATCATTAAATTTCCCATAAGTTTCTACCTTCGCTTTCTACCCGCATCTCTTGTTTTCCTTCTGTTATTGAGAAAGGATTTTCTGGGGGAGCTTAAAGCAGTTTACAACTCAAGCGAAGATATAAAAGAGCTTTTGCTCTTTGCAGTATCGGCTTTTGTTCCTAATTTTCTTATTTACTGGATAGTTCCGGACGGTAGAGTTAGATATGTCCTTGTGCTTTTTGCTGTTTTATCTTTTATCGTTGGTGTTTTGTACTATATTCTGGAGTATTATTCGCCTTACGAGTTCAACAAGCCGTTTAGAAGGCTTTTTGCTCTTACAGCAACGCTATCTTTGTTTGCCATGTTTTTCGATTTTGAGTTTGTTATGGGTGTGGACTATATCATTGCAATATTTGTGTTTTTTGCTTCTGCTCTCTCTTACCTTTATTTGCCTAAAATCAAACCAGAAGCTTTGAGGTTATTTGCTGGTGTGGTGATTTTGGGTGTAGCACTTAAGCTTCTCTATTCGGCTACCTATGGGGCATATTTATACACATTCTACACAAACTACAGAGCGGACGGTCGAAAGGTAGCTAAAATTATTTTGTCTAAAAAGCCAAAATATGTTATGACTGATGGCGGAAATTTGAGGTTGTTTGTTTATGTTGAGAAGTATCTTGGTATGCAGCTACACCCTTTAAGTTCAAAAAGGCACGATATTGCCATTGTTAGAAATAAAAAGGTTTTAAAAAATATTTTTTATAAACTTGAGTTACCAGACCATGTTTACTATGTGGGCAGATTATAGGAGGTGGTTGGATGAATACATTGGATGAGAGGATTATTTCAAAGGCTATTATCGAGAGGTATACAGAGAAGCTTTTAGACTATCTTGAGAACGATGTTTCTATAGTTGGCGGAGGTCCTGCTGGTATAGTTTGTGGCTATTACCTGGCTAAAAAGGGTGTGAAGGTGACGCTTTTTGATAAAAGGCTTACCATAGGCGGCGGTATGTGGGGCGGTGCTATGCTGTTTAATGAGATTGTTGTTCAGGAGATGGGCAGAGAGATTTTGGATGAGTTTGAGATAAATTATAAAAAATATACAGAGGGGTACTATACCGCTGGCTCAATAGAGGCTGTGACCACTCTTATCTCTAAAGCGACAAAGGCTGGCCTTGTTATCTTTAACGCCATAGAGGTTGAGGATGTTGTTTTAAAACAGCTTGATGGAAATTACAGGGTAAACGGGCTTGTGGTAGGCTGGACTACTGTTAACATGGCTGGATTGCTTGTTGACCCAATAGTGATTACAAGCAACTATGTGGTTGATGCAACGGGGCACGATGCCGATGTTGCCACTGTTTTAGCAAAAAAGGGCGGTGTTAAACTTGATACACCGACTGGCAGTGTTGTTGGAGAAAGACCGATGTGGGCTGAAGTCGGTGAAAAATCCACCGTCGAGCAGACAAAGGAGGTTTATCCAGGGCTTGTGGTTGCTGGTATGGCTGCTGTTGCGGTAAGCGGTTCCCACAGAATGGGTCCTGTATTTGGTGGAATGTTGCAATCCGGTAAAAAAGCAGCCGAAATCATATTTGAAAAACTTAAAAAATGAGCCCGAACTTGAAATTATCAGTGAAAGGGGTTATTATTATGAAAAAGCCTCGTTAGGAGGGTGGTATGAAGATTTACACACCGTTATCGGGTATTAAAAATGCTTTCTATAGGCAGGATGTAGCGGCAAACAATGTGGCGAATATCAATACTAAAAACTATAAGCAGATCGATGTTATTAACGAGTCTGTAAGAGGTGGTGGAGTGAGAGGTAGGGCTCGTGTATCTCAAGCTCCTGCAAACCGCAACGGAAATAATGTCAATTTGACTGAGCAGGTTGTTAACCAGCTGAACAATGTTAATCAGGAGAGAACAAACATAAATACATTGAGAGCAGAAAATCAGATGATAGGAAGCCTCATAGACATCAGGGCTTAGAAGATTTAAAATCAAAAATCAAAGGGGGCTTTGAGCCCCCTTTTTTGTTTTTACTTTTTTGCCCACAAACCGTGAATGTTACAGTGCTCTCTGGCCGAAACCTCTTTTCCTTCAGGAACCTCAAAAACAGCCTCTGGAGCATCTCCGGGATTTAAGAATTTCCTGTAAACAACACCGTCAACGATGAGTTCTATCCACTCTATGTAGTGTTTCTCCTCCATCGGGTGAGCCTGATTTTCTCCAACTTTAACAATATACCTGTCTCCCTCTCTCTTAATAAACGGCACATGCTTTTCTGTTGAGGAGTCTGCTGTTTGCTCCTCAAGGAGTTTCATGGGCTGTCCGCAACATACTAAAGCATCTGCTCCCTCATGCAAAACCTCAATAATGTTGCCACAAATCTCACATTTGTAAACCTGCAATTTCTTAGTCATACTTCACCTCCTATTTATTAATTAAGCCTCTGGAGTATACTGTCTTTGACCCAGCTCTTTATCTATCATGAATATTCCGTGCTTGCTTCCCTCAACCATTTTCAACATGTCTATTATCTCTCTATCGTTCTCTTCCTCTTCAACCTGCTCATTGATGAACCACTGAAGCATGTTGTAGGTTGCCCTATCCTTGAGCTCCTCTGCTAAATCTACAAGCTCATTAATGCACTTTGTTATATGTTGCTCATGTTTTAATGTTTCTTCGAATGCATGGAGTGGAGACTCCCACTCATGGGGCGGCTCTTGAATAGCCATCAGTTTGACCGTTGCGCCCTGGCTATTCAAGTAGTTGTAAAACTTCATTGCGTGATCCATCTCCTCTTTAAATTGAACCATCATCCAGTTGGCAAAACCCTTTAACCCTATAGACTCAAACCACGCAGACATGGAAAGGTATAGGTAGGCTGAGTACAACTCTTCATTAATCTGTTTGTTTATGGCATCTTCCATTCTTTTATCTATCATTAACCACCTCCCTAAAATTTTTTAAATTTATCTTTCGGAGCGCCACATACGGGGCATGTATCTGGAACATCACTGCCTACATATGTAAATCCGCATACTGGGCAGATGTATATATCATCATCAGCAAGGTCTTCATCCTTTTCAACAGTTTCTTTTGCTTCCTCATAGAGCTTCTCATGAATCTTTTCAGCCTCAAGTGCGTATCTTATATAAAGCTCTGCCTGTTTGTCCTCGAAGTATTCGGCTATTGCTTTGTATGCTGGATACATATCCTCGATTTCGAATTCCTCTCCGCTTCTTGCACTTTCCAAGTTTTCTAAGTTGTCTTTTGGTATTCCTAATGCTGTAGCATGGTTTTTGGCATGGACAAACTCTGCGTATGAGATTGCTCTAAAAAGCCTCGCAAGATTTTTTTTGCCTGAGTTTTCAGCTATTTCTGCAAAAATCAGATACTTCATGTGAGCCATGCTCTCACCAGCAAATGCCTCGTTCAGAGATTTCTCGACCATCTTTTTCATCTACTTTTCCTCCTGTAACTTTTTTAGCTCTTCAAGAACTTTATCCACATGACCTTTTACTCTAACATTTTTCCACTGTGCCCTGATGGTGAAATCTGGGTCTATTAAAAATGTGCTCCTTATGGTGCCGTAGTACTCCTTGCCGTAGTTCTTTTTCAGCCCCCAAGCTCCATAAGCCTCCAAAACCTTGTGCTCCTCATCACTCAAAAGCAATATATTTAGATTGTGTTTTTCTATAAATTTAGCGTGAGATTTGGGTGAATCTTTGCTTATGCCTATGATAATAGCCCCGAGTTTATCAAACTCCTCTTTTTTTTCCGAAAACTCTTTTGCCTCTTTTGTGCAACCTGATGTGTTATCCTTTGGGTAAAAGTATAGCACTATCCATTTGCCTTTAAAGTCCTTTAGACAGTGCTCCTTCTCTTCATGGTCTTTCAAACAAAAATCAATGGCTTTTTTTCCTATCATTTTGCTATCCCTATAGATTTATGTTTTTCATATATTAAATTGGCAAACTCGTCCAGTTTTTTATAGTCTTCATCCTTGGGCAGCCCTTTTATAAACACGGGCTCTAACAGTTCTGCCTTTAGGTTCGATAGGTTGTTTTTTATAATATCTGCTGCCCTGCCTCCCCAACCGTATGAGCCTATAATTCCTGCAAACTTTGCCTTTGGTCTCAGTGCGTTTACAAGGTATGCACCATAAACGGCGTTTGGGTGAGCCCCTGCAAGCACCATGGGTGTTGCAATGATGATTGTTGCAACATCGACTAAATCCATTGCAACTTCACCCACATCGGAGCTTACTAAGTTTCTTATCTTTACTTCAACACCTTTTGAGACAAGTGCGTCTGACAGATACTCAACCATTTTTCTTGTGCTTTCATGCATGGAAACAAAGGCTATTAATACCATGTTATGTGGGGTTGGATCTATCCACTCCTCGTATGCTTTAATAATAAACTCAGGGTCATCGAACACAGGTCCGTGGCTCGGTGCTATCATCTTAATCTCTTTTTCCCTGAGTTTTTTAATGTTTTTCTCTATAAAGGTTCTAAATGGCATCATGATTTCTGCAAAGTATCGCTTAGCCTCGTGGTAAACCTTGTCGTAATACCTTGCAAATGTGTAAGAGGTTGCAACATGACTTCCAAAGAAGTCGCAGCTAAACAGAATTTTGTCCTCTTGCAGGTAGGTGCTCATCGTCTCTGGCCAGTGAACCCACGGTGTCATGATAAATTCGAGTGTTTTACCGCCGAGTTCAATGGTATCACCTTCTTTTATAATATTGAATTTCTCCTCTGGAATATGAAGTAAGTCCATCTCAAAATTTTTGCACTTTTCGTTGGTTATCAATTTTGCCTCAGGGAACATCTCCATGATTAATGGTATGCTACCGGAGTGGTCTTGCTCTGCATGGTTGGAGATTAAATAGTCTATCCTTTTAACACCCAGATCCTCTAAGTTTTTTTTAAGCTCCTCAAATTTGTACGGCTCAACCGTGTCAATAAGAGCCGTTTTTTCTCTTCCCATAACAATATAGGCGTTATAGCTTGTACCCTGAGGGGTAGGCACAATTTCATCAAATAGGGTTCTATCCCAATCTATTGCACCTACATTGTAAACACCCTCAGTTAGTTTTTTAATCATTTTCGCTTACCTCCTCGAAGTCTTCTTTAGAAACACCACACACAGGGCATGTCCAATCTTCGGGAAGTTCCTCGAATGGTGTTCCAGGCTCAACTCCGTTTTCTGGATCGCCTTTCTCTGGGTCGTAAATGTAGCCACAGACTGTGCATCTGTACTTTTTCATCTTCTCTCCTCCTTCAATATTTTTATTCTCATTTTTCTCATCTTCAACATATGTTGGTGCAGTTTTTGGAGATTTTCCATTTTTAACCTCGTGGTAGTATGCGTAGGTCATAGGCTCCTCACCGCTCAAAACTTCTGCATCAACTATCTCTCCTATAAAAACGGTGTGTGTGGAAACATCAAGCTTATTAACAACTTTAGCGATTAGATAGGCAGTGCCGTTTTCTAAAACCACAGGAACACCATTTACGGTTTTGTAATTTACTCCTTCAAACTTGTTAATCTCTCTACCAGATTTAAACCCAAACTGGCCGATAAATTTCATTGGTGTTTCCTTTCTTAATACCGTTACAGAGAACACACCAGAACTTTCAATAAACTCATGCGTCAAATTTTGTTTGTTGATACTTACCGCAATTGTGGGTGGCTTTGAAGATATTTGAAATGCCGTGTTTGCAATTTGACCGTTTATCCTATCTCCCTTTTTGGATGCTACTACATAGAGTCCGTAGCTCAACTTAAAAAGTGCCTTTAAATCCATATCTCCTCCTACTTAAATATCCTTTCTGTTCTAATCTGCCACAGAACAAAGTCAAGGTGGGCAACTGGTATACCTACCTCTTCTGCTAAGGCTTTCATCCTTACTTCCGTTTCAAGATAGTTTTTTTTACTCAAGCTTTTTGGGATACTGTCTATCACTCCAAGCTCTAACAGAGATTTTAAAATGTGCCTGTCCAGAATGGTAAGCTCTTCTCCCAAACCTATATTTCTTAAAAAATGACTTGCCTCTTTGTATCCCATTCCCTTTACATTGTTAACTAACCATTGGCGAATTTCAAGGGGATTTTTTTGTTTTTTGAGTTCATCAAGAATAGTAATTCTGCCGTTTCTAACAAGCATTGCCTGAGCGTTTTTTAGGTATTTTGCTTTGTTGTTCCTAAACCTGACCCTCTTGAGTTTTTCCCTTAATATATCCTCTTCGGCTTCGAGTAGCAAATTGTTTCTGTCAAGGTTTTCGATAATTTCCCATGCGTTTTCTGCTTTTGATTGGGGTGTCAGAAGGCAGAATAAGAGCTCTTTAAATATCCGTTTTTCATCCTTGCTCTCCCAGGTTTTCCTAAACTGCTTTAGCTTTTCTTCAATTTCAGGCTTTATTGCTCTGTATGTTTCTTTTAATTTAGCACTCTTTCTCTTTTCCATACTTGAAAACCCATAGAAAATTTTTTTTCATTGCTAAATTTTATAACTAATTTTGAACTTTGTCAAGTTTTTATTTTAAAAAAGTCTGAGTTTCTGATAGTATTGGTAAAATTACTCTTTTAACGGGGGAGGGCTTTATGGATAAAAAGATACTTCTTTCAGAGAGGGAGATTCCAAAGTATTGGTACAACATTCTTCCCGATCTTCCAACTCCACTAAATCCACCTCTTAATCCTCAGACGAAAAAGCCTTTAACAGCCGATGATTTAAAAATCTTTCCAAAGGCGGTTATAGAACAGGAAATGAGCAACAAAAGAGAGATTCCAATTCCTGATAAAGTTAGAGAAATTTACTCTTTGTGGAGACCAACACCACTTGTTAGGGCTTATAACCTTGAAAAAGCACTGGATACACCTGCAAAGATTTACTTCAAAAACGAGTCTGTTTCCCCTGCAGGTTCTCATAAACCCAACACAGCAGTTGCTCAGGCTTATTATAATAAGATTGAGGGTGTTAAGACACTAACAACAGAGACGGGAGCTGGGCAGTGGGGCTCAGCACTTGCTTTAGCTGGCTCTCTCCTCGGCATAGATGTAAGGGTTTATATGGTTAAGGTAAGCTATGAACAAAAACCGTTCAGGCGCTCCTTAATTCATCTGTGGGGTGCTGAGATATACCCGTCGCCAAGCGATAAAACAGAAATAGGCAGGAAGATTTTAAAAGAAGACCCCAATAATCCTGGAAGTCTTGGGCTTGCCATAAGTGAGGCTATAGAGGATGCAATAACCCATGAAAATACAAACTACTCTCTGGGAAGCGTTCTAAACCATGTCCTTTTACACCAAACAGTCATAGGATTGGAAGCAAAGAGGCAGTTTGAGCTTATAGGGGATTACCCTGATGTTATACTTGCCCCCTGTGGGGGTGGAAGCAATCTTGGTGGTATTGCACTACCGTTTATGCGTGATAAGATTAACGGAAAGGATGTCAGGATAGTTGCTGTCGAACCTGCAAGCTGCCCAACCTTAACAAAAGGTATATTCACATACGATTTTGCCGATGTTGCCAAGATGACACCGCTGCTTTACATGTACACGCTTGGACATAACTTCATGCCACCGAGTATCCATGCAGGTGGTTTGAGGTATCACGGAGATTCCCCAATATTGAGCCAGTTGAGGAAGAACGGCCTGTTGGATGCTGTTGCATACAACCAGACAGAAGTGTTTAAGGCGGGTGAGTTGTTTGCAAAAACAGAGGGAATAGTTCCAGCTCCTGAGACATGCCACGCAATTAAGGGTGTTATTGATGAGGCTCTCCGAGCAAAAGAGGAGGGAAGAGAGAAAACTATACTTTTCTGTTTCTCTGGTCACGGCCATTTTGATATGGCATCGTACGACCTCTATCTATCTGGTCAGATGGAAGATTACGAATATCCAGAGGAAAAGGTTGAGGAGGCTTTAAAGTATCTGCCGAAAGTGTAAAGATTAATAAACGGTTTTTGATTTGCAGGAATATTTTGGTATTTTTTGCTATGTATAACTAATTTATTATCGGTCTTGACCTAAAGGTTAAGTTGGGTTATAATCAACTGGATGTGAGCAATTTAAGGGTGTTTTTTATAAAACTTTAAGTTTTTTTGGGCGGAGGTTGACTATGGTGTCATTGAATAGAAGGAACTTCTTGAAGCTATCATCATTGGCTGCTGGTGGTTTGATGTTTTTCAAGCCCACCGCTAAGGCGAGTATCTACACGCCACACTGGAAAAAGCCAGCGGGGAAGATAAAGTATCTCCCCAATATCTGTTCATACTGTTCTACGGCGTGTGATATTGTTGTTAGGGCAAGGGTTAACGGTAAATTTATGAAGCCACAGAAGATTGACGGAAACGAAAAGAGCACCTACAACAGGGGAAGAATCTGTGCAAGGGGACAGTCGGGTCCAAGGACTGTTTACAATCCCGACAGAATTAAGTATCCGCTGATCAGGGTTGAAGGCTCAGAGAGGGGTGAGTGGAAGTTTAAGAAGGCAACCTGGAAAGAGGCAATGGATTACATCAGGAAGAAAATAGAGGAGAATAAGATTCAGCCTCATGAGGTTGCTGTATTTGCCGGTCAGAGGGCTTGTGCATACGAAAAATTAGGAGTGTTTGCATTTTCTGCCTCTATTGGCTGCCCGAATATAGTTGGTTCACCAATGCAGCACTGTGTTATGGCAGAACATGCAGGTGCCGATGTTACAGTTGGAACAATGATTACCCACGATGAGCTGCTTGTTGATATGGATAACACCAAGGTTCTGCTAACTGTTGGTAGCAATGCAGCCATAGCGGGGATTTCTGTATCGAGGGCTGTCAGGTTTGCCAGGGGCAGGCAGAACAAAATGACTGTTATTGCCTTAGACCCCAGGTTGAGTGAAACGGCAGCCAAGGCAGATAAGTGGATTCCCATAAAACCTGGTTCTGATATGGCATTTTTGATGGCTATAATCAGGCTTCTAATAAAGAACGGATGGTATGAGGATGAATTTTTAAGAAGACACACAAATGCTCCGTTTTTGATTTACGATAACAATGGAGCACCTTTTGCCTTTGGTCAGAATACAAACCCAGACCAGTTCCCATTTTCCCAGAATTACTATGTTTATGATGAAATCTCTGGTGAGGTTGTACCTGTAGACGGTTTCACGAACGACAATATAGGTAACAAAAAGATTAAACCAGCCCTGTTTGCACCGAAAGATTTGACATTCCAGGGTAAGCCAGCAAAAACAGCATTTGATTATCTCTGGGAGACAGTGAAAGATGCAACTCCAGAGTGGGCTGCTAAAGTCTGTGATATTCCAAAAGAGGATATCGAAGAGACAGCTGAGCTTTTGGGTAGGATTAGGCCTGCAACTGTTCATCCTGGGTGGATGGATGGAAGGTATGAGGATGTTGTGCAGTCGAGGAAGGCTGCGGCTATCATAAATGTTTTAGTTGGTGGTGTTGACAGTGTAGGTGGTTGGGTATTTAATCCAGAAGATAGAGAGGGGATGGAAAGGTTCACGAAAGCCTATAAATCTGGCAAGCTGAACAACCCCATGGCTTTAATGATGGCAACAGCTATGGCACCTGGACTTCTCGGTGTTATAGGTAAGCTTGAAGGCATGATGCT
This sequence comes from Desulfurellaceae bacterium, assembly GCA_015486965.1. Lineage (GTDB taxonomy): Bacteria > Campylobacterota_A > Desulfurellia > Desulfurellales > Hippeaceae > Hippea. The sequence goes on from WFQQ01000023.1 coordinate 12,512, forward strand.
TTCTGGAAAGTTCCCGCTTTTCAGGGGTTATCCTCACTTTAACAGAGCATACTACGACTATCAGAAAGAGAAATACGGTAAAAAGGCAATACCCTTTTCTCTGTTTATCAATGCAGGATTTCAGGAGGCTGTCGAGGGTAAGCTGAAGTGGAATGGCAAGCCTTATCAGATTAAGTTTGCATATATTTACTCAACAAATCCATTAAAGGACTACTTTGGGTACAAAACATGGGCAGACACATTTAAAAATCCAAACCTGAAACTTGTTGTTGTGGATGATATTTTGCCATCTGATGTTGCTGCTTTTGCAGATGTTATTTTGCCTGATAAAACTTACCTTGAGAAGTATAGCGGTATATGGATTCAGGGTCCAAACTCAGATTTGGGCTTGAGAATGAGATTTCCAAGCGTAAGTCAGATTGGCGATACCAAGGGAGGAGACGAAGTATTCTGTATGCTGTCCAATGCCCTATCCCACGGTAGAGGTGATTACGGTTCTGCTGCTATGATAGTCAGCCAATTCACAGGCTGGGATATGGGTAAAACCATGAAAGAGCTGGCTTTGGCGTGGAAGGGCAAGAAGCCACTCTATAAGGCTTTCAGGGATACAGCACTCTACACAGTTAGCAAAAAGCTTGGTATGACGCCAAAGCAACTTGAGGAAACGCTGGAGAAGAAGGGTGTTTTGCCCCTGAAAACAAAAGAGGAGTTAATGGAAGAGGCTGGAATGCCTTATAAGTTGCCTGTTCCAACCTTTTCAGGAAGGGTAGAGATTTATTCAACATTGTTTGGGCACTTCAATATGAAGTATGGTGTTGATCCACACTGGCATCCTATTCTTACTTACATCGATTGGGAATACAAAAAGGGAGCAAAGAGGGATTACAAGCCCACGGGGAATGAGTTCTTCTTTGCTTATGGAAAAGTGCCTGAGATGACCTACTTAACAACTGCCGATAACCCTCTGTTGCACTCCCTTGTGGAGAGACACAAAGATGAGAATTACGGATTCTGGATGAACCCCAAGGCTGCAGAGAGACTGGGTTTGAAAGAGGGTGATAAGATAGAGGTTGAAAATACGGTATCGGGCCAAAAGATTCGCTCATTTGTTCACATAACCGAGATGGTTAGAGAGGATACGGTTTATGTTATGAGCGATTTTGGCCTTGACAATAAGCTTCTTAAGTATGGAAGCGGTAAGGGCGTTGACTTGGGAAGACTCATTCCGCATAGGTTGGGTCCTGTGACCGGTTCTGTTTTGAGCTGTCAGTTCACAGTAAAGGTTAGAAAAATATAAGTTGGAGGATAGGCAATGGCAAGATACGGAATGGTGATGAATGTTCATGCATGCTTGGGTTGCAGGGCATGTATGGCAGCTTGCTCGGAGTGGAATCAGACGCCGTTCTGGGCTGAAGATTTCAAAGGCAAGTGGAGAACAAGGGTTACGGAGATAGAAGAGGGAAAATTCCCGGAAGTAAAAAGATACTTTTTCCCAACTATATGTATGCACTGTGAGAATCCTCCATGCCACTCTGTATGTCCTACAGAGGCTACTTATATCAATAAGGATGGCATAGTTTTGATAGATTACGACCTGTGTCTGGGTTGTGGATACTGTATTGAGGCTTGTCCTTACGATGCAAGGTATGAGTATGAATTGGATGATTTGAAACAGGATGAGTTCTATTTTGGAGAGGATGCAAGGCACCATCAGGCTCATGTGGATAAATGTACATTCTGTGTTGATAGATTGGCTGAGGGCATAGAGCCAAGCTGTGCAGCTACATGTGTTGGACATGCAAGGATATTCGGAGATTTGGATGATCCTAAATCTGAGATAGCTCAGCTTGTAAGCACTGGAAAGGCGAAACCCCTTGGAGAGTATATGGGTGCAAAACCAAAGGTTTATTACATTAAATAAAAGGATGAGGAGGAAAAAATGGATTTAGTACAACAGCATATTTGGGGCTGGAATATAGCCACCTACCTGTTTTTTGGAGGTTTGGGTGGCGCTACAATGGCTTTGGGTATCCTCGGAGAGATGAGGTTTAAGCTTGGAAAATGGTTTGGCATTCTAACTTCACTCCTTGGACTTGCTATCTTGAGTTTTGGCTTGATATGGTTAGTTATCGACCTGATTGACCCATTAAGGTTTTTACTTGCTTTCTGGGTTGCAGGTATAGGCCATTCGTGGATTGCTCGTGGTATGGTTATTATCAACGGCGCTTATATATTTGGCGTGTTGTATGCTATTGCTGCTTTTCTCGAGAAGGAAACATTTAAAAAATGGATGGGCTATCTTGCAATGTTCTGTGGCTTTGGAGTGACCACATACACAGGACTTCTTCTAAATGCCAATGTGGGGATTCCGTTTTGGCATACACCAGCACTGCCTCTTCTCTTCACAATTAGTGCTTTCTCTACAGGCTGCGCCCTTCTGATGCTAATACTTGCTGCTATGAAATCCCATGAGGCTAAACATTACTTCCACTTCATTGAGGGCTTTGATATATTCCTCATCTCTGCTGAACTCTTAACCATCTTTGCATACTTCGATTTCGCAAGGCTTGGAAATGCAGCAGTCATGAAGAGCGCACACATGCTGCTTGCAAATCCTCTCTTTACAATAGGTTTTGTGGTACTTGGGCTTATCTCACCTCTTATTCTTGAGGCTTACGCATCCGTTAAAGAGAGTGCCAAAGGAGTGGCTTTAGTTGCCTCAATTATGGTTCTTATTGGCGGGTATCTGCTCAGGTATCTGATTGTTTGGGCTGGAGTATTCCAGTATCCACACGGACTGGCAGGTTAATTTTTAGCCAGCCCCTTGCTTTTGTTGTGCAAAAGGGGCTGGACATTTTCCTAATTTTTATTAATATTACTCTCTGCAGGGGCGGATGTAGCTCAGTTGGTAGAGCGCAAGCTTCCCAAGCTTGATGTCGCGGGTTCGATTCCCGTCATCCGCTCCATTTTTATGTATTCTTTTAGAAAAAATATATTTATTAAAGAAAATTTGGATTTCATATTAAAATTTCACTTATATATTAACAATTGAAATTTTTCCTTATATATTTTTTAGTAAAAAATGTTGAAACCTATAAAGAAGTGTGATATACAACTGGGTGGTTTTTTTAATAAATGCAGTTAGAGCTGATTTGTTTGGGAGATATGAAATTTTGACATTTTCTAAATTTGGTTTTAATTTATATAAAAACCTATTAATAAGGAGAGTATCATGAAAAACATTCCTCTGCGTAAATTGTTTTTTTACTCTGTTTTTATTGTTGTTTTTGTTTCTCTAATTTCTTTGGTTGTTAATTTTTGGATTTCCTTGGATAACTCAAGGAAAACAGAGAGATTAGAAAAGCAGTCCATTGCCCTCCTTGTAAAACTTGAAGATGCTAAGTATGAGATTTCACAGATGGTCTCATACTTTAAAAAGGCTGCACTAACAGGTGAGCAGAAAGACTTTAAAAAGGCAGAGATTTACATGGATAAAGTGGGAAGTGATATAAGCAAAGCTTTGTCTATTCTCCCGCAAGATTCTCCTCTTGTTTCCAAGCTGAATACTTTGGAGCAGCAACTCAAGGTAACCTACAAAACAAGCAAGGATATGGCTATAGGATACAGAAACGGATTGAGCAGGGAGAAGCTTAAAATCTTGGCTGATAAGACGGATATGGAAGTGGCTAAGATTACAGGTGAGATGGATAGAGTGGTAGAATTGCAGAGAAAAATAACACATAATCTGTCACGCACTATAAGAAAGCACAGTAAAGTTGTTCTTATTGTTAGTCTCATAACCCAACTTTTAGTAATAGCTCTTATAGTAGCTTTATACTTTGTGGTTAATGCCTATATTATCACACCTTTAATCAATGCAGTTAAAAAGACAGAGTACTTGGCTAAAGGAGATCTAACCAAGAAGTTTAATATAATTACAGGCAACGAGATTGGAATATTAAAGAGCGGTATAAATAAAGTAATAGATGGCATACACAATATTGTTTTACAGCTCAGACAGAGTGCAGAGGAGTTAAGCAGTCAATCTAACACACTAGCCTCTTCTGCAACAGAAATATCCGCATCAACAGAGGAAACTACACGCAACATGGAAGAGATGGCAAATGCAGTTAGGGATACTGTAGAAGCCATACACAATGTGGCTCAGGCTGCAGAAAATGTGAACATGCTTGCTCAGGATGTGGGAGAGGTCAACAACAAGATGCTTGAGGATATAGAGGAGAGAGTTAAAAGGATGCAAGAGAATGCTCGCCTTGCCAAGGAGGCTATAGAGCAGATATCTCAGGTTGGAGAGGCAAGTAGAGAGA
>WFQQ01000024.1 GCA_015486965.1 Desulfurellaceae bacterium
GCATATCGAGAACCCTCAACACCCTCATAGACCCATTGAACCATAGGCTTGGATTTAATCGGATGGATTACCTTGCCTTCAAACCTGTTGGAGGAGTAGCGTGCGGGAATGAGTATAGCTATCTTCATAAGGCTTTCTCAAGCTCCTCTAAAGTGAGTGTAGCAGTCCCCATCTTGCCAACAACAACGCCTGCTGCTGCGTTTGAAAGTCTAACGGCATCCTTAATATCAAAACCACTTGAGATGGCAGCCGTCAAAACTGCTATAACTGTATCCCCAGCTCCCGTTACATCGTAAACATCTCTTGCCTTTGATGGTTGTTTAAGAATTAAGCCATCTTTATCAAAGAGACTCATTCCTCTCTCACCCTCGGTTATAAGCAAATACTTACAGCCTGTTTTCTTTATTATCTTCTTTGCCGCAAGCTCAAGCCCATTCTTAAACGAGGCAATCTCCACACCACTGATCTCTTCGGCCTCTTTTAAGTTAGGGGTTATTATGTCAACACCCTTGTAAGCATAGGCATTCTTAATCTTTGGGTCAACGGCTATAAAAACACCAAGCTTTTTCAACTCCTCAATCAGGTAGTCGCTAACCACACCTTTACCATAATCCGAAACGATTACAGCGTTAACACCGCTCTCTTTGACACCCCTGACAAGCTCAAAGGCGTGCTTTTTATCTATTCTCAATATCTTTTCCCTATCAAACCTAACTATCTGCTGGGATTGGGCTATCACTCTGGTTTTGAGAGTGGTGGGTCTATCCTCAAGTGTTAAAATTTTCTCTGTAGATAAGCCCTTCTCTCTTATCATATTTGTGAGTCTTTTACCGCATGTATCATTCCCCACAACACCAAAAAGGTGAACTTCACAACCGAGGCTCTTCAAATTCAGTGCAACATTGGATGCACCGCCGAGGTAGTAGGTCTCCTTCTCCACCCTAACTACAGGCACAGGTGCTTCAGGGGAGATTCTCTCAACCCTGCCAATTACATACTTATCGCATATCAGATCACCAACAACAGCAACTTTACCCTTTTTTAGTTTCTCTATTTCCACCCCTATTCCAATCCCCTCATCTTTCTTGCAAGTTCCAATTGCCTAGCCAGACAGAACTTAATAATGGAATCTTCCTGCTCCTTGGTAAGGTTCGTGAACCTCAAACCGTAATGGTTTACGCCCTCTTCCCCCGTAATGGCTTTCCTAACAACCTCAGCCTCAACCTCTTCCATCCTTTTATCGCCAAGTTCAAAGTTGAGAAACAGTTTATCCCTGGGCTCAAGCTCAATTTCTGTGGATAGCTTCACCCCTCCAGCGCTTATATCAAGAATCGTTCCTTTGGCTTTCTGTATTTTGCCACCCTTAAAGACATAAAATTCTGCCTCTATAAGCACAGGTACTCTGAAGTTTTCCCTTAATTCAACCCTTGAGAGAGACGAGGGCTTTTCAAGCTTGTATATCACCCTCTCTCCCTCTTTAATAATCTCAATAAGCTTCGAGGTAAAGCCTATCCTGTATCCCCTGTTGTCCACAAAGCTAACCTCTACCTCTTCACCCTCTCTTATAACAGCCTTCAAACCATTCTCGTTTGTGGGCATGGCTATATAAACATTGTAATTCTCATCTATGTCGTATATGTAGCTTGAATAGACACCTGCGAAATTACCCCTTTCAATGTAAACCATAACCTTCTGGCCTACGGGTATAACTTTTCCTATATCGCTAACCCTTATGGGCTCCCGCCTCAAACCAGCACCTCATAAAGCCTGCTCTTTATAAGCTCCAACAACTTTTCAGAGTATATCTTTTTAAAAGATTTATCAACCACATAAAATGTATCCACAGCAACGCTCCCCTTTGTATCCAGTATAAACATACCCACCTGAAGCTCAAACTCAAGGAGCACCTTTGTTATATAATAAACAAGCCCAATCCTATCAGGAGCGTAAACCCTGATAACAGTATACAACTCACTCAAGCTATTATCAATGACAACATCAACATTCTCAAGGGACATCTCAAGCTTGGTCTTCTCAAGCCTGTTCAAAAATCTCCTTCTTTTAGACTCCATACAGCCATCCAAGTCAAAATCCCCACTTTTAACCCTGTATATTAAATCCTCAACCTTGAAATCATCCAGCTCAGAATCCTTATCAAGATTAACTGTAAAAACATCAACTATTTTGCCATCTAACAAATCGTAGGACTTTGCCGTTATAATACTTGCATCCAAACAGGCTAATATCCCACTAATCTTATTAAAAAAACCAAACTCATTGTTGTAGTAAACCACAACCTTTGCCGTATCAGAGCCTTCCTCCCTGTAAACAAAGGCATTCCTGCCCGTATCCTTGATGTTTCTTATATACTCTGCCATCACATCAAATCTAATATCGTTAAAGATATTATCTGGAAGTTTATCCACAAGCTCATAATAATCCTTGCCCAATATGGCTTTAACCTTCCTTTTGGAATCTAAGGCATGTAGCCTCAAATACTCATCGTAGTCCCTATTCTCAAAGTAGAATGTTGCCTTTAAATACAGTGCTTCCATCAAGTCCTCTTTCCAAGAACTCCACACATTATCGTTAACCGATTTCATATCAGCATAGGTCAAAAGAGAGAGCAGTATAAGTTTTTCCTTCGAGTCAACAACCTCCAAAAAATCCTCAAGAGTTTTTGGGTCATCTACATCCCTTGTGGAAATTATAGAACTCATAAGCAGATGGTATCTTACCAGAAATTCAAGCTTCGCCTTTAAGTCCTTTCCAAGAAACAGCCTTTCTGCTATGGCACTGGACAGCAAAGCTCCAACAACCTCATGTTGCTCTTTTTCTATCTTCCCTATATCGTGTAGAAGGCATGCAAGTCTCAAAACACACCTATCGTGCGGATTTAAATTTACCCAGATGTACTTAAGTCTCATAAGAAAGGTCTTTGGCACATCATAACTGTAAAGTTCATCCAAAGCCCTCACCGTCTGAATGGAGTGCTCATCCACCGTATATTTGTGATAGAGCCCATCCTTTGTTAAACAACAAACATTCCCAAACTCTGGGATATACCTATCCAGCACCCCAAACTCATGCATGGAAGAGATGGTCTTATATATGGCTTTATTAAGGGAAAGCATCTGTCTGAAGACAAAGGAACACTGCTTATTCTTCCTGCTTTTTGCAACATCAAAGAGCAAGCCCCTTATTTTACCTGCGTCTTTCGAGTCAATCGGCTTTGAGTACTCCGCAGAGTAGTAAAAGAGCTGGAACAGTTCACAAACATCGAGTTTATCTTCACATCTAACAGAGCCATCGACCGCTATTTTATCATCAAGAAAAATGGATTTTTCGGTTTTATTCCCACTCAAAAATGTTTTTATATAGGAGTTGACAATATTTTTAATGCCACGAGCTTGGTAGTAGTATCTCCTCATCAGACGCTCTGACTTTGTAAGCCTTTTACTATCCTTATACCTTAGGCTCTCTGCAATCTCATCTCTCATATCAAGAAAAAGCACATCGTTTTTTTTGTCAAGCTTCAAGTGGAGCGCATTTCTCAACTGCCAAAGGAAGTAAACGCCGTTCATCAACTTTCTGTAGTCATAATCCTCAATCAATCCCAGTCTCTTAAGGTTTAAAACATTTTTCACCCCGTAAAGCACCTTGGCAATCCAAAGCAGGGTATGGTAGTCTCTAAGAGAACCAACGCCCTCCTTAACATTGGGCTCAAGGACAAACACCGTTCCGCCAAACTTCTCATACCTTGTATTCATATAGACAATTACCTGCTCGATAAAAAGCTCCTTACCATCGGGTATAATCACACTTTCAAGAACGGTACTATAACTTTCCCATGTATCTCTATCCCCAAGGAGAAACCTTGAATCTAAAAGAGAAGCCTTTATGGTGCTATCCTTTCTCGCATACTCAACGCACTCATCTATGCTCCTAACAGATACACTACACTCATAACCAAGAAAATAGAAAAAATCCAATATCTCTCTTACAAGTTTATCAAATCCACTATTTTCTTCTGTCTTTACAACCAGTATGTCTATATCTGAGTAGGGGTTTAACTGTTTCCTTCCGTAGCCACCAACACCAACAAATGCAAGCCCTTTGCTGTCAAACCCAATAAGCTTAACGAGTTCAAAGAGCGATTTATCAACCCACTCAGTATGCTTCTTTACTACATACCTAACCCTCTTTCTGTTAGGGTTAAGCTCACTAAACCACTCAAAAAGTCTCCTTTTTTCCTCAAGCTTGGACTCTTTGAACTCATTCATCTACTAAACAGCGTCTTTTCCTCTTTCGGAAGTCCTAATCCTTATCGCATCCTCTATAGGAATAACAAATATCTTCCCATCACCAATCTTGCCAGTCCTTGCTGTCTCTATAATCTTAGCTATAACATCCTCTACAAGACTATCGTCAACAACGACCTCTATTTTCACCTTGGGTAAAAAATCAACTACATACTCAGCTCCCCTGTAAATCTCTGTGTGTCCCTTCTGCCTTCCATACCCCTTAACCTCGCTTATCGTCAAACCCTTGATGCCAAGCTCCATCAAGCCCTCTTTCACCGCATCAAGTTTAAAAGGTTTGATAACAGCCTCAATCTTTTTCACCTACTTTACCTCCTCATAGAGTTTTATTATAAGCTCTATTTCGCCCTTGCTCATATTCAGCTCCTTTGCCATCTCCTCCACGCTCTTTCCTTCCCTTTTCATTCTGATTATCTTCTCTTTAAGACTATCCTCATAGGTTTTGTTCTTTATGGTAGTCAGAAGCTCGGTCAAAAGCATATTCTTTCGTCTTATATCCTCAAGGATTTTGGATATCCTCTCCTGCTGATCTCCTATTCTTAGGTTGGCAATCTCAATAAGCTGTTTCTGTTTTTCAACAAGATTTCTCAAACTCTCAATGAGTTTTAAAAGGCTCTCCTTCTCTTTCTTTTCATAGTATCTGCTGAGCAGTATATAGAAAACTACAGCAACATCAAAGATAACCTGCAAAATCAACGCTTCATTCGACATCTCTTTCAACCCTATTCTTAGCCATTTTTCTCTCAACATATATCATGTAATGTATGATTAATTCCCTATTCTCCGCCGTTATATCCTCAATTTCAACACCTACGCAGAATAAATCTTTTCTCTTCTCAACTCTCACAACCTTTGCAAGCAGTTTTATGGGATGGTGCAGGGCTATAGGCAAAAACATCTTCATATAAAGCCACTCACCCTCTCTCATCTCATTCTCACACTCCACTGAGAGGCCACTCTGGGAAAGGTCGCATGTTTCACCTTTTTTAAACCCTTTAAGGTTATAATCACTACCTCCCTCTCTTAAAAGCCCAATTATATAGTTAAGCTTTGAATCCATCTCTTTCATCATGACTACAAACGCCTTGTTCAGATCACCAAAGCTTGAATCCAGTCCTTTTAAGGATGCAAAAAATGTAAATGAATCGTCTGGCTCAACGGTATGGTAAATCTCTTCCCGAACCCTATCTAAATCATTTTCATCTATCTTTTTGTAATAGACTGAAACCCTGTTTTTAACCCTTCGCGAGCTTCTCTTATCATCCAAGGTATTTACCTACCAAAAAAGAAATCAGCAATACAATGCTAATATAACTGTTGATATTAAAAAAGGCAAGATTAATCTTTTTTGGATCATCGGGGTCAACAAGCTCATGCTCAAGAAAAAGCAAGAAAGCAACCACTAAAGCTCCAAGGTAGGCAAAATATGAAAGTCTAAACAGATACATGCTGCCAATGAGAAACAGGAAAGCAACAAGATGAAAAACCCGGGCTACGAACATAGCACTCCTAACCCCCAAGCTTACAGGTATCGAGTGCAAACCAACACGCTTATCGAACTCCCTATCCTGAAGGGCGTACAAGATATCAAAGCCAGCTATCCAGAAAGAGACAAAACCCGCAAGCAACCATATGGGAAGGGTTAGCTCTCCTTTGGCTGCAACATAACCTCCAAGGGGAGCTAAGGCATCTGTAAACCCAAGGTAGAGGTGGCAGAGAGCCGTGAACCGTTTGGTGTATGAGTATGTTAAAATAAAAAATAGTGCTACAGGGGAGAGCTTAAAGGCAAGGGGATTGATAAAATAGGTAGTTATTTCAAAGATTAAAATAGATATAAAGGTGAAGAGGTATGCCTCTTTCAGTTTAATCTTACCCGACGGCAACTCTCTGTTCTTAGTCCTCTCATTCATGGCATCGTATTTTAAGTCTATAATCCTGTTCAGAGCCATTGCAGCAGAACGAGCAGAAGCCATAGCCACAGTTACAAGCAGGAACACCCTAAAGGAAAACCCATTTTCAAAACCCATAAACATGCCAATGTAGGCAAAAGGAAGGGCAAATATTGTGTGCTCAAACTTTATCAATTTTAAAAACTTGCTAAGCGAAGACATCTTTATCCTTAAAATAGTTATAGTAGTAGACATACCCAGAAATAACAGTCATAACAACGGCAAACAGAAGCAGGTAAATCCCTATCTCTCTATAGCCCAATATTAAAAAGCAGATTGAGATAAACTGTGATGTAGTCTTTAACTTTCCCCAGAAATTGGCAGAAATCACGGTGTTCTCCGTTGCAGCCACTATCCTTAAACCTGTTACTGCAAACTCCCTGAACACAATTATAATAACCATCCAGTAAGGCACATCCATAATCTTAATCAGAGCTATTAAAACACCTATTACCAGTATTTTATCAGCCAGTGGATCCAAAATTGTGCCAAGTCTGGTTACCGTTCTGTTCTTCCTTGCTATATAGCCATCAAGAACATCACTCAAAACGCCAAGACAAAAGAATACAAAAGCCCAGACATGCAGCGAATACTCAAGAAACAGTATAACCACAACCAGATCCAAAACCCTGAAAACAGAGAGTAGATTGGGGATGTGTCTCACCATAAACCCACTCCCACATTTGTATAGGTGTTTCCCTCTTTTACTATTCTTCTGTGTCTTAAAACAGCTTTCCTTTTATGCCTAACAAACTCCTTCAAGCCGTAAACACGCATAAACTTTTTTACATATCTCTCTGTTTCAGGGTAGGGAGGAACTCCCCCATATTTATCCACTGCAGTCTCCCCTGCATTGTAAGCCGCTGCAACCAGTCTCGGGTCGTGATATTTTTCTATCAAATGTTTTAAAAAACGCACCCCACCCCTGATATTCTCCTCTGGATTAAAGGGGTTTTTAACGCCATACTCCCTTGCTGTCTCATCCATAAGCTGCATAACACCCTTGGCACTGGCACTTGATATACTGTTTGGATTAAAATCTGACTCGATCTCAGCTATAGCTCTGGCAAGCTTAACACTAACCCCATACTGTCCCGCTATCCTTTCAATGAGCTTTATAATACGCTTCTTACCGTAATTGGAGTATCTGAAAGCATTTGAAAAGAACAAGTTTTTGCTGATATTCGTGTAAACAACCTCTCCATGTTTAAAAACAGCCTTCAAGCCACCAGCATTACTGTTAACGACCATAAATAAAAATAGAAGGGAGAGGATTTTTTTCATTTTCCATTAAGGAACTCTTTTGCCTTCTTGTTGTTGGGGTCGAGCTTTAAAATCTCTTTGGCAATATTTTTAGCTCTACTTACAAGCCCTTCAGCCTTATACAGTTTCAGCAGGTGTTCCAAAGAGACGATTTTTGCCTCCTTATCTTTCTTTTTATACCTATCCACCGCCTCTTTTAAATAGAGCTCTGCCTCTTTGTACCTTTTGAGTTTGAAATAACCCCAACCGAGGCTATCCAAGTAGTACGGGTTATTCTTTTTTATTTTAAGTGCTCTTTTAACCAGCTCTATACCCTTTTTAACATCGATATCTTCGTCTATATAGAGATAACCAAGGTAGTTTAAAGCCTCTGCATTCTCAGGGTTTAGTTTTATAGATTTTTTCAAAAGTTCAATAGCTTTTCTTCTGTCTTTCAGGTCTGTATAGAAAAGGTCGGCTTCATAGAAATAGACAAGAGACCTATTTTTCCTATTTTTTGCCACTTCCAGGGCATCTTGGAAAAGCTTAACCGCTTCATTGTACTTCTTCTGCTTTATACAAAACTGACTTATAACAAAAAGGTATGCCTTCAGCTTGCCAACTCTTTTTAGAGTATCTCTAATTTCATCAAACTTCCCAAGCTTGCACAAACACTGGCATCTGTCTGTCAAAACATCATCGTAAAAGGGAACCTTGGGGCTGATTTCCGAAAGCACTTTTAACGCTTCTTCACATTTCCCCTTATTGGATAGCGCAATACCGTAAAACAGCTTAAGCCTGTCAGACTCAGTTATGAGTTTTGGATAGCCCTTTGCAAGCTTGATTATACCGTCGTAGTCATTAAGGCTAACAAGAACAAACATCAACTTCTCAAGGTAGTCTATACGCCCACTCTTTAAAAACGCCTTTTCATAGTAAACTTTGGAGTGTTCTAAATCACCTGCCATATAGTAGTCGTTAGCAATGATGTAAAAAACGAGCGGTGTTTTGGGGAGCTTCTTATAAAGCTTAATAGCCTCGAGAAACTTACCCTCTTTCTCATATAGACTGGCAAGGAAAACAAGATACCTAAACTGGTTGGGGGCAAGCTCAATTGCCTTTTTGGCATTCTCTGTAGCACACCTCTCATTCTTTAGCTTCACACACACCTGAGCGAGGAGATAGTAACCCATCGGGTCTTTTTTATACTCCTTAACATAATCGATGAGCCGTTTATACGCCTCCCTGTATTTACCAGATTTAATATACATAACGATTATTTTTCTTAAAGAGATGCGGGTCTTCTTAAATTTGTTTTGAATCAGTCTCATAACCTTCAAAGCACCCCTTTTGTTGCCCTCTATGGTGTAAACATCGAAAAGCTTAAAATAAAACTCCTTAACCTTTGGATACAGCCTGATTGCCTTTTTCAACACCTCTTCAGCCTGCCTATACCTGCCTGTATAAACCAGGACATCAACCAGCTCTCTGTAGAACTCAGCCTCTTTAACATAAGGGAAAACAGCCCAGAGGTCTTTTGCAGCATCACCAAAATCCCCCTGATAGAGCTCCAAATAGCCTTTCAAGAAGTGGTAGTTCACATAGGCATCTCTATCCAACGCAAATGAGTTATGGGTAAAAGCTATAATAAAAAAAGTTGTCAGGATAAATAGACTAAATCTCTTCAACATACTCCTCAACAAGCTTCACAAATTCATCCACAAGCTCGCTCTCTCTGACTTTTTTAACTCTTTTGCCTTTTTTAATTAGCAAACCAAAGTGCCTTCCGCCAGCTATCGCCAGATCTGCCTCTTTTGACTCTCCAATTGCATTCACCACACACCCCATAACAGCCACCTTAACAGGCTTTTTAATGTGTGAGAGCCTCTTTTTCAACTCCTTAACAAGAGCTATTAAATCTATCTCAATTCTACCACAGGTCGGGCAAGAAACAAAGTCAATTGCTCTTTTTTTTCTCAAGCCAAGGGAGTTTAAAAGTTCATAACACACATCGATTTCATCCTCTGGGGGCTCACTCAGAGATATTCTAATAGTATCGCCAATTCCCTCTCTCAAAAGCACGCTTAACGCAGCCACAGACTTAACTATACCCTCTCTCGAGCTTCCAGCCTCGGTAACGCCGATATGGAGTGGATAGTCAATCAATTCAGAAAGCTTTTCGTTGCTCTCTATTGTCGTTTTCGGGTCTGACGACTTAATGGAGACCTTCATATTGTAAAAACCTAAATCCTCAATTTTACCAACCCACCTATAAGCACTCTCAACGAGTGCACGAGCTGTAGGTCCGTTGTATTTGTCTATTAATTCAGCCTCAAGTGAGCCACTGTTTACCCCAATTCTCAAAGGAATACCCCGTTCATTCGCCGCTTTTACAATCTCTCTGACCCTATCAAATGTCCCAATGTTCCCTGGATTTATCCTGACACAGTCAGCCCCGCTTTCTATGGCCTTAAGAGCAAGCCTATAGTTAAAGTGCACATCAGCAATAACTGGAATTGGGCTCCTTCTTTTTATCTCTCTAAGAGCAACAGCTGCCCTTTCATCTGGCACTGCACACCTTACAATCTCGCAGCCCCTATCAAACAGACGCTCAATCTGTTCAAGCGTTGCATCCACATCCCTTGTGTCTGTGTTTGTCATTGACTGCACAACTATCGGGGCTCCCCCTCCAATCTTTACACCGCCAACATCTATCTGCTTCGTTTTTTTTCTTTTAATAAAGCTCACTTTATATGCTCTACCCTCTTCTCAACATACTTCGTAACGCCATACCGCCTGAAGTCGTTGAAAAAGGCAAATATCATCAATGCAAGGAGAATGGCAATGCCTATCTTTTGAAAGTTCTCCTGCGCCCTCCTGCTAACGGGCTTACCCCTTATGGCTTCAACGGTATAAAACAGAAGGTGTCCTCCATCCAAAACAGGTATGGGCAAAAGGTTCAGAAGGCCAAGGTTTATACTTATAATTGCTATAAATATCAGAAAAGCTCCAATACCTGCCTGTGCCGCCTTACCCGCAACATCGACAATCATTATAGGACCACCTATATTGCTGGATGGAATTGCCCTCTCAATAAGTCTTACAATGCCTACGATGGTTACCTTTGTTATATACACAGTCCTCTCTATGCCCATTTTGATGCTCTTGATAGGCCCATATCTAACCTTAACCTCATCACCACTGGGTAGGATACCTAACAAACCCACATACCGTTCATAGCCAAGTATATCCTTAATCTTTTTCCCTTGCGGTACCGCTTTAAGCGTGATTATCCTTCCATCCCTCTTAATCTTTAGAACTATCTCTTGATTGGGATGAGCTTTTACTATTTTTGACATCTCTTCCCAGGTCTTTATCGGTACATTGTTTATAGCCACAATAACATCGCCCTTTTGAATGCCAATTTTTGCAGCCTCTGAATTGGGGAGAACCTTACCAACCTTGGGTGCAAGCGTAGTTATACCTATCTGATAAGCAATTATCATAAAAATAACAGCAGAGGCTATATTGAAAACTGGACCTGCCAGAACAATTAGAAACCTCTTCCAGAGTGGTTGAGCATAAAATGCGTCTGACTCATCATCAACCTTTTCATCCTCACTCTCGCCCTTAAGCTTCACATATCCGCCAAGTAGAATTAAAGAGAGGGCATACTCTGTCTTTTTCGGCTTTACTTTGAAAAGAACAGGTCCAAAGCCTATGGAGAACCGCTCTACCCCAACCCCCAAAAGCCTTGCCACAATGAAGTGGCCAAACTCATGTATCAAAACCATGAGTATTAAGCCCAAAATTCCATATATCCAGCTCACATCAACCCCCAACTCTTCTCATTAAAAGCTCTCCTACTCCAGATCTAACCCTTCCTATCTCAGACACCACACCAAATATATCACTCGGCATCCTACCTTCCAACCTTTCACTCGCCTCTTCAAGTATCAAAAATATATCCCTAAACTGTATTTTACCCTTCAAAAACATATTAACAGCCATCTCATCTGCAACATTCAACACAAGTCCCAAATTGCTATCTTCCTTTTTCAACGCTTCATAGGCAAGTTTCAATGTTTTAAACCTTTCAAAATCGGGTTTTTCAAAGGTTAGCTTCCCCAGATCAGCCAAGGATATCTTAAAAGGCAGCTCAACCCTTTTTGGCTTTGTGAGAGCATAGGCAATGGGTATTCTCATATCGTGAGCAGCCATCTGGGCAATTATTGAACCGTCAACAAACTCAACAGCCGAGTGCACTATACTCTCTCTGTGAATAACAATATCAATTTTATCATAGGTCACATCAAAAAGCCACCTTGCCTCTATAACCTCAAAACCCTTGTTCATCATCGTTGCAGAATCTATGGTAATCTTTTTTCCCATTTCCCAGTTTGGATGGGATAAAGCCTCACCCACAGTTATACCTTCAAAATTACCCCTGTCAATAAAAGGCCCCCCCGAAGCAGTCAGTATAATTCTTGAAACAGCAGACCTATCCTTACCCTCAAGACATTGATATATGGCAGAGTGCTCAGAGTCGATTGGGACTATTTCAACCCCACTCTTATCTGCAAGCCTCTTTAAAACCCTACCCGCTATTACAAGACTCTCTTTATTCGCAAGGGCAAGCCTCTTACCCAAATCCAAACTGTGATATGTAGGGAGTAAACCAACAGTTCCAACCAAAGCGTTAACAACTAAATCAGCCTCAGAATCTTCTATAAGTTGCAACAGCCCCTTTTCTCCATAAAAAACCTTTAAGAACGGAAACCTTCCCCTTAATTTTTCGGCAAGTTCAATATTCCCCACGCAGACAAATTTTGGCTTAAACTCCTCTATCTGTTTAGAAATCTCGTTGATATTTTCATTACAGCTTAAACCAACAAGCTCAAAACCTCCAACTCTCCTCACAATATCGAGGGTGTTCTTTCCTATTGAGCCTGTTGAACCTAAAACAGTGAGTTTTTCCATAACAACACCAAATAAGAGAAAAATACAGCGAAGGCAAAACTATCCAACCTATCTAAAACACCGCCGTGGCCAGGAATTAAATTGGATGAATCTTTTTTACCAAAAAACCTCTTCGGGACAGATTCTGCAAGGTCTCCCAGAATACCAGACAGGTTAGAGACAGATGCAACAACCAACACATCTTGAATATCCAATCCCAAAAGGTAGCCAAAAACTCCACCCAAAGCTGCTCCGAATACAACGCCACAGATGGCACCCTCAACGGTCTTTTTAGGACTGATAACAGGCGCAAGTTTTCTTTTGCCAAACGCCTTCCCGCAAAAAAAGGCAAAACTATCGCCAACCCAGATAGAGATAAAAAGTACAAGAAGAAGCAACCTTCCTGAATAAAGCCCCATAAATGGCACAGCGAACAGGTATAAAGAGGAGTAAAGTAGTCCAGAAAAATAGAACTGATTGTTCAAAAAACTCCCCTCTTCAAGGGAGGTAAAATTCACAACCATGTGGGCTACGAAACAGAAAAAAAGGGCATCCATCGAATAATCTGGATAAAAAAGGAAAAAAACAGAAAAAAACAGAAAGCATGAGAGATAGAACAGTTTTGTAAAATTGAACAGGCTAAAGCTAAGTGACATCCACTCGGTATATGCCAAAGCCCCAATGAGCATAACGAGGAGTTTTACATAAAAAAAATCAGCCCAAACAACCGTATAGACAACTATAGGAACAAGAACCAATGCAGAGATAACTCTCTTTATCACAATCCGCCAAATCTTCTCTTGCGATTTTTAAACTCGTCAATGGCGAGCTTCAGGTCATCCTCTGTAAACTCAGGCCAATACTTATCGAAAAACACAAACTCAGCATAAGACGATTGATACAACAGGAAGTTACTTACTCTTTTCTCTCCCCCCGTTCTAATCATCAAATCCACATCTGGCATGTCGTGGGTATATAGGTAGTGTGAAAACAGCTCTTCATCTATGCTATTGCACTCCCGCCTTCCTTCCCTGACATCCAAACAAAACCTTCTGCACGCCTCAACGATCTCGTGCTTCCCTCCGTAGTTCAAGGCAAGGGTTAACCTCATCCTTTGATTTCCCTTAGTCCTTTCAATGAGTCCAGCAATCATCTCTTTTATTTCACTGCTGAATACAGAAAGATCGCCAATAGCACCAAACTCTATATCGTTCTCCTGAAAAAGCCTCTCCTTCTTCCTAAGCTGAACCTTAAGTAAGGATAACAGATACCTGACCTCACTTTTAGGTCTCTTCCAGTTCTCTGTTGAGAATGTATACAGTGTTAAGTAATCTATTCCAAGTTTAGCTGCCGCTTTCGTTATCTTATCCACTGTAAGTGAACCGATATAGTGTCCGTAGGTTCTCTTTCTACCTAAAGATGTAGCCCATCGTCCGTTGCCATCCATGATAATGGCAACATGTTTAGGAAAGTTATTCTCCATCAAATGTTGAGTATCTCTTTCTCTTTTGAGGAGAACATCTCATCTATCTTTTTGGAATACCTATCTACAAGTTTCTGAATATCCTTCTCCGCCTTCTTTGACTGGTCTTCAGAGATGAGCTTTTCTTTCTCCATCTCCTTAACAAGCTTCAAAGCCTTCTTCCTTGCATTTCTAACTGCAACCCTATAAGACTCGGTCTCCTGCTTCATTACCTTGACCACTTTTTTCCTATCCTCTTCCGTCATAGGAGGAATTATAATCTTTATAACCTTCCCGTCGTTCTGGGGCGTAAATCCCATATTCTCCTTTAAAATTGCCTTTTCAATATCCTTAATTATGGATGTATCCCAGGGTTGTATGATAATTGTGGTTGCATCTGGCGTTGTAATAGAGGCGAGCTGCTTAAGTTGCATAACCTGTCCGTAGCTTTCAACCTTCAAGTTTTCAAAGATAGAAGTGTGAGCCCTACCCGTTTTCACCGTTGTTAGGTATCTTTTATAGGAGTTAATGGTTTTTTTCATCTCCTCTTCGGCACCCTTTATCACATCCCCAATCTCTTGAATCTCCATTACATCCTCCCCATGCTACTTTACAAGCGTTCCCAGATTCTCCCCCAACACTATCCTCTTCAGCGCCCCATACTCCTTAATGGAAAAAACAATTATCGGCATACGGTTTTCCATACACATCGAAATGGCTGTAGAGTCCATAACCCTCAAGTTTCTATCTAAAACCTCGATATATGTTATCGTTTTAATCCTTTTCGCATCTGAATAAACCATAGGGTCTTTATCGTAAACACCATCAACCTTTGTGGCTTTAAGAATAACATCTGCGCCCATCTCCATAGCCCTTAAAGATGCAGCCGTATCTGTGGTAAAGTATGGATTTCCAGTGCCCGCAACAAATATCACAACTCTACCTTTTTCAAGGTGTCTCAAAGCCCTGCGCCTGATGTAAGGCTCTGCTATCTCACGCATCTCAATGGCGCTCACAACCCTTGTTTGAACGCCTTTTTTCTCAAGGGCATCCTGTAGGGCAAGCCCATTAATAACCGTTGCAAGCATTCCCATGTAGTCCGCACTGGCTCTATCCATACCCATTGCTGCACCTTTAACGCCCCTGAATATGTTCCCTCCCCCAATGACTGCGCAAACATCAACGCCCAGCTCTCTAACCTCTTTTATCTGCTCAGCTATCTCTTTAATTGTCTCCTCAGATATACCGTAAGGCAGAGAGCCCATGAGGGCTTCTCCGCTCAATTTTAGTAATATCCTTTTAAAAACAGGTTCACCCATATTTTGCTTATTCACCTATCTTGTATCGCGCAAACCTTCTAACGACAATATTTTCACCCAGCTTGGCAATTGCGTTTTTGATTAAATCTTTAATCTTCAAACTGTCATCTTTAATAAAAGGCTGCTCAAGCAGGCACACCTCTTCGTAGTACTTCTCAATCTTACCCTCAACAATCTTATCAAGGATATTTTCAGGTTTACCCTGCTGTCTCAACTGCTCCTTCATAATTTTCTTCTCTTTCTCAAGCTCCTCCTTCGGTACATCCTCTTTGGAGACATAAAGAGGTGCGGATGCCGCTATGTGCATGGCTATATCCTTACATAGAGCAGCAAAATCCTCTGTATTTGCAACAAAGTCCGTTTCACAGTTCACCTCAACAAGGACACCTATCTTACCGCCAGCATGTATGTAAGCTGCCACTTTTCCCTCTTTTGCCTCTCTACCTGCCTTCTTTGCAGCAGAGGCAAGTCCCATCTCTCTCAATTTATCGATAGCCTTCTCAATGTCTCCATCTGTCTCCTGCAAAGCCTTCTTGCAAGCCATCATGCCTGCACCAGTTCTATCCCTTAACTCCTTAACCATTTGAGCCGTTATGTTAGCCATGATTACTCTTCCTCCTCTTCAGCTTCTATTTTTTCAGCTCTACCCTCTTCAAACGCTTCCTCTTCCTGTTTTAATTCAAGTTCTTTTTCATACCTCGCCTGACCGTTCTTTATAGCTTCAGCCAGCCTTGAGGCTATCAACTTTATAGACCTAATGGCATCATCATTTCCCGGTATAACATAGTTAATTGGATCTGGATCGCAGTTTGTATCAACAAGTGCCACAATCGGTATGCCAAGTTTGTTTGCCTCTTTAACTGCAAGCTCCTCCCTCTTCACATCTATAATCAACAGTGCATCTGGAAGTGTTTTCATATCCCTAATCCCAGACAGATACCTCTGGAGCTTCTCCTTTCTCTTCCTCAAAATCTTCTGCTCCTTTTTCGTGTAGGCTTCTATCTCGCCTGACTCCTCCATTTCCTCAAGTCTTTCAAGTTTAGCGATACTCTTTTGGATGGTGGAGAAGTTGGTAAGTAGACCACCAAGCCACTTCTCATTCACATAGGGCATATTGCACGATTGAGCAGCCTCTTTAATCTCCTCTTTTCCCTGTTTCTTCGTGCAAACAAAGAGAACCGTTTTGCCCTGAGCTGCGAGGTCTTCCAAAAACTCATAAGCCTTGTCAAAATAAACAATGGTTTTCTGTAAATCGATAATATGAATATCCTTCCGTGCCGCAAAGATAAACGGCTTCATCTTGGGGTTCCACCTCTTGGTCTGGTGGCCAAAGTGAACCCCTGCCTCCAAAAGCTCCTTCATCGTAACATACGACATAAACCTAAAACCTCCTCAAAGGATTTTTACCACCATCCCCAGCCCTCTTGAAGAGGGATCCTTTTAAAAGGGGATGTGCGTGGTCTGAAAATTTATATACAAAAAGGAAAATTTTTACAAGCTATTTCACCCTAAACAACCTGGCATACGGAAAGTTGTTGTAAACCTCCTCAAATTTATCTTTATCGTATTCACCCAATATAAACATTCTGTTGAAATTGCTGTTGAACACCTTGTCATCGCATGCAAGCACAAAGTCAACATCCATACTGTTTGAACCGGGTCTTTTTGTCAAACACAGCTCAACATTCACACCACTATCATGAAAATTTATCGTCTTGAACACTTTACCGTTCAACACATACACAAATCTTTTTATGGGTAGCTTACCGTTAATATACCCCTTATTAAGGTCAATAATACCCCTATCGCAGTAGAACGCATTATTTTTGAACCCGCTACAGGTGTAAAGGGCATAACCATCTGGAGCCGATTTCTGTCTTTTGAAGTTCCAACTTCCCAAATAGCTGATGGCATAGTACTTGGAAATCATATCAACGGTAAATAGAACATAGTTGAAATTATCTTTTATGGGTTTTGAATAGCTAAAAGCTAATTTGACTGCCTCCCCAGCGGATTTATTGTCCAATCTAATGGCTTTCATTATTGGTTTAACTCCAAACCTGTCCATAAATGAAATGATATGATACATCAATGTAGAGTTGTCGCTTATCAACGCTTTGGCAACCAAGTATGTCCGTGCGCCACCATGCACACCGCCATCGTGATAGGTGGCAAATCCATCCATATCCTCTATTGCATATCCGTAATCCCACCATGTGAACACAGCAGCCCTATTCACTTTTTTCTTTATGTTTAAAAAGGATTCAACTATGGGAGCCTGGATGGAAGGTGTGGGTACAAACCTGTAAGCTGTGAGCATGAGAATAGCTCCAATAAGGGCTAAGGTTAAAACAGATGAACCTACATTTACATAAACCGTCTTCACCTTTTTAAAGTTCACTTTAGAGAATATAGCATCCAGGATAAAACCCAAACCTGCTCCAACAAAGGGAGCAAGAAACATAACCGTTCTGTTTGAACTTTTAAAAGCAAGTAGACCGAGCAGAAAAATCGGAATAAGAGGTATAGCCCTAACACCCATTACAATCAGCATGGCAAAAGAGAGAAGTAAACCAATTCCATCAACAAGTGGGCTCGACAATATGTAAAGCATAACCTTTGCTGGGCTCAAGTGCTCGGTTTCCGTTATTGTTTTCATAATATTGGGAAAATCGCCAGAGGAAACGGACTTTACCTTTCCATAGTTTGCAAAAAAGCTTACAAAACCAGAAAAACCGTGAATAAACCAGAGCGGGTTGGAAAAGATAATAAACAAAACGGAAGATAGAACAATCTGTGAGAGCTTTACTCTCCTTATCAGAAGCATAACTACCAGTATGCCAAAATATACAACATCGATGCCGTAGTGAGCATACCACCATCCAAACAAAAGAAAGTTAATGCCAAGAAGTGCAGAATAGATTAACCTCTTTTTATCGCTTTCTGTTTCAGAGGCAAGCAAAACCAATAGAGAGCCTGTGAACATAAAAAAGAGCTGCAGGAGGTCTGTATCCACCCTGCCCATAGCAGTTCTTATGGCATACATCCACGAAAAGGCACCTATAAATCCTCCAACAACGCCCGCAATGGGCATTCCAGCAAGGTAAAAATATAGAGCCATAGAGATAACAAAAAGCCCTGCAAGCAGGGGGACAAGAAAAAGGCCGCTCATATAGATAGACTTTCCCGTTAGTGATGAAACAAAACTAATTAAAGCACTGAGCATAGGTATTGGGTGAGGCTTAAAGGAAGTTGTTGGGAAAGCCCTTAGTGAATCGTTGTCGGTTTTGTAGTATGAGCCGTTCTTGTACTCTTTTGCATACCTTAACCATAGGTATGCATCCAGTGTTGTCATGGCTGGGTAGTTATCAACAAAATAGATCTTGGGGTGTTCCTTCCACACCTGAAACTGGTGATACCTAAAGTAAAAAGAGGCGAAATACACCAATAAGGCTAAAATTAGAACTGCGGGCAAACCCAAATAAGCACCCTTTTTCATTTTACCACCCACGACTTTTCTACAATAACGCTGTTTCCATAAAGAATCCTACCCAAAAATTCATCCCCTACATTAAAACTACCAACCCCTTTAGGCGTTCCAGTCATTAAAAGATCGTTATCCACAAATGTAAAAAACCTCTTGGCATCGTCAAGAATCTCCTGAGGCTTGTTAATCATTAAAGAGACATCTCCCTTCTGTCTGAGCTCCCCATTTATAAAAAACTCAATTCCAAGCTTCATAATATCTCCATCAAAACTGACAAAATCACTAAAAACTGCCGAACCGTCAAAAGCTTTAGCTTTCTCCCAAGGTAAGCCCTCATCCCTTAACTTTTTTTGTATATCCCTCAATGTTAGATCCAAACCAAAACCAACACCTGCAAGCTTCCCATCCCTAATAACGAATGTTATTTCACCCTCGTAGTGGCAAAGTCCCATTGCAGGTTTTTTTACATCATCACTTATGGAGCTGTTTGGTTTAATAAAAAGTGCAATCTCAGAAGGAGCTTTACCGTCAAACTCATTTATATGCTCCACATAGTTCTTTGCAATACACACAATCTTGCTCGGATATACAACCTCTCCGTCAAAAACAACGCCATTCATAAAATCACCCCGTCAATCAATCTCTACAACACTACCAACATTGTTAAAAATCACCCTGCTCCCAAATTCGCAAAATAGTTTTGAAGTCATCATAAGTCCTGTACAGTGTGAGGGAGCCATTACCTTTAAATCCATTCTTTTAAGCGCCTCTATTGTCCTTTCTTTCTGTATTTTTGAAGCTGGTCCAAGGTGGGTTCCACCTGCAAATCCAACTACTTTCTTACCAAATTTCTTTTCAACATCCCTCATAATGTTAATTATGCCCCTGTGGGCACATCCAAACAGAACAAAAACCCCATCTTTTGTATCTATCACAACACTCATATCATCTGGAACATCGTCTTTTAAAAATTCCCCGTCCTTCTCATAAACAAAGTTTCTATCCACCTCTTCAAAATCGGTGGTCATATTTTCAAAACCTGAAGTGTACACGCCACCTATAACCTCCTGCGGCTTTTCACTTAAACTAAACTCAACCCCTAAATCCTCATAGAAAGACCTATCTTCGATGCCTATATACCTCAAATTGCCATCGTCTGAGAGTTTTGAATACCTCTTTCTAAAGATTTCTGGATGGGCAAAAACTGTAAACTTTGAAAAGTCTGCAATGTGCTTTAGCCCGCCACCATGGTCGTAATGACCGTGAGAAAGTATAACCTTGTCAATTCCTGAAAGCTCAACCCCAAGAAGCTTTGCATTGTGCACCACAGCGTCTGTCTGTCCCGTATCAAACAGCACACGCTCTCCATCCCTCTCTATAAACATACTCAACCCGTGTTCAGCCCTCTGTTTTGCTTTTGTAGCCGTATTCTCAACAAGCGTAATTATTCTAATCATTTTAAACCTCTAAGGCTTCTTTCAAATCAAGTGTTCCTTCATAAAATGCTTTACCCACTATCACACCCTTAACACCAAAAGGCTCAAGCCCTTTTACAGCCTTTATATCGTCAATATCCCTTATTCCTCCAGAAACTATCACATCAAGCTCAGTCTTAACGGCAATATCTTTGTAAAACTCCACATTAACGCCAGCAAGTGTGCCATCCCTCGAAATATCAGTTACTATTGTCTCCCTGACACCGTAACCTTTCATCGCAAGTAAAAAATCTATGTGGTTGAGCTCTGAGTTCTCCTGCCATCCAGAAATCCTTACAAAATTACCCTCAACATCCACACCAAGTATCACCCTGTCTCCAAAAGTCGCCATAACTTTCTCAAACTCAGACCGATTGACAATCGGCATCGTACCTATAACAATTCTATCCACAGGATAACCCAAAACCCTCTCCGCATCAGAGAAACTCCTAATGCCACCTCCAACCTCTATCTCACACCTGCTCAACTCTGCTATTTTTTTTATCAACTCTCTGTTGTTCTTCTCACCCCCCGTAAATGCAGCGTCAAGATCAACAACATGGATGCGTTTAACACCGAGCTCGTTAAACTCACTTACAAGCTCAAGAGGATTATCACGATACACGGTTATATTGTCTTTCCGTCCTTTAATCAGCCTTACAGCTTTACCCTCCAGCAGATCTATAGCCGGAATTACAATCATAAATCACCCTCGCACACCTTACAAAAGTTATCCAGAAGCTTTAGTCCCTTTTTCTGGCTCTTCTCGGGATGGAACTGAACACCCCAGAGGTTGCCTTTATTAAGAGCGGCTGTAAAATCCACAATATAGCTACAACTGGCAATTTCACTCCCATCTTCTGCCATACCAAAGTATGAGTGAACGAAATAGAAATAGCTGCCACTTTCAATCCCATCAAACAGCCTATTTTCATTTATTTCAATCCTGTTCCACCCCATGTGTGGCACCTTAAATCCCTTTCTGGAAGGAAACCTCTTAACCTCCCCTTTAATAAACCCAAAACCGCCGTGCTCCCCAAACTCGTATCCCTTCTCAAACAAAAGTTGATGACCAACACAGATACCAAGAAACGGCTTTTCCTTATCCACCACTTCAAACACCACATCCCAAACACCGTACTTCCTCAACTTAAAGGCACAATCACCAAAAGCTCCAACACCCGGCAGAATAACACCATCAGCACCAACTATCTCACTCCTGCTATTTACAAGCACCGCCGTTCTGCCCAAAAACTCTAAAGCCTTGCACACACTCCTTACATTGCCACTTTCGTAATCTATAACAGCAATTCGTGTCTTTTTATGTTTCATTGCAAACCTTTCCATTTAACAGTCTTACCAAAAAGAAATCCCCGTCTGTCTGAAAATGGTTTATACAAGCATAATCTTGAGAAATCCTGAGTACATTTTCCCTTTTCATACCAAGCAGTCGCATTATTATCACACGGTTCACACCACCGTGAGCAACAACCAAAGCATTACCCTTCAATCTTTTTACCACATCGTCAATGAAACCGTTCACCCTTCTCTCCACATCGTAAAAGCTCTCTCCTCCATTGGGTCTGTAAAAAAATGGCTCATTGAGAAACTCTTCAGCCTCTTTTTGATAAACTTTCTCAATCTCACTCCAGCTTAACGATTCAAATATACCAAACCGCCTCTCTTTTAACCTCTCATCGACTATAACACCACACAACCCTTCAAACTTGGAAGCCAAAACCATGCACCTCTTCATAGGGGATGAAAAAACAAACCTTATACCCCTATCCTTAAAATAGTTAAACAGCTCCTCTGCTTGTTGATATCCTTTCTCAGAGAGATCCACATCTATGCTTCCATTAAACACATTTTTATCGTGATTTTCAACCTCTGGGTGTCTGACCAGGTATAAATCTAAGATTTTTTTACAAAAGAGGTGGTTAAGCTTTTTTTCCATTACTGAAACTCACAATACCTATAAATGCTTAAGACAATTCCAATGAAAATCCCCTGCATAAGAAGGCTGGTTCCTCCATAGCTCAAAAAGGGCATTGTTATACCCTTCGGTGGCATAAGGTGAAAAACACTGAACAGATTAATTAAAGCCTCCAGAGAGAGCAATAAGCCGATGCCAAACCCCAAAGCCCTGCCAAACTCATCTTTACACTTTTTGCAGATGGTAAAAATAGACAAAAGAATAGAGAGCAAAAGCAACAGAACCAAAAATATGCCTACAAATCCAAAATCCTCTCCAATCCCAGCCATGATAAAGTCGTTGTAAGAGTCTGGAACAAACAGGCTTTTATATATGCCTTCTGCAGGTCCCGCACCAAAAATTCCCCCACTACCCAGGGCTAAAATGGCATGCTCAACCTGATAGTTAACCTTACCTGTCATAAAAAAGTTAATCACCCTGTGAAGTTTTTCTGGGTATGTGTAAATTATAAGGGCAAGAACAATGGCAATGGGAAAGATAAGCATCGCTATATACTTGGGCTTGTATCCAAATACATATATAACACCAAGAAAGGTCAAACCAATTAAAAATGCCGTTCCCACATCTGGTTCAAGGGCTATAAGCATAAAAAAAAGACCCGATATAAAAGCCACAGGCATAACACCCCGCGCCATGTCTGAGCGGTATCTGTGCTTTCTTGAAATAAAGTCGGCAAGGTAAATAAGTAAAGCAATCTGTGCAAGGCCAGAAGGCTCAAAAATGAACCTGCCAACCTTTAGCCATCTTACAGCACCCCTTATGTTCACACCATCAAAGTGTAAAAGAACAAGGAGAAAGAGCGAAATAAAAACGAGTGGCATGGAGAGCTTTTTTAAAAACCTATAGTTTATGTAAGAAAAAATAAAAGTAGCAACGATGGAGAGGAAAACAAATAGAAGCTCCCTTTTCAAAAAGAAATTTGGATCGTGAAACTTTCTATAGGCAAAGTAGTAAGATGAAGACCATACCTCAACAATGCCAATGCTTAAAAGCAGAAAATATGGAATAACAATAAAAGCTGGCTTAAATGAGTGGCGCTGCGTCATACTCCTTTTTAAATGTAAAAACCTCCTTCTTAAACGCCTCTCCGCGCTCCTCAAAGTTCTTATAGGGCGGACAACTTGAGCCACCGGGGCTAAAAAGCACAATATCTCCCTTATCCGCAACCTCAAATGCTCCCCGAACGGCACCCCATATATTAATAGCAGGCAAAGGAATCGGGAGAAATTCTGTCAACTCTGCCAAAATTTTTTTTCTGTCCTCTCCATAGACAACCAAAGCCTTCACATACTCATTCAAAAGAGGCATAAGCCTTGAATACGACTCTCCTTTGTGTTTACCACCCAATATCAACACTATGTTTTTCTTCTTTTCAAAAGATTTAAGTGCATTCTCAACGGCACTAAGATTTGTTGCCTTGGAATCGTTGTAAAACTTTACTCCATCTATCTCCACCACATACTCAATTCTATGTTCCAAGTTCTCCATCTCTGAAACCACCTCCTTAACAGTTTTCTCAGAAACGCCACAAACTAAAGAGACAAGTGCAGAAAAGGCTATATTTTCATAATTACCCAGACCGAAAAGCCTGACTCTCTCTATTATAAACTGTTTTCCGTAGTTTACAACAACCCTTCCATCTTCTATATAAGCATCCGCATCCATCCTATCCCATGAAACAGTCAAAAGTCTGGCTTTACCATCAAAATCGTAGCTATCACGGTCATTTTTAATAAAGAAATCTGACTGGCTCTGGTTTTTAAATATATTTTTTTTAGCCTCAATATACCCATTCATACTACTGTGCCAATAGAGATGGTCTTTGTCTATGTTGAGAATAGCCGAAATAAACGGTTTAAAGCTCTTTACAAACTCCAACTGGAAGCTGCTAACCTCAACTACAAAATAGTCAACATCCTCTTCTACAACACTGCTAAAAGCAACACCGTAGTTGCCACATGCCAGAGCCCTAAAGCCACCCCTGTTCAAAATACTCTCAACCAGCTTAACCGTGGTAGTCTTGCCATTTGTCCCTGTAATCGCTATCACAGGCTTTTCACAAAATCTGCTTGCAAGCTCCACCTCGCTTATAAGCTCTCTATCCTTTCCAGAAGCCTTCCTGACAAATCTATGACTTGGCTTAATACCTGGACTAACAACTACAAGCTCATACTCCCTTTCTAAAAACTCATCTGCATTTTTGCCAAAGTAAAACCCCTCACCAAAAGAGTCAAACTCCCTTTCGTCAAACACATCAACACTGTACCCTTTACTTTTAAGCAACCTATACGCAGCTTTACCACTCAATCCAAACCCTAAAACAGCTACCTTCACCTCATCACCTCAACTTCAAAGCTGTCAGAGAGAGTAGGGCAAGAACGAGTGATATAATCCAGAATCTCACAATGACCTTAGACTCTGGCCAGCCCTTAAGCTCAAAATGGTGGTGCACAGGAGCCATTTTAAAAACCCTCTCTCCACGGGTCTTATAACTTGCAACCTGAATAATAACAGAAAGGGTCTCCATAACGAAAATACCGCCAGCTATTGCAAGCACCACCTCCTCTTTAACAGCAACGGCGACAATTCCAAGCATGGCACCAATTGCCAGAGAGCCTGTATCCCCCATAAAAACCTCTGCAGGGTAGCAGTTATACCATAAAAATCCAAGCAGTGCCCCAGCAAGAGAAGCCAACAACACGCTTAGCTCTCCCGCTCCTGCAATGTACGGGAGGTGAAGGTAGTGTGAAAAAATGGTATTACCAGAAATGTATGCCGAAATCATTAAGGGTAAAATCGCGGTCAGGGAGGGTCCTGTGGCAAGGCCATCTAGACCATCTGTTAGATTGACAGCGTTGGATGTGCCAACTATAACAAAAACCGCAAACAGTATATAAAAAACGCCAAGATTGAATACTCCATGTTTAACAAAAGGCATATAAAAACATGTTGCGCACACACCGAGCTCTCCTTCATACCTAACAATGAGCCACACAATAAGAAAGGCGGCCACAATTTGCATCACAAATTTTGTTTTAGCCCTTAAACCGTTATTATTACCCCTTTTTACCTTCAAGTAGTCATCCATAAACCCAATAAGGACAAAGATAAAAACACCTAAAAGGACGATCCAGTTTATTAAAACATCAAAGCGCATCCACAGTAAACTCGAAACAAAAAAACCTCCCCATATAATTAAACCACCAACCGTCGGCGTACCGCTCTTTCTCTTGTGGCTGCGAGGCTCATAGCCTTTAAACTGGTCTTTTATTTGAAGCCTTTTGAGTGTAGGTATTAAAATCTTACCCAGATACAGAGAGACAAAAAGGGATGTCAGTGAAGCCATTATAAGCCTGAAAGTTATGTAGTGGAAAACATTAAACGGAGAGAAAAAATGCAACAATTTCTGGTAAAAAATGTAATAAAACACCGCTATCTCCTTACTGCCTCAAAGATCTCTTCCAATTTCATGCCCCTTGAAGCTTTAAAAAGCACAACATCGTATTCAAACATCTTGCTCTTTAAAAGCTCTATCGCTTCGTCTCTATTTGAAAAATACCAGCTATTTACACCGTTCTTTGCCTCTTCATATATAAACCTCGCATCTATTCCAATGGCACAAAGCTCTATTCCCCTACCCTTCAAAAATCTGCCCACCTCTCTGTGCAGCCCTTCACTAAACTTGCCAAGCTCAAACATATCGCCCAAAACTGCAAGCTTCTTCCCTTCGTATTTGGATAAAACCCCAACTGCATACTTCATAGAATGGACATTGGCGTTATAACAATCAAGAATAACTCTGGTCTTGCCAAGCGAGACACTTTTCATCCTAAATCCCAAAGGCTTAAAACTGCCAATTTTTTGGTAAAAACACTCCTCTTTTTTAATTCCGCCAAACACACTGGCTCCACTTACTGCCGCCACTACATTTTCAGGATTAACATCTTCTCTACTTTTGAGCTTAACATTCAATCCTTCCCCTCTTATAATCAAATATTCATTATTGAAATCCACTTTAAAGTCGCAATTAACATCTCTCGAATAGCAAAAACTGTTTTCTCTTTTTCTAAAAGCTTCCCTTAAGATATCATCATCTCCATTAAACACCAAAACTGAGCCCTTTTGAATAATCTTTGCCTTCTCCTCAAAAACCCTCTCCACACTTCCAAAATACTCAAGATGTACACTGCCCACATTCAGAAAAAGAACACCGTTGGGTTTAAAAAACGAAACAATCTCATCCATCTCACCTGGCTTACTTACACCGACCTCAACGACACAAAAATCTTGATTTTTTAGATTTAAAAGGGTTTTACAGACACCTATGACATTGTTCTCGTTGGCAAAGCTTTTATAGACTCTCCCACTACAGGAAAGAAATCCAGAAAGTAGCTCTTTGGTTGTGGTCTTACCTAAAGAGCCAACCACGGCAACGGAAAAAGCCCCACTCTTTTTCAAATTATAAGCCGCAAGCTGTTCCAAAGCTCCAAGAGTGTTATCAACAAGCAGATGGGGACAATCCACAGGCTTTTCAACAATGGCAAAAGTTCCAGCTCTTTTTGAAGCCTCACAGGCAAAATCGTGCCCATCGTACCTTGCTCCCTTTATAGCCACAAAAATCTCGCCACTCTCTATACTCCTTGAGTCTATAGAGACCCCTTTTATTTTTATATCTCCATCCAGGAATACCCGCTTGGGCTTTAACAGTTCAATAAGCTCTTCTAATCCAAGTTCCAAAGTCTTCTCACCACTTCTCTATCGTCAAAATGGATTGTTCTATCCTTTAAAATCTGATAATCCTCATGCCCCTTGCCAAGTATGGCAACAATATCCCCCACCCTTGCAATCTCCAACGCCCTCTTTATTGCCTCAAACCTATCTGGCTCGACAACAACCCTACCTTTCAAAGAAACCCCTTCCAATATGTCATCGATAATCTGCATGGGCTCTTCACTCCTCGGATTATCGCTTGTTATTACAACAACATCACTCAACCTTTCGGCAACCCTTCCCATTTTTGCTCTTTTCGTCCTGTCCCTATCGCCACCAGCACCAAAAACCGTTATGATTCTTCCTTTTCTTATTCTGTTCAAAGCCTTTAAAACATTCTCCATGGCATTATCTGTATGGGCGTAGTCAACCACGGCATACACGCC
>WFQQ01000025.1 GCA_015486965.1 Desulfurellaceae bacterium
AAACCCTTCATCCCAAAATACATGGTGGAATCCTATTTCAGAGGGACAATACCGAACATGTGAAAACCGTGGAGAAAATGGGGATACTCAACATTGAGGTGGTGGTAATTAACCTGTATCCATTCGAGCATGTGGCTTTAAAAACAGATATAGAAGATGAACTGATTGAAAACATAGATATTGGCGGTCCTGCACTTTTAAGGGCTGCAGCCAAAAATTACAAAGATGTGCTTGCGGTTTGCGATCCTGAGGACTACAAATGGGTCATGGAAAACTTCGATGGTATAGATAAAAAAGTGAGAAGGGAGTTTGCACTAAAGGTCTTTGCCAAAACCTCGTACTACGATGGACTTATAGTTGAAAAACTCTCAAACAGCCCAAATTTTAAAGAGGTAGGCATTCCCATTAAAAGAAAAATGAATCTAAGATATGGAGAGAATCCTCACCAGAGTGCATTCTTTGGTTTCAACCCACTCTCAAAGGGTATCTCCAACATGGAACAACTCAATGGAAAAGAGCTTTCATACAACAATATATTGGATATAGATGTGGCATACAGGATGATTTTAGATTTTAAAAAGACAACATGCGTAATCATAAAACACAACACACCGTGTGGCGTTGCAACAAGGAGTAGCGCAGTTGATGCATACATCAAAGCTCTGGAGGGAGACCCAATAAGTGCCTTTGGCGGTATAATTGGAATAAACGGTGTAGTGGATAGAGAGCTTGCCCAACTTATCATAGAGAGATTCTATGAGGTTGTCGTTGCCTTTGGGTATGAAAGAGAGGCATTGGAGCTGCTAAAAACCAAAAAGAACTTAAGGGTCATTAAAGTGCCAGAGGCAAGCCTAAAATTCACAGAGATAAGAACCGTCATAGGTGGCTATTTAATACAGGAGAGCGATTATAAAAGCGATTTTACATACGAAACGGTATCGAAAAGAAAACCCAGTGAAGAGCAATTAAAGGATTTAGAGTTTGCCTTTAAAGTGGCAAAGTACGCAAAATCGAACGGCGTGGTCTATGCAAAAGATGGGGCTGTTCTATCTATAGGTGCAGGTCAGACCTCCCGTATAGACTCGGTTAAATTTGCGGCTATCAAGGCAAAAGAGCTGGGCAAAGATTTAAAAGGTTCTGTGCTTGCCTCAGATGGGTTTTTCCCTTTCAGGGACTCAATAGACTTCGCAAAAGAGGTAGGGGTTGAAGCCATAGTAGAACCGGGTGGCTCCATAAGAGACCAAGAGGTAATTGAAGCGGCAGACGAATACGGGATGGCTCTTGTGTTCACCCATATAAGACACTTCAGACATTAAGGGAGGGTTTTATGGAAGCTGTTGTACTGGCGGCTGGTAAATCCAAAAGGATGAAATCCAAGATAAGCAAAATATTTCACAACATCTGTGGTAAACCGATAATATTCTATGTTGTAAAGGCACTTGAAAATTTCAAAGTCCATATAGTGTCAAATCCAGATATGAAAGAAGCACTCGAAAAGATGTTCCCCGAAGCAAAGGTGCACATCCAGCAGGAACAAAAGGGCACTGCTGATGCCCTGTCCAAAGCAATAAATCACATAGAATTTGAAGCATTTGCTGTTGTCAACGGAGACATGCCACTCATTAAAGGAGAAGATATAGAAACTGGTCTTAACATCCTTAAATTAAAGGGGCTCGACTGCCTGATCTTCACATCAACTCTCGATAATCCTTACGGGTATGGTAGGATTGTAAGAGAAAATGGCAAAATCACGATAGTTGAAGAAAAAGAAGCAACAAACCAGATAAAACAGATAAAAGAGGTGAACAGCGGGATATACATATTCAGAACGGAAGCGGCACTGAGGGCACTCCCTAAAATAGAAAAAAGCAGCGAAACGGGTGAGTACTATCTTACAGAGATAATTAAGTATATGGAAAAAGTTGATACATTGGAAATAAACAGCGAAAACATGTTGGGAGTAAACACAAGAAAGCAGCTCAGCGAAGTGAGAAGGATTATGCAGAGGAGAATTATAGACCGTTTTGAGTATGTAACATTCATAGATCCCGAAAATACCTATGTAAATTACGATGTTGAAATAGGAGAGGACACGGTAATCTACCCCAATGTTCATCTAAAGGATAAAACCAAAATTGGAAGGGAGTGTATTATAGAAAACGGAAACATAATAGAAAACTCTGTCATCAGGGACAATGTCCACATTAAGCCATACTGCGTTATAGAGGAAAGCATAATTTGCGACAACTGTGAAATAGGTCCCTTTGCTCATCTAAGACCGATGACAGAGCTTAAAAGTTGCGTGAGAATAGGAAACTTTGTGGAAACAAAAAAAGTAAAGATAGGAAAAAGGACAAAGGCAAGCCATCTGACATATTTAGGGGATGCAGAGTTGGGTGAAGATGTTAATGTTGGTTGCGGTACCATAACCTGCAACTATGATGGATACCAGAAAAACAAAACCATCGTAGGCGACAGGGTATTTATAGGCTCGGATGTGCAGCTTGTTGCACCCGTTAAAATAGGAAACGACGCATTGATAGCTGCTGGTACAACCGTAACAAAAGATGTTGAGCCATTCGCCCTTGCCATCTCACGAGTCCCTCAGGTAAACAAACCCAACTGGGTCAAAAAATACAGAGAAACTATGGAAAAGAAATTAAGAGAGAAGAATAAATCTTAGCTATATGCCAATAACCTTAAAACCCACCAAAAGTGCCATCGAAGAGGGCAAACTCATATTCTATGCTGCCATAGTTGGTGTTATTACAGGTCTGGGAGCTGTTATCTTTCTTGTTATTACCCATTTCTTTGCCGTTTACCTGCTCCACAACATAGCCGGTTTTCCCCTGCACGAGCCCAAGGGCGAGCCACACCTGTTCAATCACATAAAAAAGAGTTTCTCACCAACACTGCTTGTAGCCATAACAACGGTGGGGGGGCTATTATCAGGCATCCTTGTTTATACATTCGCACCTGAAGCCGAAGGGCACGGTACAGATGCCGCCATAGAGGCATACCACAAAAAAAACGGCATCATCAAACCCATAGTCCCTATAATAAAGATGATAGCATCCGCAATAACACTGGGTAGCGGTGGCTCTGGCGGAAGGGAAGGACCTATCGCCCAAATTGGCGCTGGTTTTGGCTCCTACTTTGCCACACGTCTTGGTTTAACAACCAAAAAGAGAAGAATCCTTCTTGCAAGTGGCATGGGTGCTGGTGTTGGAGCCATATTCCATGCACCGATGGCAGGGGCGATATTTGCAAGCGAGGTTTTATACAAAGAGCCAGAGATAGAGGGTGAGGTTTTCATATATACAGTTGTTGCCTCCATTGTTGCATACGCTATCTTTAGCATGTTCTTCGGATGGAAACCTCTTTTCTATACACCCAAATTCACATTTTCAAATCCGATGGAGTTTATCTCCTATACAATTCTGGCTTTGGTTTGCGGGCTCTTTGCCATTTTCTACATAAAGGTGTTCTACGGTGTAAGAGACCTGTTTAAAAAAATCCCCACGATACCACACATTAAACCTGCAATTGGTGGATTGATAGTTGGACTCATAGGCATATTTGTGCCCGATGCAATATCAACAGGCTATGGGGTTTTACAGGAAGCTTTGGATGGAAGTATTACAATAAAGCTTCTATTTCTTGTGGCTGTTCTTAAAATTCTCGCAACATCTTTTACCATATCAAGCGGAGGGAGTGCAGGAGTTTTTGGACCATCCATGGTTATAGGGGGCTCTTTAGGCGGTGCTGTGGGTCTTGCTCTAAAAAGCCTATACCCCCAGCTTGTAAGCCAACCTGCATCGTTTGTCCTTGTAGGCATGGTTGGTTTCTTCACAGCTGCAGCAAACACTCCATTCTCAACAATTGTTATGGTAACGGAGATGACAGGAAACTACCACCTTATAGTTCCGTCTATATGGACTGCAGCCATAAGCTACATTGTCGCACAGAAGTGGACAATATACGAAAAACAGGTAAAAAACAGAAAGCACTCTCCAGCTCACAGAACAGAGTTCTCAAAAGATATCTTAGAGGGTATCTATATAAAAGATATCATGACCCAAGATTTCCAATGGGTCAACCAAAGAACCCCTGCACGGAGTGTCTATGAATGCTTAAACAACTGTGAAGATGATTCCATATTAATGTTCGATAAACAGGGTAATCTAAAAGGCATCCTCACAATGAGGGTCATAAAGGCAATGCTCGGTGAAGAGGACTTTCTCATGGACTTTCTCATTGCAAAAGATATAGCAAACGAAGAGCTTATAGTAACATATCCAGATGAAGACCTGCATACACTCCTCAACAAAATTGGCTTCAAAGATGTTGACCTAATACCAGTTGTTGAAAGAAATAACCCAGAAAAACTCATAGGCGTCGTAAAAAGAAAGGATATTATAAAAAAATACAACGAGGTCAGTGAAAAAACAGGAAAGTTTGAAAAAAACGGTTGGTAGTGGTATAAAGTGTGAGCTATGTGTGGAATAGTTGGCTACACAGGTAAGAGGAAGGCTCTGGGAATCCTCCTTTCTGGTTTGCAATCGTTAGAATACAGGGGCTACGATTCGGCTGGTATATCCCTGAAAACGAAGAGCGGTATTGAAACGGTAAAAACCAAAGGAAAGGTTATAGACTTAATATCACTAATTGCTGAAAGCAGGCTGGATACAAGTGCAAAAATAGGCATAGGACACACCCGCTGGGCAACCCACGGAAAACCCTCAACAGAAAACGCTCACCCACACTTTACCGAGGCAGTCTCCGTTGTCCATAATGGTATAATTGAAAACTACAGGAGCATAGAAAAATTTTTGAACAATAAGGGTATAAGTAGAAAAACGGATACAGACACAGAGACGATCGCCCTTTTAATTGACCACTACCTAAAAGCGAGCCTTGACTTTAAAAATGCCTTTTTTGAGAGTGTAAAGAAGCTTAAGGGCAGTTTTGCCATTGTTGCTCTCTCAAAAGATTTTGACTATTTAATGCTTGCAAAACATGAAAGCCCCCTTGTAATAGGCATCTCTGAAGGAGAGACATTTATAGCAAGTGATGTTTCAGCCATGATAGAGTACACAAACAATTTTATATTCTTGGAAGATGGGGATGTAGCTTTAGTTGACAGAGACAGGATAACCATTTTCAATGAAAAACTTGAAGAAACCAAGAGAAACACAGTTCAGATAAACTGGAGCAAAGAGAAAGCGCAGAAGGGTGGCTATAAACACTTTATGCTAAAGGAAATAGCAGAAGAGGATGAGGCTGTAAGAAACACAATTCAATCAAGAATAGATGAGAATGGCAGAATCCTTCTGGATGATGAGATAAAACTGGACAAAGAGTTTCTTAAAAACATCGATAGGATAACGGTTGTAGCTTGCGGAACAAGTTTTTACGCTGGACTTACGGCAAAACCAATTTTAGAAAAGTTTACAGGCGTAAAGGTAGATGTCGAAATAGGCAGTGAATTCAGGTACTACGACTACCTTTACTCAAAAAATAACTTATTTTTAGCTATCTCCCAATCTGGTGAGACAGCCGACACAAAAGAGCCACTTAAAATGGCTAAAAAGAGGGGCATAAAAACCCTATCCATAGTAAATGTGAAGGAGAGTGCCATAGCACGGCTTTCAGATAGCTGCATATACACACTTGCTGGTCCTGAGATAAGCGTTGCCTCAACCAAAGCATTCACAAGTCAACTCGCTGTTTTATTTATGCTTGCATTCTATATCTCTCAACTTAAAGGAAAACGGGAGGCGTTTGAAGCTGCAAAAAAGCTCTTAAAAATCCCCTCCCTTATCAAGCAAACATTTGACCTAACAGAGAAAACAATAAAAGAGCTTGCAGACAAATATTACAAATACCAGAACTTCCTCTACCTTGGAAGGGGGATTTGCTTTCCACTCGCCCTTGAGGGTGCACTGAAACTAAAAGAGATATCATACATTCATGCGGAGGGTTATCCCGCTGGCGAGATGAAACATGGTCCTATAGCCTTAATTGACGAAAACACACCATCGGTCGTGGTTGCACACCCAAAAGAGCCTCTATATTCAAAAAGCATTTCCAACTGTGAAGAGATAAAATCCCGACACGGAAAAATAATCCTTGTGAGCAGTAGAAAATCAACCATAGTTGATGACATAATAGAGGTTCCAGAGGTTGATTACGACTTCGCACCGTTTATATACATCATACCTCTTCAGCTATTTGCATACCATGTTGCATATTTGAGGGGAAATGACATAGACCAACCAAGAAATCTGGCAAAGAGTGTTACTGTAGAATGAAAGTCTCTGCAATCTCTGATTTGATGTTTGTCATAAAAAACTTAAAACACTCTCAAACAAGCAAAATGCTCATATATGCCTCAATCGTTGGTGTCCTTGCCGGTGTTGGTGCCATAGTTTTCTTTATTCTTTTAGATTTAACCTCCGTTATTTTGATGAACCATGTTGCTGGATTTCCTCTAACCCATCCAACAAACGAGGAACCGCTGCTTCCCATTATACACAAGCCGTTCAACAGAGTTGCGTTCTTAATAATAATAACCGCTGGTAGTTTTTTAAGCGGCCTATTTATCAAACTGCTTGCCGAAGAGACAAAAGGTGGTGGCACAGGAGAGGTAATAAAAGCCTACCACAACAATCTTCCCATTAGAAAAAGGGTTCCCTTTGTCAAGATATTGGTATCTGTACTCTCTTTGGGTGTCGGAGGAGCAGGTGGTAGAGAGGGTCCTGCGGCACAGGTGGGAGCTGGTTTTGGATATCAGGTGGGTAAATTCTTCCATTTAACCGACAAAGACAAAAGGATTCTAATGCTTGCTGGACTTGCAGGAGGCGTGGGTGCCATATTCAGAAGCCCCATGGGTGCCGCAATCTATGCTGTTGAAGTCCTGTATCAGGATATAGATTTCGAATATGAAGCACTTCTGCCCGCCGCTATCTCATCGATTATTGCCTACTCCATTTTCTCCGCCAAGTTTGGCTGGGTTCACATGTTCTCAACCCCCTCCATGAAATTCAACAACATCTATGAGTTCATCTCATACACCATACTCGCCCTTGTATGCTCAATCAGTGCCATAATCTTTATAAATATCTTCAACAAAACAAACGAAACATTCGGCAAGATAAAATCTCCTCTCTACATTAAAACGGCTTTAGGTGGCTTCATAGTTGGGCTTTTTGCAATGCTAATCCCAAATGCAGCAGGCATGGGATACGGAATAATGCAAGATGCTTTTTTAAATAAAACAGGCTTCTATGTCCTTTTACTTTTAGCTTTTGTTAGAATGATTACAACCTCTGTAACTCTGGGAAGTGGAAACTCAGTTGGACTGTTTGCCCCAACACTTGTAATAGGCACAGCCTTGGGAGGCGGTGTAGGTGGCTTTTTGCAACACTTCTTTCCCTCTTTAGTAAACAATCCTGCATCTTTCGCAATAGTTGGTATGGCTGGATTCTTCGCTGCAACAAACAAAACACCTCTCTCGATAATAATACTCGTGGCTGAAATAACGGGAAATTACGAACTTATAGTACCGTCTATGTGGGTGGTCTCTATAAGTTTCCTTTTGACCACACGGTACAGCATAGAAAGACACCAAGTCAAAAACAGAATGCACTCACCCATCCATAAATACGAATATGTCAGGGATGTCCTTGAGGGCATAAAGGTGAAAGACCTCATGAGAAAGGATTTTGTAAGCGTTACAGGAGATACCCACCTATCTAAAATATATGAAACACTATCTGAATCGAAACAAACAGACATACCTGTTATCGATGCAAACAAAAACCTGCAGGGTATTGTAACTCTGCATGTCTTAAAAACAATACTTGGAGAGAACGAGCTTGCCGATTTTTTGGTTGCAGAGGATGTTGCTAACAAAGATGTCATTACAACAACGAAAGAGGAAAACTTAAACACACTGCTACACAAAATTGGATTTAAAGAGATAAACACCGTGCCTGTGGTCGATGAAAACGGTAAGGTTATAGGCATTATAACAAGAAAGGACATCATTAAAGCATACAACGATGCAACAGAAAAACTCCATAATAAGTCAGCTTAACGATTCTCAGAGAAAAGCTGTAGTTGAGTGCAACTGCAACCTTCTAATTATAGCAGGTGCAGGAAGCGGCAAAACCAAAACCCTAACCCACAAGATTGCCTATATATTGGAAGAAGAATTGGCAAAACCATCAGAAATTCTCGCCCTGACATTCACAAATAAGGCTGCAAACGAAATGAAAGAGCGAATAGTGAAACTTGTTGGAGTCAGTGCTAAAAGCATGTGGATTGGAACATTTCACTCAATAGCTTTAAGAATCCTAAGAACCGAAGGTTTCAAACCCACAATATATGACTCAAAAGACCAAGAGAGCCTTATTAAAGAAATCCTAAAGAGGCTCAACATTGACCAGAAAAAGTACACACCAAAAGCCTTGCTTTCAAAGATTTCATATCACAAACTCAATATGGAAAAGCCAGACAACATACCCAATACAACACCTTTTGAGAAAATAGTTAAAAAGGTCTACTTAGCATACGAAAAGGAGCTTGAAAATGCCGGTGCTTTAGACTTTGATAACATCATTTTAAAAACCATAGAGCTATTTGAATCAAACGAGGAGATAAGAAGTAAGTATTCGCAAAAGTTTAA
Organism: Desulfurellaceae bacterium; assembly: GCA_015486965.1. Classification (GTDB taxonomy): domain Bacteria; phylum Campylobacterota_A; class Desulfurellia; order Desulfurellales; family Hippeaceae; genus Hippea. The sequence continues at coordinate 8,693 of WFQQ01000025.1, forward strand.
ATACATTTTCATAGATGAATACCAAGATACAAACTATCCACAATACTACCTTATAAAACAATTAAGCTCTAAAAACAACTTTGTGTGTGCTGTTGGAGATGAAGATCAGTCCATATACAGTTTCAGGGGCGCAAAAGTAGAAAACATAATGAAATTTGATAAAGAGTATGAAAATTGCAAGGTTATAAAATTAACGAAAAACTACAGGTCTGCCCAGGAGATACTTAACCTTGCAAACAATTTAATATCAAAAAACAGTTTCAGAAACGAAAAGAGCCTATATTCAGACAAAATTGGTGGAAAGATAACCATAAAAGAACTTCCAACAGATTCAGATGAGGCGGATTTTGTTGCAGAAAAGATAATTGAGCTTAAATCAAGCGGGGAATCTCTAAACGACATTGCTATACTTTACAGAACGAACCACCAATCAAGGAGCTTTGAAGAGGCTCTTATTAGAAACTCCATACCGTATTCGATAATAGGCTCAAAAAGGTTTCTTGAAAGAAAAGAGGTGAAGGATGTTCTCGCTTACCTAAAACTCCTCATTAACCCAAAAGACAATGTATCCTTTCTAAGGGCTATATCATCCCATCCAAGAGGTATAGGAAAAGCTCTAATAAAAAAGATAAGCGACTACGCAGAAGCAAAAGGAGTCTCTCTATTTGAGGCATCTTTACAATTGCAAGAAAATGAGAAACTTACCAAAAAACAACGGGAACTCCTCAAAAGGTTCACGACACCTTTTTTTGAGATTGATAAAACAAAAAGTGTGGATGAGCTCATAGATGAAATTTTAGAAAAAAGTGGCTACAAAAACTACCTTGCAGAAAAATCTGATTATGATAGAATGTCAAATGTGGAAGAGTTAAAAAACGCAGGGGACCTTAGCAGCCTCGATAACTTTTTAGATAGCCTTTCCCTGCTTGACTACTCCGACGAGCTGAATGATAATAACGAATTTGTTAAACTTATGACCATACACGCCGCAAAGGGGCTTGAATTCAACACTGTTTTTGTTGTAGGAGTTGAAGAGGGCTTGTTCCCAAACGAAAACCTGAAGAAAAACGAGCTCGATATAGAGGAGGAGAGAAGGCTTTTTTATGTAGCAATAACAAGAGCAAAGACAAATCTATTTATAACCCATGCACAGTTCAGGAGAAAGAACAACCAGTACCTGCCAAGCAGACCCTCTCGGTTTTTGAAGGATATTGAGCAAAAAAACGACAGAAAAATAGAAAGGGGAACAAAGGTTCTACACACTGTTTATGGAAGAGGAGTGGTTTTGAGCAGAGATGGAAATCTCCTTACAATAAACTTTGGAGAAAACGGTATAAAAAAGGTCTTAACAAAAGATAGAAATTTAACTGTTGTGTAAGTGGAGGTAAAGATGGCTACATTAGAAGAGAGAATCACCCAGTTCAACAAAAACCTTGCTCTGGTCAATTTAAGGGTAAAAAAACTCAATGCAGAGTTCGATGACGAAAAACTCAATGTATCACCAGAAACCCAGAAGGTTTACATAGACAAGAACGCATACTATCAGATTTTGCAGGATAACTTTGTCAGGGTTTTTCAGGAGTACAAGTTAAAAATTGCCCACAAAGAGAACGAAAACGATGTTTTTGTCTCCATAGAGGTGGTTTTCCTGCTTGACTTCCAGACTGGTGGGCCTATAGACGATGAGATATTTGAGATATTTGCACAATCAACTGTCTTGATAGATAGCTGGCCATACTTCAGAGAGATCGTTCAGAACTCACTGTTAAGAATGGGGCTTGCACCTGTTATTATACCACCAATCCAGTTTACGCCTCCTCCGACAAACAAAAAATAGATGGTTGAGTTCGCTATAGATGCGAGTGGCACTTTAATAGACCTAACGCTGTTTGAAAACGGAAGGGTAATATTCCAGATGTACTCTATACCAAAAAAAACCCACTCCCAGTTGCTTGTAAACACAGTTGACTTCATGCTCAAGGCAACAGCTCTTGAATTGGATGATATAGATACCTTATACTGCGTGGCAGGACCCGGCAGACACACATCGATCAGGGTTGTTATATCAACCTTGAAAGGCTTGTTCTTCAAAAGAGAGGAAATAGACTGCTTCAGGGTTAATGCGCTGGATCTCACAGCTTCTGTAATAGATAAACAAGCAAAATTCAGGGTTGTTGGAGAGTTCTTTTCAAAAATGGCTTACTTCTCAGATTATGAAATTGATGAAAAAGGTCGTCTGAAACGATTGAATGAACCTAAAAAAGCTAGAGATAGCGAGATATTTAGCAGTGATATAGAGGTTTATAAAGCCAACGACATAAGCCTCTATCCCAAAACCCCAAACATACACAAAGTTAAAGAATTTGCAGAAAAGGTAGAACTATTCTCTCTAAATCCAATCTATTGAGGTGAAAATGGCGACTGTAAGCCCTTTTAGAGGAATTTTATATTCAGAAAGATTTAGGACTCCTGAAGTCTTAGCACCGCCCTACGATGTTATAGACAGTCAGAAAAGAGAGTTGTTAAAAAAACAGCATAAAAACAATATAGTAAACCTCATCCTACCTGACTCGTATGATGGAGCCAATGAGCTTCTCAATCAATGGTTTGAACAGGGTGTTTTAGCCTTCGATAGCAACTGCTCTTTCTATACATATACTGCAGACTTCGAGTTTGACGGAGAGAAAAAAACTTTAAGGGGAATAGTGGCAGCGCTAAAGGTTGAACCATTCGGAAAGAGTGTGAAACCACACGAAAAGACGCTCAAAGGACCAAAAATTGACAGATTTAACCTCATAACAAAGACACATGCCATGTTCTGCCCAATCATGGGCTTGTACGATAGAAGTCCCGAGATAGAAGGTGTTATTGAAGAAAGCACCAGGGCGCAGGCAATTTTTGATGCCAGATTTGAAAACATTAACCATAGGCTATTTAAAATTCACGAAAGAGATAGTATTGAAACAATAGGGCAAATACTAAAAGACAAAGAGCTCATTATAGCGGATGGTCACCACAGGTATGAAACGGCACTTATGATTAAGGAGTTTTTCAACAACATGGGCATAAAAAGTGGTGGTTTCGACTATATTATGGCTCTACTAATAGATGCTGAAGCAGGCGGTTTGGTGCTCTCTGCAATACACAGATTGATAAAGAATCTGGAAGACTTTGACAGTTTTTTCAATAAACTCAAAAATTATTTCAATATATCTAGAGAAAACCCAGAAAATGCTGACTTTACAATGTACTATAATGGACAGTTTTACTATCTCAAACTAAAAGAGAAAAAGAGCACAGGGCTACTTGAGTCTACAAACTCAAAGCTATTTGAAGACTATATCTACAAGAGAATCTTGAAGCTGAACGATGAGGATATAAAAAACGAAAAAGCTGCTGGATATGCTCACACCGTTGAAGAGCTAAAAAATGCTGTTGACAGGGGAGTTGCTAAAGTTGGTTTTATTTTAAAACCGATTAGTTTCAGGGAGCTTGTTAAGATAGCACAGGCAGGCTTGACCGTACCTCAAAAATCCACATATTTTTATCCAAAAATCCCGTCAGGTCTTGTGGGCTATCATTTTAACAGTATCGAGGGTTGTGAGGATGTATGAGATTACAGTAAGCATGGATTTTGCCGCTGCCCATAGGCTCAAAAACTACCATGGAGCATGTGAAAACCTGCACGGACACAACTTTGTCGTTGAAGCAACCGTGGTCTGCACAGAACTTAACGAAGCATTTATCGGAATAGATTTCAAAGAGCTTAAAAGCATATTAAAGGAAATTGTGGACAAGCTTGACCACACATACCTAAACGACCACGAGTATTTCAAGCAAACCAATCCCACATCGGAGATGATAGCAAAATACATATTTGAAAACATTAAAGAGAAACTCCGCCATATAAACTGCAAGCCCCACAGCGTGAGCGTTTTTGAGTCTAAAAACTCAAAGGCGACATACAGGGAAGCCTAATAAACATACCTGAATCCCAAATCGTACTCAAATGTAGCATAGATATTTAAAATATCGAGGTTAAACCGCTTGGGCAGAGGTGGGAAGGGGGAAGCATCCCTGATAGCCTGAAGAGCGGCTCTATCTAACAGTGGATACCCGCTCGACCTAACAAGTTTAAGCCTTATTAAATCGCCGTTTTTATTTATGGTAAATAAAATGAGCAGGGTTCCCTGTTGGCCAGTTCTTGCCGCCTCAGTTGGATACGCCCAAACATTCTCAATTTTGTTTTTTATATGCTCAAGGTAGGATGCGTATTTTAACGACTGCGTACCAATGCTTATGGTTGCTTCTCTCTTTGCCCTTTTATACTCATACTGAAAGGCCTTTCCAGAGAGAAACCCCGGTTTCAAGTTATAAGGCTTAATCAGATTTCCGCTCAACCTTATAACCTTCTCGCTTCTACCCTTTTGCTCCCTTTTTTTAGCCCTGACAATTTTCTTGCTAACTTTTTTATATACGCTTTTAGAGTTCTTCTGTGCTTTCCTAATAGGTTTAACCCTTTTTTGTGCAAACCCTTTTTTTGCCAGTTTATGGGGCTTTGCCTGTTTTTTCTCCGTCTTCTCAACGACCTTTTTCTTCTCAGGCTTTTTATTGGGCTTAGCTTGGGGTTTTTTAACCAACGCTGTAGGAGGAGAAGGCTTTTTAGCCGACATCAAAGGTTTGCTCTCAAATCCAAATGGTAGTAGTTCTTTATTGGAATACACCTTTGCCATACCCTTCCTTGAAATATTAGCCCCAATCTTATGTTTTTCTTTTATTACTTTTTCTGTCTTATGGCTCTTTTTCGGCAAAGTTACAATATCAACAAATGTTTGTTTAGGAATCGGAGGGAACTTGGATGGAAACAGAGGCTTTTTCTTTAAAAGGTAATAAAAAGCCAGAATGAAAATTGAGTGTAGAATCAGCGAAAATAGTATGGATATTACAATACCCTTTTTTCCGTTTACCTTCATCGTAAAAATATATATCCATCAACAAGATATTACAACAGGAACGGTTTTTTAAATCTCAATCTCCATAAGTGGGATATAAAAATTTGCTCCGAGGCAGTCTGTATCTTTCAGTGAGCCGGCAGCTTGCTCTCTCAAAAAAGAGACCTTTAAAGTGTTTATACTATCACACTGAAAATACTCAAGCTCATTTCTATTAAAAAGCTCACAGAAAAGCTCTTTTGTAAGCTTTGTTTTTGCAATCTCATATAACTCACTGTTTTTAAAGACAATATCTATGGTAATATGCCAGACTCCAGCATTCTTACTCCTCAAAACCTTTACAGCTTCTTTAAGCCTCAAAGCTCTATCTCCTCAATTGTAAAATACCTGTTCAAATCCTCATCAACAAGGTGATATACGCTAAACTCATAAACCTCTCCCATGTCTATCTCAGCAGGTGAATAGGGAAATGCCACATTGGCTCCCGTTGCCACCCTTCCCTTATAATCGTAATGTTGTAGTCGAGACTTTACAACCGAGCAAATTTTATGTGCAACCTTTTGCTCATCAGCTACAACATCGACAACCAACCCAATCTCATGTAATCTGTTGTCAAACTCTAAATCTGAAAGAACACCGTTTTTACCATACTGTCTGAAGGTAAGCTTAAAATTAGTTTTGAACATCTTCTCGGCCTCATCCCTGATGTCATCTAAAATATCGTCTAAAAGCTCTATCATGTCTGGATTTCTAACACCCATGAGAGCAATTGTCCTAAAGCCTGAAAACTTGGCTCCCTCTATTTTAAAGGTGGGATTTTTCCTCTCTCTCCACTCTGCCCCATAAACCTTAACAGTCCTTTCATCAAACTGTTCGTACTTTGCATTCTCAAGGAGAAGCGTGCCATCCGGCTCCTCTATAACAAAGGGATTCGTGTTCTCATATAGCGCATGTGCCATCGCTGAATCCACGGTGCATCTCCTCATCTCATTGGGTGGCTTTAAGTAAAATGCGTCCTCATCAATCCAGCCTAACAGAGCATCTGACGGGCTTGCAGGCTTTGCACACAGCGCTCCACACTCTATAATCTTTGCCATATGCCACACCAACGATGGATCGCAGCCTTTCATTAAGGGATAAGCCGCATAGATTGAGGCATCTGTGGCTCTACCCGCAACAATCAAGTCAGCCCCCAAATCTAAAGCCTCCAAAAACCTCTTAACACCCATCTGGGCAACGATATGAGTGGATGATAAAATATCTGCCTCATCAAGAGGAGGATTACCCTCATAGCTTTTTACCTTTCCCTCCCTGAAAAGTTTAAGCACCACATTTTTGTCAAGGTCAGAGTGAATTACACAAACTTTTAGGTGAATTCCATTATCTTTTGCTATATCCTCGACAATCTCCATGAACTTGGAGAGGTGTACATCTCCTCCAGCATACCCCGCAGAGCCGATAATAAATGGAATTTTCTTGTTTAGCGCCGTAACCAACGGAAATTCCAAATCTGAGCGCGTGGCATCGTAATTTGCCTTCATATTACCAGAGCCCAAAAAGTAGGGACCTGAATCAATTGAACCAGCATCAACGCCGATAAAATCAACACCCTCACTCATACCTCTTAAAAAGGAATCTCTATTATAACCGTATCCAAGCTGCCCCATCAAAGATAGAGCCCTAACCATAATTAAACACCACTGTGTCTTTCAACAATCCTATTCTTATCGTCAACTATAACAATGTTTGGCTTATGGTTTTTAAACTCTTCCTCGTTAACCAATCCAAATGCAGCTATAATAATCTTATCACCGACAGAAACCTTCCTCGCCGCTGCCCCATTTAAACATATAACACCACTTCCCTTTTTACCTCTAATCGTATAGGTTTCAAACCTCTCACCATTGTCTATATTCCAAACATGAACAAGCTCATACTCTCCTATATTGGCAGCCTCCAAAAGCTCTTCATCAATCGTAATACTTCCAACATAGTTTAAATCAGCCTCTGTTACAGTAGCCCTGTGTATCTTTCCTACTAAGACCTGCCTCATCATGTCAAATAAACCTCCACAAGATTAAAACCACATATTATCAATGAGCCTCGTTTTGCCAATCCTCACCGCAAGACTTACAAGCGTATTGCCATCCTCAACTCTATCCAGCTCCCCAAGGTCTGAAATCCTATTAATACTAATATAATCTATCTCAGCTAAAGGATAGCGTTTTATAACATCTTCCATCTCTTTTTTAATCCTCTCTGCATCACAAACTCCACCCTCGATTAGCTCCTCTGCCCTCCTCAAAGCCCTATACAGACAAACAGCCTGTTTTCGCTCCTCACCATTCAGATACTTATTCCTCGAACTCATGGCAAGCCCATCCTCTTCCCTGACAATGGGCATACCAACTATCTCAACATCAAGATTCAAATCACGCACCATTCTCTTTATAACAATTAATTGCTGAGCATCTTTCTTTCCAAAGTAAGCCCTGTGTGGTTTTGTTATGTTAAAAAGTTTTAAAACAACGGTTGCAACACCCCTAAAATGCGTAGGCCTGCTCCTTCCCTCAAGCACTTTTGTGAGATTTTCAACCTGGACATAAGTCTGAAAACCGTCTGGATACATATCTTGCACAGAAGGATAAAAAAGAACATCTACCCCCTCTTTTTTTAATAGATCTTCATCCCTTTTAATATCCCTTGGATAACTTTCGTAGTCCTCATTGGGAGCAAACTGGAGAGGGTTAACAAATATACTTACAATTACAACATCGTTATCTTTTTTCGCCTGTCTAACAAGCGAGAGATGCCCTTCGTGAAGATAGCCCATCGTTGGGACAAAGCCTATCTTCTTACCTTCCAGCCTATAATCTTCCGCCACCATCTGCATATCTTTAGCACTGTTAACAATCTCCATATCTCACCTCACAGGTAGGAGTGCTCATCTGTTGGGAATTTCTCCTGCTTGACCTCTTCTATATAATTTTTAACGGCTTCAACCGCAGCTTTTTTCAGATGGGCATATCTCTTTACAAACTTTGGCTTAAAATCGTCAAATAATCCTAACATATCGTGAAATACAAGAACCTGTCCATCCGTGTGAACCCCTGCTCCTATTCCAATAGTAGGAACGCCTACAGACTCTGTTATCTCCTTTGCCAGTTGCTTGGGAACAGACTCAAGGACTATAGAAAAAACACCAGCCTCTTCAATATATTTAGCGTCTTCCTTAATCTTTTGAGCCTCCTTTTCATCCTTACCCCTTGCCTTGTAAGAGCCAAATATATTGATAGACTGGGGTGTCAAGCCCAGATGTCCCATAACGGGGATACCTGCCGCAACTATACTATTAATGGTAGGAACAAACTCCCTACCACCCTCAAGTTTCACGGCATCGCACCCAGTTTCCTTTAAAATCCTTCCAGCATTTCTTACAGCTTCAGTATAATCGACCTGATAGCTCATAAATGGCATATCTACAACAATCAAAGCGTTTTTAACACCAGCTCTAACCATTTTGGCATGATAGATCATCTCATCTACAGTTACAGGTATGGTTGTGCTTTTGCCCTGCATAACCATTGCAAGGGAATCCCCGACAAGAATGATGTCAATACCAGCCTCATCTGCAATGCGTGCGGATGTGTAGTCGTAAGCCGTGATCATGGAAATCTTCTCTTTACCCTTCATCAACTTAACCTTAGGAACTGTGATAGCCATACCAAACTCCTTTCTCACCATAAATTAAAAAAGCCTGAACACACACCAAGCGTGTTCAGGCTCAATTAAACTCACATTATGGTGGTTAAAAGCCCCATAAAGGGGTCTTTTACCTATCCCTCTCAAGTAGAAACTCCTTTAGCAGGTCTTGAGGCTTTCTTCACCTTCAAGCCTGCCCAAGATTTCTGGGAGCTTTTCACCTCTCAGTGTGAACTTAGCCCCAAGCTCACACAAAGGCTTAACA
>WFQQ01000026.1 GCA_015486965.1 Desulfurellaceae bacterium
CCGGTGCTTGCGGGTGCGGGCACGAATAACACAAAAAAGGTTATTGAGCTTGCCAATATAGCAAAGGGTGCTGGAGCTGATGCAATACTGTCTGTTGCACCTTATTACAACAAACCGACCCAGGAGGGATTATACTTGCACTATAAAACCATAGCTTCAGCATGTGGTCTACCTTTGGTGCTTTACAATGTTCCTGGAAGAACGAGCGTTAACATACTTCCGAAAACTGTTATCAGGCTGTCAGAAATAGATAATATAGTTGGAATAAAAGAGGCGAGTGGCTCCCTCAATCAGGTTTCTGAGATAATAGAGGGTGCTAAAGAGGGATTCAGTGTTATCAGCGGAGATGATTTTTTGACACTTCCGATGATGGCGATCGGTGGCACGGGTGTTATATCTGTTACAGCCAATGTGGTGCCTGAACTTGTTGCAAGACAGTACGATGCGTTTGTCGAGGGTAATCTTGAAGAGGCCAAGAGCTTGCATTACAAGCTGTTTAAACTCCATCTTGCAATGTTCTATGAAACCAACCCTATTCCCGTTAAGACAGCTCTTGCCATGATGGGTTTAATTGAGGAGGAGTTTAAGCTGCCCCTTTGTAGAATGTCTGACGAGAACAGGGGGAGGCTCAGGGAAGTTTTAAAAAGTATGGAATTGATTTAAGGGGGTCTGCCATGTTGAAGGTTATAGTTTGTGGAGCTGCGGGCAAGATGGGAAGAAGGATATGCTCCATTGTGCTTGAAGATGAGAGATTAAAGCTTGCTGGAGCTGTAGAGGCTAAGGGCTCTGAGTTTGTAGGAAAAGATATTGGCTTTGTCTGTTCTTCTGAACCTGTTAATTTGGAGATAGTAGATGATTTAGAAGCGGTTATAGATAATGGTGATGTTGTTATAGATTTTACAACACCTGAAGCTACAGTTGAGCATGTTAGGGTTGCTGCGGATAAGGATAAGCCGATTGTCATTGGTACAACTGGTTTGAGTAATGAGCAGGTAAAGGAGATTGAAAAGTTTTCAGCCATAGTGCCTGTAGTACTTGCACCAAACATGAGTTTGGGTGTCAATATCCTATTTAAGCTTGTGGGTGAGATTGCAAAGGTTCTGGGTGAAAGTTATGATATAGAGATTGTGGAGATGCACCATAGATACAAGGTTGATGCGCCAAGCGGAACAGCGCTTAAGCTTGCTGAGTATGTAGCTCAAGGCTTGGGTGTTAGTTTAGATGAAGTTGGTGTTTTTGGTAGAAAGGGTAGGATAGGAGAGAGAAAGCCCAAAGAGATAGGTGTTATGAGTTTGAGAGGCGGCGATGTTGTGGGTGAACACACAGTTATTTTTGCTGGACTTGGTGAGAGAATAGAGCTTACACACAGAGCCTCATCAAGGGATACCTTTGCGAGAGGAGCTATAAAAGCTGCACGCTGGGTGGTCGATAAGGTGCCTGGGTTATACTCGATGCTGGATGTACTTGGATTGAAATAGATGTGCGGTGTTTTTGGCATTTTTAACAAGAGTGAAGCATCAAACTATGTCTATCTGGGGCTTCATGCCCTTCAGCACAGGGGGCAGGAGGCTGCAGGGATAGTTTCAACAGATGGAGAGCGATTTTTTAGCTACAAGGGTGTGGGTCTTGTCAATGAAATTTTTAATAAGAAGGGCATTATTTCATCTTTGAAGGGTAGAATTGCAATAGGACACAACAGATACTCCACATTTGGAGATGAGTCAGAGAGCAACATTCAGCCACTCCAGGCTCACTACGATTTAGGAAGTATAGCCATAGCTCACAATGGTAACATTGTAAATGCCATACCCATAAAGCAGAGGCTTGTGAGGCAGGGGGCAATATTCAATTCAAACTCTGATACAGAGGTTATAATACACCTAATTGCAAGAAGCAACAGAGAGAGTTTCTACGATAGACTTGTTGATGCACTCAAAGAGTTAAAAGGAGCTTTCAGTCTTATAATTATGCGGGAAAATGAGCTTTATGCAGCCCGTGATCCATGGGGTTTCAGACCTCTTTCCATTGGAAAACTGGATGATGCTTTGGTTTTTGCAAGCGAAACTTGCTCGTTTGACTTGATTGGGGCTGAATTTATACGGGATGTTGAGCCTGGAGAGGTTGTTGTTGTAAATTCAGACGGTCTCCACTCATTTAAACCTTTTGAAAGGAAGGATGAGCGCAAGTGTGTTTTTGAGTATATATACTTTTCAAGGCCAGATTCACTTCTCTGGGGTAGGTATGTTTACTCCATGAGAAAACAGATGGGAAGGATTTTGGCTCGAGAGTCTCCTGCTGATGTTGATATAGTGATTCCTACACCAGATTCTGGCGTTCCTGCCGCCATTGGCTACTCTCAGGAGATAGGCAAGCCGTTTGATTTTGGTTTGATTAGAAACCACTATGTTGGCAGGACATTTATTGAACCAGCCCAATCCATCAGGAATTTCGGTGTTAGGCTTAAGCTAAACCCGGCAAGGGATGTGCTTGAAGGTAAAAGGATAGTTGTGGTTGATGATTCACTTGTTAGGGGGACTACAAGTAGAAGGATAGTTAAGATGCTTAGGAGTGCTGGGGCTAAGGAGGTTCATCTAAGGATTGCATCACCACCCGTTGTTTCTCCCTGTTTCTATGGGATAGACACCCCCACAAGGAAGGAGCTCATTGCATCCTCACACACCGTTGAAGAGATAAGACGGTATACAACGGCAGACTCCCTTTCCTATCTCTCCCTTGAGGGATTAAAAGAGATAGTTGGCGGTTCAGGGTTTTGTTTAGCCTGTTTTGATGGTAAATATCCTGTTCCTTTTGATAAATAGTAATGCAGCTGTCCAACAGAGCCAGAGATAAACTTGAACTCTTCTCAATGCCAGCTCTGTTTAGTTTTGAGTTGAGTGGAGATATAATTACAGACATAAATGAGACAGAAAGTTTATCTGGAAATGTCCTATTTTTTTCAGATAGCCTGGATGAGGCAATAGAGTTGCTCGCTCGAAATCTCGATTCCATTGATAGATTTGTGGTTGTTGATGGTGATTTGAATGTTAAGGTTTTAGGAGAGCCAGAGAAAGAGGCTAATATAGAAGGAATTTTTGAAAAACTTTACAAAAGTCAGGAGGGTTTGGAATATAGGGACGAACAGATAAAGATGGCGAATGTGATTTATCAGGCTATGGAAAGCTCAAAAGATGCCATCATAGAGGCTCCCACTGGAACGGGAAAGAGCCTTGCCTACCTTGTTCCAGCTTTAATCTATTCAAAGAAACACAACAAAAGGGTTGTTATCTCAACAAACACAAAAAACCTTCAACAACAGCTTGTAAATAAAGATTTGCCGATTTTGGAGTCTGTTTTTGACTTTAAGGTTGCTTTAGCCTTTGGGAGGAATAATTACATCTGCAGGAGAAAGGCTGAAAACTTGCTCACAAAGGGCAATACCCTACTTTTTGAGACAGATGCTTACTCCTTTTTGAAAGAGTTTTTGAGCTCAACTGAAACTGGACTTAGGTCTGAGCTTTACTCGAAAGAGGGTGTTGATGAAACTGTATGGCCGTTAGTGGAAAGTTCAAGTATATCGTGTGCACACAGGAAGTGTCCATACTATAGAAGTGGCTGTTTTTTCTACAGGGCTCGAAAAAAACTCGACCATGCCAATTTAATTGTTGCCAACCACCATATTGTGCTTTCTCACTCAATAATGGAAGGTGCAGAGATTCTGCCAGATTTTGATGTACTTATTGTGGATGAGGCTCACAACATTGAAAGGAATGCCACAAACTACTACACCCAGACTGCCAAAACCAGGGAGATTTTAAGCCTTTTGGACATGCTGTTTTCTTTAAAAAAGTGGAAGGAATTTGGTTTGTTGAGCGGGTTTGACTGCGATTCTTTAAAGGAGAGCATTAAAAAGACTAAGGGTAATTTGAACACGCTTTTTGATAAGCTTATGGCTACTATGGAAAAAGATGAGGTGATTATTGCCAATAACAATAAAAATAAGTTTTCCGTTATATTTGGGGATGTAGCGGAGGAGCTGAACGGTGTTTCGCTCAAGCTCAAACAGTTCATTTCAAGCTTGGATGAAGTTGAAGTAGTAGATTTTCAGTCTGTCCACATTGCCATCAATCAATTTAAAAACATGGTTCTTGAGTTTCTTGAACCCTCTTCAGATGGAAGTGTATATTGGATTAAAAAGTTTAAAAATTCTCTCCATTTCAATATAACGCCACTTAACATAAGGGATGCTTTGAAAAATTACCTGCTTGAAAAACTAAAAAGCAGTATATTTATTTCAGCCACACTCTCTGTCGGTGGTGATTTTGACTTCTTTAAAAAGATGGTTGGAATTGATGATGCAGTTGAGTTTATTGCAAAAGGCGATTTTGATTATGAGAGAAACAGCAGGCTTTTTATAGTTGATGATATGCCAAAGCCGGATGAGGATAGCTTTGGAGATGCCGTTTCTCAATCGCTTTTATCAATAGCAAAGGCATTAAAGGGCTCAAGCAGAGGAGTTTTAACACTTTTTACCTCGTATAAGTTGCTAAATAAAGTTTACGATAGGGTTGAGCATAAGATAAAGAAGCTTGGATTTTCCCTTTTTAGGCAGGGCGAGCTGGACAACTTTGAGCTGCTCAGGAAGTTTAAAGAGGGAAATGGTTTTCTGCTTGCAACAAGTAGCTTCTGGGAGGGCATTGATGTTAAAGGTGAGGAGCTCTCGGTCGTTGTTATTGTCAAACTGCCCTTTGAAGTCCCTACTACGCCTGTGGAGGTAGCCCGTTATGATTCAATGAGAGAAGAGGGTCTGAGCCCTTTCTTTGAGTATGCACTCCCAAAGGCTGTTATACGCTTGAAGCAGGGGCTCGGGAGACTATTGAGGCAAAAACAGGATAGGGGAGTTATGCTGGTTTTGGACAGCAGGATAGTTAATAAATCTTATGGAAAGGTTTTTTTGAAATCGCTTGATTATATGAAGCAGGAGAGGATTTCCAGAAATGAGATTGAAAAGCGCATTGTTGATTTTTTTAGTTCTTTTTCTGGTTAGTTCGTGTGTAACCTTCAAACCGCTAAAAACAAAACAGGTTGCTGTAAACGGTGTTTTTAAAGCCGATTATAGGGGGAATGAATTTGAGGGCTTTTTCAGTGTAGCTCGCGGCAACTTGAGGATGGATGTGGTAAATAGCTTTGGATTCTCAGTTTATGGTATATTTGTTCAAGATGGAAAGGTTTTTGTTAAGGATTACCAGAGTGGAAAGATATACACTCATCTCGATGTGAATGGAATAAATTTTGATGACTATAAAAGTATCCTGCGTTTTATAGCCGAGCACTTTTTATCACTTTGTGGTGTGAAAAAAAGGTTTATTGTGGTTTTGAGGTGCAAAGAGGTTGGTGAATACAGAATTGCTTCTGATTTTATTTTAAGAGCTAAAAGCCGAAGATTGAGGGTTCTCCTTAAGAATATTAAGGTTGTGGAGGGTTCAAGTGAGCATTGAGGTTTTGGCTTTAATAGTTTTTTTGATTAATCTCCCGTGTGGTTTTTTCAGGGCTAAGAGTGAAAAGATGTCCAAAGCTTGGTTTTTCTGGGTTCATGCACCAATACCTTTTGTCATTGCACTCAGGCTTTTGAGTGGATTAGGCTTTAAACTTTACACATTTCCTATAGTTATCACGGCTTATTTTTTAGGCCAGTTTTTAGGCGGTAGGTTATTAAAAGTTTTGAGTAGCAGAAGAAGTGAAGAGCTTCACTAAACTGTTCATCATACCCGCTTTTGTGGGTGTTATAGGTGGATTTTCTGCAATATTGATGAGGGAGTTGATAAAGCTTGCCACTTTAGGTTCATCCTTTTTTGACCTGTTTCACGAGGAGAGCTATTTTTACCTGATATCCATACCCGCTCTATTTTTAGTCTCAAGTTTTATTATAAACCACTTTCTCGAAGACACAACAAACCCCACAATTGATTCTGTTGCTCGCTCAATCGTGTTGAGAAAGGGCAGACTCAACTATAAAAAAGGAATAGCGAGTGTAGTTTTAACGGCTGTAAATATAGGTTTTGGTGTGCCTGTTGGCAGAGAGGGTCCCATTGCCAAGCTGGGTGGCTCTCTGGCGTCCTTTGCTATGAAGTTTTTGAGGGTGGAGGGTGCAAATATACCACTTTTAGTAAGTTGCGGTGTTTCATCTGCACTTGCTGCAACATTCAACGCTCCCATTGCTGCTATCATTTTTGGATTTGAGATTATACTTGGCAGGTTGAGTTTTAATGTTATAATACCGCTTTCCGTTGCTTCAGCGGTAGGAACACTGATTTCTCGTCACTTTTTGGGCAACTACCCAGCTTTCTATCTTCCAAAACTCTCATACACCTACACACTCCTTATTTTCATACCTGTCTTTAGTTTTCTCTTTGCCCTTCTTGTCTATACATTTGAAGCTCTGTATAGCTTTTTGGAACATATATATGATAGGCTAAAACTTTCAAGCTACTCTAAAGCCATTTTGGGTGGCTTTGTTGTGGGAGTTTTGCTCTACTTTAACCCAGACGCCGCTTCTTTAGGGTATGATAAGGTTGGCAGACTGTTCTCCTGTGGTTTTCAATACCATGAGGCTCTCATTCTTGGTATCATAAAACTTTTAGCTCTTGCCATTACCTTTGCAAGTGGTATGTTTGGTGGTGTATTTGCACCTTCGATTTTTGGCGGAGCATTTTTCGGTTTTGCCATAGGTGGTTTCATACATCAATTTGTTTCTAGTGTTGACCCGCTATCTGTTGCCCTGATTGGCACTGCTGCTACAACTGCCAGCATTTCATCTGCACCTTTTAGGTCAACGCTAATCGTAGTTGAGCTTGCCCAGAACTATCATATGATTTTACCGCTCATTATAGGTTCTGTTATGACCATGTATTTTTCCCACATGCTTGAGGAGAAGATGCATTTTAGCAGGTCTATTATGCAGAAGGGTTTTGATATAACAAATAGAAAATACGCTGAGGAGTTAAAGCAACTCAAGATTACTAATTTTATTGATAAAAATGTGAGAACTTTAAAAAAGGATGAGCTCATATGCGATATAATCTTTGACCTCATGAACAGCCATTCGAGTTATTTTGCAGTTCTGGAAGGAGCAAAGCTTATCGGTGTTCTATCCTTTAGAGATATAAGGCTTATTGGAGAGCTTGATAACAAAGATATGAAAGTGGAAGATATAATGACCCAGAATCCAAGTTTCTTAACAGTCAAGTCCAATGGACTTGATGTTTTTGAGTTTATTGCCCACATTGATGTTGATTTTATACCTGTTGTGGTTAGCGAATTTGATAAAGAGTATGTTGGCATGCTTGATGTTAAAAGTTTCTTGAAGTTTGCTTCGTTCCTCTATTTTAAAGATAGAATGGTGAAAAGATTTAAATAATCATAAATAGTTGTCTTACGCTAATTTGCCTGCATGTTCTATCTGTCTTAGGTATTGCTCCCTGAGCCGTGAGAAGACATCGGAAACCTGTTTTATGTAGTTTTTCACTAAAGCTATTGAGGGTGGAGGACCGTGTATAAGCACTTCATCACCTATTTTTAATTTGTCGATCTCCATAGGATGCAGCCACTGACCTTGTCTGAATATGTATATTATTCGTGCCCCTTTGAAGAACAGTTCATTGTCTATCATTTTTGCATCCATCTCTTTAATCAATGTCCCAAAGATTAGCATTGAGCCATCTTTCAATTTTATGGGAACACCAGATTCAAGGAGATTCAAGAGCGTTTTGTCTTTGATTTCATCTACAGAGATGGATAGGGACTTTAATTGGCATGCCAGTATATTTCTTAAGTGTTCAACCTGATGAACGGGTGAGTGCATTTTGTCTGGAACTTGAGCTTCGTACAGGCTCGAATATTTCAGCTTAAGTCTTTTTGATAACTCGATCTGTATGGAATATGCTAAGAGGACAGAAACGGCAGCAGGAGCTATCAAAGTGTATCCTCCAGTCATTTCAAGAACCATTATTAATGTTGCAAGGGGAACTCTGGCAGCGGCTCCAAAAACTGCGGCCATTCCTATTATGGAGAATATTGCTGGATTTTCGTGAAAGAGAACAGCTATCACTCCTCCAGTCATGGCACCTATATATAGAGAGGGAGCGAAAACGCCTCCGGAACCTCCACTTGAGACAGTTAGTGAGAATGCAGCTATCTTGCCAAAAATTAAAAATATCATTACTGCGAGTGCAAGTTTTCCATCTATGGCGTCCTGTATCCAGCCGTAGCCTCCTCCTAAAACCTGTGGTAAAAACAGAGCTATTATACCAACGCCTAAGGCGCCTATTGCTGGTTTGAGGTGAGGTGGAATATTTATTTTATGAAACAGGTCTCTTGTGTAGTAAAATATATTTGGGAGCAGTATTCCTATTATTCCGCTGACCACGCCCAAGATAAGCAGGTGAATATAACCCGAAACAGTTTTTACCTCTAAACCTGGAACTGCTTTGAATATTGGATGCCAGCCAGATATGAAACCTGTTGATATATATGCAACCAAAGAGCCAAGCAAGGTGTATATTAAAGCTTCAGATTCAAACTCTATTCCACTGTAGAGAACCGATATTGAGAATATGGATGTTCCTATTGGAGCCCTGAATATAGCGGAAAGACCACTTGCCATCCCTACAAGAACTAAAAGTCTCCTTTCTTCTAATGAGGCTTTCTTTATACTTGCATAAATTGAGCCAACCCCGGAGCTAAAAAGAGCCGTTGGTCCTTCCCTACCTGCAGAGCCGCCAGTTCCTATGGTTATTGCAGAAGCCACAATTTTTAGAGGAGTTACGATTGGTCTTATGTAGCCTCCACTTCTATGGAATGCTCTTACCGCTGTATCCGTTCCATGGCCTTCTGCCTCTGGTGCAAGTGTATATACTAAAAAACCTGATATTAAACCGCCAATAACAAGAACCACTATTATTAAAATTGGGTGATGGGGAGCAGCACGACTTGTTTGTTTTAGAATATCCAATACATCGGGTGGTGTATAGCCTGCGATTAAGTTTAGGCTATATTTGTTGACAAGCTTCAGCAGATATACAAATATTTGAGCACTTGCAGCACCTATCAAGCCGATTATGATGGTATCCAAAATCAATCCGGTTTTTCTCACAGTTAACATTTTAGACTGATAAGGTTGGTTGTCAACTTTAACATCACTGCTTTTGTTTATTTAGTAGTTGGTTTCTATCAGTGAGATTTTTTTGTGTTGACAATAGCAATTTTTTTATTGACAAACGGGAAAACGGATATATAATGCCTTCTTGCCTGGGCTGGCGTAGCTCAATCGGTAGAGCAGCTGACTTGTAATCAGCCGGTTGGGGGTTCAAGTCCCTTCGCCAGCTCCATGAATGGAGAGGTTCCCGAGCGGTCAAAGGGAGCAGACTGTAAATCTGCCGGCTTATGCCTTCGGAGGTTCGAATCCTCCCCTCTCCACCATTTTCGATGAGCGGGAATAGCTCAGTTGGCTAGAGCATCAGCCTTCCAAGCTGAGGGTCGCGGGTTCGAATCCCGTTTCCCGCTCCATTTTTTTTGTGCCCATGTAGCTCAGCCGGTAGAGCACTTCCTTGGTAAGGAAGAGGTCGGCGGTTCGAGCCCGCTCGTGGGCTCCATTAGTTTTTAAGGAGGCTTTTATGGCAAAGGAGAAATATGTAAGAACCAAACCCCATGTGAACATCGGTACTATCGGTCACATCGACCACGGTAAAACCACTCTAACAGCTGCAATCACAAAGGTTCTGGCAGAGAGGGGTAAGGCAGAGTTCAAGGA
>WFQQ01000027.1 GCA_015486965.1 Desulfurellaceae bacterium
CTGTGGAACCATAAAGCGTGCAAACCGGGATAGCAGAATATTATCTCAGGCACACTCCGTGCAGCCGGATCCCTTTCAAAAACGGTCTGTATATCTTCCTTTAATGTCTCCAGAGCCCCAGATTTTTTTAAGGCTAAATACATTGATGTTCCAAGTGCCAATACAGCAACAGGTTTGGCTGGCAACTTTTTCATGGTTTCACCCCTTTTGAATTTAAGTATTCTTTAACCAGTTTATTCTGCACTGTCATCATTTCTTCGAACTTCTCCATGGTTTCGTGTGTGTATCCCAAAAGGTGTAAGAACCCATGGGCAACTATAAAAAGCAGATATGATAAAAAATCTCTCTCTTGTTCTTTAGCCTCTTTCTCTACTGTCTCAATGGAAATAGCTATGTCTCCCAAAATCCCGTCATCATCGTATCCGTAAAAGCTCAAAACATTTGTGGGAGAGTCTTTTTGCTTGAACTGTTTGTTTAAAAGTTTAATTTCTTGGTCATCTGTAAGTAAAACATTAATCTCTTTATCTTCGTCGATGCCGAACTGCTCTGTCAGGAATGCAACAAAATCCTCAACTGTTTTGCTGTGCGGCAGGTTCTTTCTGTTTATTACTGTTATACTCACCGCTTTTCTGCTCCTCTTCAGGGTATTCGATTCTATGATGGAATATGCCTATAAGTACTTTAACAAAGCTATCTACTATTTTATTTAAGTCCTTCAGGGTAAGTTCGCACTCATCTAACTGTCCGTCAAGAAATATTTTATTTGTTATATCCCTTACAAATTCGGTCAGGTGCGCTATTGTGGGTTTGGATAGGGTTTTTGATGCTGCCTCAACTTCATCTGCTATCATAACAATTCCTGCCTCTTTTGTTTGGGGTTTGGGTCCCGGGTATCTAAAATCTTCCTCTTTTGGGTTCATGCCGCTCTCTTTTGCCTTGTTGTAGAAGTATTTAATCAGGCTTGTTCCGTGGTGTTGTTGGATTATGTCTATGATGTAATTTCCCAACCTATGTTTTTTTGCTATCTCCACTCCATACTTAACATGATTTTTTATTATAAGCGCACTTATCGTGGGCTTTAACTTGTCGTGTGGATTGTTGCCATCTGTTTGGTTCTCTATAAAATACATGGGGTTTTTTATCTTTCCTATGTCGTGATAATATGAGCCAACCTTTGCAATCAGAGGATTGGCACCGATCTCACTAGCTGCAGCTTCTGCTAAACTCGACACAACGATACTATGGTGGTAAGTGCCGGGAGCTTTTATGGCAAGCTCCTTTAGCAGCGGATTATTAAGATTTCCGAGCTCAAGCAGTTTGATGTCTGTTGTGATGTTAAAAATATATTCAAAAACAGGCAGTAGCCCACTGACTATGATAGAGGAGAGAATACCGCTTGCAAGACCGAACGAGAAATCTATCAGTGTTGTGTTTGTTATCTCGTTGTTTCTAAGAAGGTACAGCAAGAATATAAAAATAATATTGCTCATTGAAACATATAAGCCGGCTTTGACTATACCTGTTCTTGTTTTTTCCTTTTTTATGCCAAATGTTGCTATAACATTGCCCAGAAACACATAGATGCCTATGTATGAAGCCATTTCAGGTGTAGTTGAGAGCCACGATGTAATACCGAATAGAATGGATACCAAAAAGGCAAGCTCAAAATCTATCATTATAGCTGTAATCATTGAAGCAACGGCAAATGGCATACCAAAGAGAATTGCGCTCTGTGAAATATTTACATTGGAAAAGCTAATAACATTGGAGAGGTAGATAAATAACTTAAAAATAAGAATCTGGATAAGGATAAGGGTTTCAACAATGGCAAGGGTTTTTGTTAGGGTTATCCATTTATTTTTCCTGGCTTTGGTTGTTTCATAAATCTTAAACAGAACTATACAGATAATGATAAAGATAAGTATGTTTGCAATAAATTTTATGTAGGTGTTCTGCTTTTGTTTGAGCGAGTTCAGTGCGTTAAGCTTGAGGTAATCGGTTTTTGTTATAACATCTCCGCTCCTTACAATTATTTCTCCCTTTGATATTTTAAAGAACACTTTATTGACCTTTTTGGCTGCCTCCTCTTTCTTTCTCTGTGTGGCAAGTGAGTTGAATGTGAGGTTTGGTGTTATAAGTTGCGAGATTAAATCCCAGATGGTGTTTCTCAAAATTACATTTTCAACAGTATCTCTTAGTCTGTTATATGCAATAATTTTTGCTCTCGTCACATCTATTACATCATCCTTACTTATAAGTTTTTCTTTCTTTGGATTTTTAATGTCTCTGATTATAATTTTATCTGGGTTAAATTTATATAGGTTTCTAACTGAAGAAACTATATAGAAGTTTTGAAGCATCTGTAGGGCATCTTGTGCTGGTGTGAATATATCCTGAGGCTTAAAGCGAATTATTCTCATAAATAGCGTATGGCTTGGTTTTATCTTCAATAGCTTAAAAAAGGTTTTCTCGGACTCTTGAAGTTTATCCTTGTCTATCGAGAAGAGAGCTTTTTTTAAGACTTTTATTGTGTTTGAAAATAGCGATGAGTTATAATCAAAGACGGGGGGTACATTGTTCATTGCCTGTTCCATACGCTGTTTTGTTGCCTCCTTATCCTCAACAAGCATGTTGACCGTTGATCTTATGGTTTTTGGTGCTATATCGCCTATCTGTAGGTTATAGGTATTTGTTGAGGATTTGGGCAGGTTAATTAAAGCTACGATGGCAAAGAAGATGACGGTTATGGTATATTTATTGAAAACTGTCTGGATAATCTGTTTCGTCGAGCCTACAACCTTGCTCTTTTTCTTCTTATTTTTTTCCATCTACTCCCACTCTATTGTGGATGGTGGCTTTGATGAAATATCGTAAACCACTCTATTTATGGATTTAACCTCGTTTATTATCCTATTCGATATTCTATTTAATACATCATAGGGTAACTTGGACCAATCCGCCGTCATTCCATCAACGCTTTCAACAACCCTCACGGCAACAACATTCTCATAGGTTCTTTTATCCCCCATAACACCAACACTACTTACAGGCAGAAGCACGGCAAAGGCTTGCCATACTTTATTGTATAAGCCTGCTCTTTTTATCTCTTCTATTACTATTTCATCTGCCTCTCTCACTGTGTTCAGTTTTTCTTCTGTTATCTCACCAACAACCCTTATTGCAAGACCTGGTCCGGGGAATGGGTGTCTGTTTATGAGCTTTTCATCAATTCCAAGCTGTCTGCCGAGTTCCCTTACCTCATCCTTAAACAGTTCCCTCAGAGGCTCAATAAGCTTAAAGTTCAACTTTTCGGGTAGTCCCCCCACATTGTGGTGGCTCTTTATTGTTGCCGAAGGCCCCTTTACAGATACGCTTTCAATCACATCTGGATAGAGCGTACCCTGTGCAAGGAACTCAATATCCTCAAATTTTGAGGCAACATCACTGAATACATCTATGAATGTGTGCCCGATTATCCTCCTTTTTTCTTCTGGGTTAACAACACCTTTAAGTTTTTTTAAGAAAAGCTCACTTGCATCTTTGTATATCACATTTACGCCAAGTTTTTTTAATGCTTCGAGCACCTGCTCTGGCTCATTTTTTCTCAACAGGCCGTTATTGACAAATACACCTATAAACCTGTCTCCTATGGCTTTCTTCATCAACACTGCAACAACCGTAGAGTCCACACCACCAGATATTGCACCTATAACCCTCTTCGAGCCAACCCCTCTTTTTATTCTGTCTACCAGAATATCGATTAGATTTCCCATGTTCCAGTCAGGTTTAGCCCCGCAGATATTGAACACAAAGTTAGAAAGAACCTCTTTGCCTTTCTCTGTGTGATGGACTTCGGGGTGAAACTGAACTGCCCACACCCTTTCTCTTTTGTTCTCTATCGCAGCAAAGGGAGAGCTATCCGTTCTTCCCACCGTTTCAAATCCCTCTGGTGGTTTTTCAATTCTATCTCCATGGCTCATCCAAACGGTGCTTCCATCTATACCTCTATCTAACAGTTTATTGTCTTTTACCACTTCAATCTTTGCAAATCCATACTCCCTTTTGTTTGTCGGTGCAACCTTTCCACCAAAAATATGTGTTATAACCTGCATGCCATAGCATATACCAAGAACGGGAACGCTCAATTCAAATATCTTTTCACTTGGAAGTGGTGGATTGGGTTCATATATACTTGATGGTGAGCCAGAAAGTATAATGCCCTTCAGATTTTCACTGTCTGGCTCTTTGTTAAATGGAATAATCTCAGCATATACACCCAGCTCTCTAATCCTTCTTGCTATTAGTTGTGTGTACTGAGAACCGAAATCTAAAACTACAATCCTATCCACCGTTTCCACCAATCAAGCAATCAGCTATTGCCACATCGGGGCTTCCGACACTGCCAGAGAAGTAGAGGTTGTCAGATACGGCGATAACCCTTTTCATAATTTCAAAAAAGTTTCCTGCGAATGTTGCAGCCTTAAAGTAGGAGACAAGCTCACCGTGGAGAACCAAAAATCCGTTGATACCAAGCGAGAATTCACCGCTTATTGTGTTTGCCATGTGTAGCCCCATGACATCTGTTATATATATTCCATCCACCATGTTTAAAAGTTTGTCCCTTGTTATATCGCTGTTTGGCTTTATGTGTAGATTGAACGCTCCAACCTTAACAGGTGAGTTGAAGCCTGCTCTTTTCGCATTAAATGTGTTTTTTAGCTTTAGTTTATTTGATGTATATGTGTTGTGCATAAAGTTTGTTAAAACGCCGTTTTCTATTATTATAGTGTCCTCTCTCTTGTTTCCCTCTTCATCTATAGGAATACTGTTTGGCCTGTTTTCTAAACTTGCTGAATCTATTATTGTGATATTATCAGAAAAAACCTGTTTATTTAACTTCCCCTCTAGAGGGGTTGTGTGATTTATCAGAGAATAGCCGTTAAAAATGGGTAGGTAGTGTGCAAGTATATCCCTGAAAACATTGTTTGAGATTATAACGCTGTATTTTTTTGTCTGGATAGGTTTGGGGTAAAGCTTGTTAACTGCAAGGCTTGCCGACTTTTCAGCCAAGAAGTCAAAATCTATTTTATCTAAGGAGTCCGAATCCAGGTGGTAGTATCCAAGGTCTGAGACTTTATCTTCAGCCAAAACCTCTAAAGCTGCCAGAGCGTAAGTCTTGGTGTATTCAACATCCAGCCCGTGGCTGTTTTTTATTTCATAGTGTAATTCTGAAATATGTATGGATGCAGATTTTACATCAACAATGCGTTTGTCGAAGTTTTTAGCTTTTTTGCTAATCTGTTCAAGGATATTTCTTGTCTCTTTTTCATCTATGTTTATGGTTTTTTCTTCGGATTTAAATTTTGTATCTATTTTGGGGATGGTTTCTGCATCGAGAACCTTTGAGTGAACAATTGCACTTTCAGCCTCATCGATTAACTCATTTAGTTTTTCTGAGTTTAAGGGAGCTGACAGGAATATCTCTCTTCCGTTTTTTATAGCTCTAATACCAGCACCGCCGCTCTCCTCCATTCCTTTGGAAAAGTCCCTCGAATTTTTGAGTTCAAACTCGTAGCTTTTAGACCTTTGGATAAATAACTCCACCTCGTCGAACTTACACTTTAGTTTATCCAGAACCTGAGAAAACTCCACTGCTTCCCTCCCACGGTTTAGGTAAAAATAGCTCAGAATAAAGCTTCAATGCAAATCTATCTGTCATGCCCGATATATAATCGGCAACGACTGTTTCAAGATTTTCTGAAAACTTCTTCTCTATTTTCTCTGGATGTTCCATGAAGAAATCGAATAACTCCTCTAAAACCTTCTCAGCTTTGTTTAGCTCACTTATAACCCTTTCGCTAAAATATACATTCTCAAAGAGGAACTCCCTTAGTGAGGATAGTGCCTCAAGTATCTCCCTTTCCATCGAAACAATTTTATAATTCAAATTTTTTGTCTCTTTTATAACGCTTTTTACCATTGTTGCTATTCTTTTTGCATGGTTTGTGCCCAAAGTATTTTTTATATCTTTGGGTATATCGCTATCTGTTATTATACCAGCTCTGATTGCGTCATCTATGTCGTGATTTACATAGGCTATGATGTCAGCTATCCTTACAATCTGACCTTCAAGTGTGTTGGCAAGGCTGTTTAACTCTTTCGGTATGATATCACCCCTTCCCTTGGAGTGCTTAACTATGCCATCTCTAACCTGATTGGTTAGATTTAGACCTTCTCCATCCTTTTCAATAACATCGACAACCCTCAGGCTCTGTTTCCAGTGTTTAAACCTGCCGTTTGTTTTTCTGTTTAAAACCTTTTCTCCAGCATGGCCAAACGGAGTGTGTCCAAGGTCGTGTCCAAGCGCTATTGCCTCTGTCAATGTTTCGTTTAAAAGGAGTGCCTTTGAGATGGTTCTCGCTATCTGGGAAACCTCAAGTGTGTGTGTTATACGGGTTCTGTAATGGTCACCACCTGGAGATATGAACACCTGGGTTTTGTGTTTTAGCCTCCTGAACGCCTTGCTGTGGATTATCCTATCCCTGTCCCTCATAAAGTCTGTTCTTACATCGTCTTTGTCGTCTCCTTTTGGGCGGGTAGCATTTTTGGATAAAAAAGCATACTCCACAAGTGTATCTTCCTCTATCTTTTCTAATATCTCACGGATTAACATAAATCTAATTCTTTTAGGAATCTATACCATACATACTTTTCCAGGTCATCGATATCTAAGAAACAAGCCTCCTTTTTTATATATAACGGTGAGCCGCTCAAAAGGGCGAGGATCAAGCCGTCATCGATTGAAACAGGGAACGATTTTACTTTAGAGCCATCCGATACATTTATGAGGGCTACATTTTTATAACCATCCAGGACTAAAACAGAGTCGATGGTTAAACCGGTAGCCTTAATAAGATTTAAGAAAAGCTCATAAATGGTGTTGGCTGGTACATAGACGCCGTGAAGCAGAAGAGAAATCAACTTTGCCTTTTCATAGTCTGTACTGAACCTATAGGTAAAACCGTTCTCATCCCTACAATAGATATAACCTGCCGTTTCAGATACTTCAATATCGCTAATCTCCGCTTTCACCATAGCACCTACCCAGATAATTTACCCAACAGGGAGTGTTTTAGGGCTTTGGTAATTTCAACCCTAACAATATCACCTTTCTTAATATTATCCATAAAATCAAAATTGACAACTATGTTTTGTCTGTTTCTGCCAAACAGTTGGTTTCCCCTCTTTGATACGCCCTCGACAAGCACCTCTTGAACCCTACCCACATACTCATTTAGGCGTCTCTGCGTAATTTCAGCCTGCAGAGCTTGTAGTATATTCAATCTCCTCAACTTTTCCTTTTCATCAACCTGGCCATCCATATCCTTTGCTTTGGTGTAGGGTCTCTTTGAGTATTTGAAAGAGAACGATGTGTCATATTTAACCTCTTCTACAACCCTCAATGTCTCTTCGAAATCCTCCACTGTTTCCTGTGGAAATCCGACTATTATATCTGTTGTAATGGAGCCTTCCTTTACAATATCTTTGAATAGATAGACCTTCTCTAAGTACTCCTCTTTTGTATATCTCCTTCTCATGAGTTTTAAGATTTTGTTTGAGCCAGACTGAAGGGGTAGGTGTATGTGCTCACAAACCTTCTCAAGGTCTCTCATGGCTATTATAAGCTCTTTGGAGAAATCTTTGGGGTGGGATGTTGTGAACCTAATCCTTTCAAGCCCCTCTATTTTGTTAACCTCATAGAGCAGCTCTACAAAATTATAATCAAAGTTTTTGCCGTATGAGTTTACATTCTGACCCAGCAGCATTACCTCTTTTGTTCCCATATCCACAAGTTTTTTAATCTCTTCGATAATGCTCTCTTTCTTCCTCGATATCTCTCTGCCTCTTGTGAAAGGAACTATACAGTAGGTGCAGAAGTTATCGCAGCCGTACATTATGTCAACAAACGCCGTGATATTTTCAACATGCGGAAAGATATAGTCTGGGTTATCCATATTCTCTTTGATGAACACGCCTCTTGCGCCGTTTTTAGCTATATTAAAAAAGGTGTCTATAGTATTTGTTCCTACAACCACATCTGCGACCTGCTTTAGTTTGGATGGATTAATCTGGGCAACGCACCCCATAGCCACAACGGTTGCCTTCCTGTTTTTATTCTTTATTCTTCCTATCTCGCTATAGATTTTTTGTTCTGCCTTTTCCCGCACAGCACAGGAGTTTACAACTATAAGATCGGCCTCCTCAGGAGAGAGAGCCTCACTCCAGCCGCTGTTTGAAAGTATACCTTGAACCTTTTCTGAATCCCTTTCATTCATCTGGCATCCAAAGGTTTTAATATAGAACTTCATCTCAAATACTTCCTTATATTGTTATCGTGCTGCTTTAGGGTTTTACTGAACACCATTTCTCCGTTTTTCTTTGATATAAAAAACAAAAACGAACTCTTTTCTGGGTTGTAGGCGGCATAGATTGCGTTTCTATCTGGGTTGCAGATGGGTGTGGGTGGAAGGCCTCTGTTAATGTATGTGTTATAGCTTTTGTTGTCCATATTGCGGGTTGAATCCATCTGTAGGGGCATATTCCTTTTTAGCCTGTTGTATATCACAGAAGCTACAA
The DNA here is from genome assembly GCA_015486965.1 of Desulfurellaceae bacterium. Taxonomy (GTDB): domain Bacteria; phylum Campylobacterota_A; class Desulfurellia; order Desulfurellales; family Hippeaceae; genus Hippea. The sequence goes on from WFQQ01000027.1 coordinate 8,638, forward strand.
GTTTCATATCCTTTTTGTTGGTTGCCTCTTTCTGGATTATGGAAGCGATGATTAGCTTTTCGTAATCACTTTTTGTAAAGTTATCCCTTTTCGTTGTTTCTTGAAAAACCCTTTTGAACTGCCTGCACATCAGCTTTGCAATTGTCTTTGCACTCTCCTCTCTGGCAACAAAATAGCTATCGGGGTACAAAAAACCCTCAAGGCTTGTGGCTTTGTAACCTATGCACTCTTTAATAAATTTGGTGTTATGCTCTAATTTTTTAAATCCTGAGTAGTCAAGTCCGTTTTCTTCTATGAGTTGCTCTATTCTGTTTAAATTATAGCCTGGCAAAATCGTTAACTTTACCGTATGGAGTTTGGGGTTTACAAGTTCATCCAATATTTGCTTGGGCGTGTAGTCCCTCCGAATAAAGTGATAACCTGCCTTTATATTTTTAGCCTCCCCCGTTAGTTTGATGTAGTAGTAAAACCAATCGCTTCTTGTGATAAGGTTCTTTTGCTTCAAGTTTTTTATGAGCCTCTTTACAGGCTCACCCTGCTCTACTTTAATATAAATCCCTTTGTGATTTTTAGAGGCGGGTGTGTTTAAGAAGGCATTGAATTTAAAAATCGTGTAAATCAGAAAGGAGAAGGTCAAAAAGAACAGTATGCCGTTTGCTATAATAAGCTTCTTGAGCTTTGTCATAGTGAATCCAGATAGCCCTGGAGGATAAATGTGGCTGCTATCTTATCTATAACCTTTTTCTTGTTTTTTCTGCCCTTGACATTTGCCTTGTTCAGGATTCTTTCTGAAAAGCGTGTGGATAGCCTTTCATCCCACTCCACAATCTCTATATCTAATACATTTTTCAGTTTATCTATAAACTCTTCAGTTTCTAAAGCCCTCTTGCCCTTGGTTCCACTCAATGTTATTGGCAATCCTATAACTATCCTTTTTACATCGTTTTCTTTTACGATAGTGTTTATGGCATCCACTGCATCTTCGTTTGAATCTATAACCTTTAGAGGCATAGCTATAGTCTGTGTTTCATCGCTTATGGCAAGCCCTATCTTCTTGCTCCCGTAATCAATTCCAAGAATCCTCACCGTTCTTTCCTTGCAATTACTCAATTTATAAATATAATGATTTCCTATGGTAAAAGCAATACTTTCTCTTGTTTTTCTCCTTTTTACATTGAACAGCTATGGCTCAAAGGTAGTTCATCTGAAGGAGTTTTCCATACTAAGCCTCTCACCAGATGTTGACAATTTGATATTCACTTTTGACAGAGTTGACAGATACAGGTTTATCAAGCTTTCTGAAAACTATTGGTACATAGCTATACCCAAAAAGATAATCAGCATAAACACTCCCCTTACCCCGAAGGGCAATGTAAGAAGGATACTTGTTAGAATAATAAAAGGGGAAACAAGGATATTCTTTAGGATGGAAAAGGGGTTTAAATACCATTTCAGGATAGTCCTTTCCAAAAATCACCACTTTCTTGTTATACGGATAAAAAGGGAGAGCTTAAAAGGTTATAAAAAAGCCCCATCAAGGCTGGCTGTTGGTGGGGAAAGGTTAAAGAGAAAGGTTAAGCCCGTTATAGTAATAGATCCTGGACACGGCGGTAAAGACCCAGGAGCTATTGGTCTTTTTGGTTTGAAAGAGAAGAATATAACCCTCTCTATAGGCAGGTATGTGGCTTACTATTTAAAAAGAGATGGGTACAGAGTGGTTTTGACGAGGAATTCGGACACATACCCCACTCTTGCCGATAGGGTTAGGCTGGCTAACAGAGCCAATGCTGCTATATTTGTTTCTATTCATGTGAATTACACTCCAAAAGAGAAGAGAAAGGCAAGGGGTTTGGAGGTCTATTTTTTGAATACCACATCTGACAAAAGGGCTTTGAGACTCGCTGCACGGGAAAATGGGATGAGCCTCTCACAAATTAGCGATTTAAATAAAATAATTATATCTTTAATACAAACGACAAAGATTCACTACTCAAAGATTCTGGCATCAGATATATACAGATACATGCTTGTCTATGGCAAGGAGGTTTATAGAGCCTATACTGGAAGGGGGGTTAAACAGGCGCCGTTTTATGTATTGGTTGGAACGAGATGTCCCTCTGTTTTAATAGAGACAGGTTTTATCAACAACCCTTCAGATGCCATATTCTTGAGAAACAAAAGGTTCAGAATGGCAATTGCCAAAGGAATAGCCAGGGGTATAGAGCAGTTTTTGAAGAAGAGTGAACTTAGTTATTTGCCTTTGGATAGGAGCCTAAAATCTTGAGAAATACGGTGAGCTTTTCCACCTCTTCAAGGGCTTTTTTGAGTTTTTCATCCTCTATATGCCCTTCCACATCAACATAGAATATGTAAGACCAGCTTTTCTGTCTCGATGGTCTCGATTCTATTCTTGTTAAGTTTATTTTGTTTTTATAGAACGGCGATAGAATTTCGTAGAGAGCCCCAACCCTATCTTTAATGGAAAACATGAATGAGGTTTTATCATCGCCAGTTGGTTTTGGAATCTGCCTGCCTATAACCAAGAACCTTGTTGTGTTGTTTGTTTTGTCTTCTATTCCGCTTGCAAGCACATTGAGGTTGTAAATCTTGCTTGCGGCAAGGGATGCTATTGCTGCTGCCGTTGGGTCTTTTTCTGCAATTCTTGCCGCTTTTGCCGTTGATACGGTCTCATATAGAGGAACATTGGGCAGGTGTTTTTTTATCCATCCCTTGCACTGCCCTAAAGCATTGGGGTGTGAGTAGATGGCTTTAATCTCCTCAAGGCTTCTTGCCTTGCTCAACAGGTTGTGCTTTATGTCTATATAAATCTCTGAAACTATTTTGACTGATGAGTTTACAAACATGTCGAGGGTGTAGTGGACAACGCCTTCTATGGAGTTCTCTATTGGGACAACCCCGAAGTCTGCCCTATCGTGTTCCACATCCATGAATACATCTTCAATGGACTCTTCGGCTAAATAGTGAAGGGAGAGTCCGAACCTCTCAATGGCTGCCTGATGGGTAAAGGTTGCCTCAGGTCCCAGATAGCTTATTGTAAGGGGTTCTTCAAGTTTTATGGAAGCGCTCATTATCTCCCTGAAAATGTTTTTCAAACTCTTTACGGGAAAGTCTCCCGATGAGTTTTCCTCAATCATTTTGTAGATTTTCTTCTCTCTGTCGGGAGAGTAAAATGGCAACCCGTATTTTCTTTTGAGTTCCCCCACTTTTTTAACCAATGTAGCCCTCTCCTCAAGCAGCTCTATTATCTTTCTGTCTATATCGGTTATTCTATCCCTTAGTTTGTTTAGCTCTACAGGAACTGCGTTGTCATTTTTCTCCACTTTTCCCATCTCTTTTTCTTTAATTTTCTTTTTGGCAGAGGTATGAGCTCATTAAAACTTCTTAATATAAAATCCTTGATATTCTTTGCTGTCTCTTCATAGTTCCTGTGAGCTCCTCCAAGGGGTTCTTTTATAATCTCATCTATAACCCCAAGCTCAAACAGGTCTTTGGCAGTTATTCTCATCGCTTTGGCAGCATCTATGGAGTGTTCTGTGTCTCTCCATAGGATTGAAGAGCAACCTTCTGGAGAAATAACGCCGTATATGGCAAATTCAAGCATTCCTATTTTGTCTCCACTTGCAATGGCTAAGGCACCCCCGGAACCGCCCTCACCGGTAATTATAACAACAATAGGGACTTCGAGCTCAAACATGAGTTTAAGGTTGCTTGCTATAGCTTCTGACTGCCCCCTCTCCTCTGCACCTATACCGGGATATGCGCCCGGTGTATCCACAAATGTCACGATGGGCATATTGAATTTTTCGGCAAGTTTCATGACTCTCTGGGATTTTCTATAGCCTTCAGGGTTTGCCATGCCAAAGTTTCTATAAAGGTTGTCTTTGGTGTTTTTCCCTTTCTGGTGCCCAATAATTGCGACCCTTTGGTTGTCTATATAACCAAAGCCCGTAACTATGGCTTTATCATCGGCGAATCTCCTGTCTCCGTGCACCTCTGTAAAATCGTCAACAATGTAATTTACAAAGTCGAGCGTGTACGGTCTGTTTGGATGCCTTGCTATCTTTATGATTTTGTCTATAGAGAGATTTTCAAACTCCCTTTTCAATATCTCGTCCTTTTTCTTCTCGAGTTGCTCTATCTCATTTAAAACATCTATTCCTCTCTCCTCAGCCATCCTTCTCAAGTTTGCAATCTGTTCCTCTATCTCCTGTAGAGGTTTCTCAAAATCCAGCACGAACATATCAAGCCTCCTCGATGGGCTCTTTATCCAGTTCAAAGGCGTCGTGTAGTGACCTTACAGCAAGCTCTGTGTATTTTTCATCGATTAGGCATGAGATTTTAATTTCAGATGTGCTTATCGCCCTTATGTTTATATTCTCTCTGGACAGTGTATAGAACATCTTTGCTGCCACACCTGGATGTGAACGCATACCAACACCAACAACCGACACTTTTGAAACATCCTTGTTCATACTAACTTTTCCAGCATCTATCTCTCTAGAAATTTTCTTTAGTATCTCGAAAGCCTTATCTGCATCATCCCTTGATACGGTGAAAGATATGTCTGTTTTTGTTCCATCATCGCTGACATTCTGTACAATCATATCAACATTGATGTTGTTTGCCGCAATTTCATTGAAAATCTTTGCGGCGATACCGGGCTCATCCTTTACATCGTTGATTTTGAGCCTTGCTTGATTTTTATCGTATGCAATACCGGAGACAACTATTTTTTCCATGTCCTTATCCTCCTTTGTTACTAAAGTACCGGGGTTAAATGTAAAACTCGAAATAACCATTATTGGAACATTGTATTTCATGCCAAACTCAACAGAGCGGATTTGCAGTACCTTTGCTCCAAGGCTCGCAAGCTCCATCATTTCGGAATAGCTTATCTTTTCAAGTTTCCTTGCATTTTTAACGATTCTCGGGTCTGCTGTATAGATGCCATCCACATCGGTGTATATCTCGCACACATCGGCTTTTAGGGCTGCAGCTATGGCTACAGCTGTTGTATCTGAACCACCCCTACCGAGGGTTGTCACATCGCCTGTTCTTTCGCTTATACCCTGAAACCCTGCCACTATTACTATTTCGCCGTTGTTAAGGTGTTCAAATATCTTTTTTGTGTCTATAGATTTAATCCTCGCCTTTGTATGGAACTCATCTGTTACTATACCACACTGTCTTCCTGTCAGGGCAACAGCTTTTGCACCTATCTCATTGAGTCTTATAGCCACAAGGGCGCTTGAAATCCTCTCTCCACTTGAAAGTAGAAGATCCATCTCCCTTTCTGTAGGATTTTTTGAGAGTTCCTTAGCCATCTTTATCAATTTATCCGTCTCGCCAGCCATTGCAGAAACAATGGCTACCACTTTATTGCCTTTTTCTTGTGTTTCTTTTATGTGCTGTGCAACAACTTTGATCCTATCCAAAGAACCCACGCTTGTTCCACCGTACTTCTGAACAATAAGAGCCATTTTTAAAAGCCCTCCTTAAATCAATATTTCCCTTTTTCCCCTGTGGTCGGGTTTTGAGAGTATACCTTTTTTCTCCATTTGTTCAACAATTCTTGCCGCTTTATTATAACCTATCTTCAATCTCCTCTGCAAATACGATATGGATGGGTTTCCGCCATTCTTTATAATTTCAACCGCCTCTTCAAATAGAGGGTCAAGCTCCTCATCCTCTTCGTCAGTCCCAGCAAGTTCCTTTGTTGCTTCTATAAGCTCTTCGTTGTACTCCGGCTCACCTTGCGATTTGACAAAGTCTGTTATCCTTTTTATTTCATCTTCACTTATGAAAGCTCCGTGTATCCTTGTTAAGGATGATGAGCCGGGCTGCATGAATAACATGTCTCCTCTGCCAAGGAGGGCTTCTGCCCCGGGTGTGTCAAGTATTGTTCTTGAGTCAACTTTTGAGGTAACTTTAAAAGATATACGGGCTGGGAAGTTTGCCTTTATCAGTCCAGTTACAACATCTACGCTCGGTCTCTGCGTGGCTACGATTAAATGAATACCTGATGCCCTTGCCTTCTGGGCAAGTCGTTCAACATACATCTCAACCTTTTTACCAGAGACCATCATAAGGTCTGCAAGCTCATCGATTATAACCACAATGTAGGGCATCCGTGGATAATCTATCTTTCCTTTTTTTACCTTCAGATTGAACCCTTCTATGTTTCTAACGCCAGCCTCGTTCATGATTTTGTATCGTGTTTCCATCTCATTTATGAGGGCGTTGAGAGCAGCGGATGCCTCTTTTGGGTCTGTAACGACAGGCATCATCATGTGGGGTATCCCATCGTATATGGAGAGCTCAAGTATTTTTGGGTCTATCATAACAAACTTTACCTCGTCTGGTGTTGCTTTGTATAAAATGCTCACTATCATGGTATTTAAAGATACACTCTTTCCAGAACCGGTAGCCCCTGCGATTAAGAGGTGAGGCATCTTTGTTAGGTCTGCCACGAATATGTTACCAACGATGTCTTTTCCAAGCCCTAAAGATAGCTTTGATGTCGCTCTTATAAACTCTTTTGATGATAGGACATCTTTCATATACACAGTTTCTCTATTTTTGTTCGATACCTCTATTCCTATTGCAGCCTTTCCTGGTATCGGTGCTATGATTCTCACGCTCATCGCTTCCATTGCGAGAGCAAGATCGTTGTATAGATTTGCTATTTTGCTAATTTTTACCCCTGCTTTTGGCCTGAACTCATACATGGTAACCACAGGTCCCGGCTTTACACCCACTATTTTACCTTCAACGCCAAAGTGTTTAAGCTTCTCTTCTAACTTTCTTGCACTCTCTTGAATCTCCTCTCTATTTAGCTCTGGATCTCCTATGGTGATTGGGTCATCAAGGAGCTCAAGAGGGGGAAACCTATAGCCGTTCTCTTCATCTTTGGAGGGTTTAATACTTTCCTGTTTTTTGTCTAAATACTCTGTGTCTATTACTATGTCGCTATTTTCAGTCTTTGCTTCTTCCTGTTTTCCTGATTCTTCCTGATTTTCCTCTAAATCTATCTTCTTAGATTTTTTTTTTGGTTTTTCCTTCGGCTTTTCTTCTTTCTCTTTCTCCTGCTCTTTTGGTTTGAGGGGTGTTGCCAATAGCTCAAAGAACTCTTTTTCGCTTAAATAAAGAATTATGGCAGAGAGGGGTATAAGAATAAGAAATGTTCCAACTTTTCCCAGTATAAACTCGACTGTGGAACCTATCATATACCCAATACTACCGCAGATGAAGTATCCATGACTCAGAAGGTGATTTCTGTTTACACCAAATATGGCGTATAGTACTATATCAAAAAGAAAGATAAACAAAATCCAGAACAGAACGCTCCTTATGAATTTTGGCATACCTTTGTTGTAGGAAAAGATACTCAACAGGAGAAATACTGGAACAGAATAGCCCAAAACACCGAAACGATTTAGAAGAAAGTAGGAGACATAAACACCTAACATGCCTATAAAGTTTTTTACATGGGTGTGGGGATAGAATACATCGCTAAAGCTGTATGAGAATAGCGAAAGGGCTATAATAACAGCAATAAAAGCTAAAAACACAGCAAAAGGTTTTACTCTTTTCATTATATCTCCATTATTATGGGTAGAACCATGGGATTTCTCATCAATTTCTTAAAGAGAAACTTGTTCATGGCTTTCCTGATCTTTTTCTTTATCTCGAACGAGTCCGTTCTTAAATCTATATCACACTGGTTTATTAAGTTTTTTACCATCATTGTAGCCTCATGGAGCAGTTTCTGGTTTTTCTCCTCGTAGAGTAACCCCTTGGTGATGATCTCAGGTATGCTTAAAAGCTCCCCAGTTGTACTGCTTATCGTTACAACTATAACGACAAATCCATCGGTTGAAAGCTTCATCCTATCTCTTATTACAACATCCTCTATATCGCCTACTCCTTTGCCATCCACGAACACCTTACCTGTTCTAATCTTTCCCACCACCCTTGCAGAGTCTTTTTTTAGCTCAAGTATATCCCCGTTCTCTATCGTAAAAATGTTATTGGGTTTTATACCAAGCTCCATAGCGATTTTGGCATGCTGTTTTCTCATCATATACTCACCATGTATCGGGACAAAGTATTGGGGTCTGACCATATTTATCATCAACTTTAGTTCCTCTTGGGATGCGTGTCCCGATACATGCACATTTGAGTTTCCAGCATAGAAGACATCGGCTCCCTTTCTCGATAGAGCATTTATTATTTTAAGGATCGCTCTTTCATTGCCGGGTATTGCTTTGGCTGATATGACCACCGTATCTGTGGGCTTTATCTGTATTTTTTTGTGTTCTCCTAAAGCTATCCTTGAAAGCCCACTCATCGGTTCACCTTGTGAACCTGTTGTAACAATGACAATTTTGCTGTCTGGATATTTGTAAAGTTCATCCTCAGTGATTAGTACACCATTAGGTGTTTTAAGATAGCCGAGTTCTCGTGCTATTGTTGCATTTTGTAGCATACTCTTTCCCGTTACACAGACCTTTCTTCCCGTATCTATGGCGGTGTTAATAACCTGCTGGAGCCTGTGTATGTTGGATGCAAATGTAACAAGCAGTATCCTTCCCTTTGCATTTGAGAATATCTCAAATAGACCCTTTTTAATATCAGATTCAGAGCCCGTAAATCCTTTTACTGTTGCGTTTGTGCTATCACTTAAGAGGAGTTTGACCCCCTTTGAGCCGTATTCAGAAAACTTCAAAATATCAAAAGGCTTGCCATCAACGGGCGTTTGGTCTATTTTGAAGTCTCCCGTGTGTATAATTACGCCCACATCTGTTGTAATTGCTAATCCCACACCGTCCACTATGGAGTGTGTTGTTCTTATGGGCTCTATCTCGAAATCTCCTATCCTGAATTTTTTTGAGGGTTCAATCTCAATAAATTTTACACCCTCTATACCGAACTCCCTCAGTTTGGCTTTTATTAAACCGAGGGTGAGTTTGGTTCCGTATACGGGGACATGTACATTTTGCAAAAGGTAGGGTATGGCTCCCACATGGTCTTCATGTGCATGTGTGACAACTAAAGCCCTGAACCTCTCCTTATTTTCGTATATATAGCTGAAATCTGGTATCACAATATCCACGCCCAGCATATCCTCTTCGGGGAACATTAGACCAGCATCGACAAGTATCATATCCTTGTCTGTTTCGAATATGGTTGAGTTTATCCCTATCTCGTCGAGTCCGCCCAGTCCTATTATTCTTACTGCACTTGCCATTTTCTTCTCCATATATCAATTATTTCGTCCATCGTTAAATCGGAAGGTCTTTTCATATTTAGATTTTCTCCTAAATCCATTTTAAGGTTATTTTTAATAGTTTTTCTTGGGTGAGAGAATAGCTTTTCCAAAAATTGAAAAAATGTGCTGTTAACCCTGGGGTGGGCTGGTTTTCTTTCAAGGACAACCACGCTTGAATTTACTCTGGGTTTTGGATTAAATGAACCCGGCTTCACATCAAACATTTTTTTTGTGGTGTAGTAGAGTTGACAAAGGGCTGAAAATTTGTTGAAGTTCCTGTTTCCGCTTTTTGCTGTGATTGTATCTGCCACCTCTTTTTGAACCATAAAAACCATCTTCTTTATAAACTTATATTGCCATATAAAGTTTTTTATAATGGGTTTTGCCATGTTGTAGGGAAGGTTTCCACAGACGGCGCACTCCTTTCTAACCTTTACATCCCTTCCATCTCCCCTGATTAAATAAAAATCACTTAAATTTCCAAACCTTGCTTTTAAAAATTTCACCATATCTCTGTCTATTTCAAGAACGACAGTTCTTGCATTTAAGCTTATGAGTTTTTCTGTTAAAGCCCCTTTTCCTCCTCCAACTTCAAGAATTAAGGTTTCATTTTGTAAAAGTGATGCTATTCTTTCCGCTACACCCTCGTTTATTAGAAAGTGCTGCCCAAGTTCTTTCTTTGCTTCCATCTGGCCATTCTGTAGGCCTGTTTTACAGCTTCGGTAAAGCTTCGGTGGTTTGCTATGAATTTTCCTGCTATATCAAATGCTGTTCCGTGGTCTGGTGATGTTCTGATTATCGGTATGCCCAAAGTAATATTTACGCTTGAATCGAAGTAGAGTGCCTTTAAAACAGATAGCCCCTGGTCGTGGTACATCGTAACAAAACAGTCGTATTTGCTTCTTTTCTCTCTCACAAAGATGGTGTCTGCTGAGAATGGACCTTCAACATTGATACCTTCGCTCCTTGCCTGTTTTATGGCTGGTATTATCTGTTTTTCCTCTTCATCTCCCATAAGTCCACCCTCTGATCTGTGGGGGTTTAGGCTTGCCACTGCCAACCTTGGGTTCTCTATACCAAACCATTTCTTTAAATCACTGTGTGTTATTCTTATTGTTTTTAAAACATTTTCTTTCGTTACGAGTTTTGGGACATCACGCAGTGCCACATGCGTCGTTACAAGGGCGATCCTGAATCTTTTTGCGGCAAGCATCATAACATAGTCCTTTACACCCGTCATTTCAGCTAAAATCTCTGTGTGGCCTGCATATCTGTGCCCGGCAAGATTGACAGCCTCTTTGCTAAATGGTGCAGTTACTATTGCATGGACAAGGTTTTTCTGGGCAGCCTCAATGGCTTTTGTAAAGCTTTTGAAGGCTATATCTCCACATCTTTTATTTACCTTCCCAATTGTCAAATCTTTGATATTGAACTCTCCAGCCTCCACTATGTTGAGTTCACCCTCCTTGAACTCTTTGTCTATCCTATCAAGTGAGCTTATGGAGTTGATTTGCATGGCAAGGTTGAATCTCTCCAGATAGAATTCGAAAACATCTTTAGAGCCAAACACCACCACCTTGTATTTTGAAGAGTGCTCGTAAATCAAATGCTTCAATATAACTTCAGGTCCTACGCCAGCAGGATCTCCCATACTGATACCGATAAAAGGTCTATTCATAATACTCCTCACCTTTCATTGTGTAATAATTGCCTGCCTCGTTTTTCCTTGTGCCTTTTTTCGGGATTTCCTCGACTATGTATTTTGATTTCTTCTGTTTGAAGTAGATTTCTATCTCGTCGCCTATCTTAACTTCGTAGGAAGCTTTCGCTTTTTTAGAATTAACAAACACAAATCCTTCGTCACACATCTGTTTAGCGATCGTCCTGCGTTTAATAATTCTTGTTTCTTTAAGGTATTGATCCAATCTCATTTGAGGTATATTTCGATGTCAGATCTCGCTCTCACCATTTTAAGCCAGCTTTTTAGTTTTGCTTCTATCTGTTTTTCTGCCAAGATGAATCGAATACGCTCTTTTGCACCACCCTCCTGTTTAATATCAATGAGTTTAACTATGTAAAACTTCCCTCCAGCTTCTAAAATGTTGGTAAACTCTCCCTTTTTCAAACTCAATATCTTTTTCTGCAGGTAGGGATTTAAAGCCATTATAGGGATTTCCCTTCGCGGGTTTTTGTTTAGAGAGTATTTTTTGAGCATCTCATAAAAGTCGGCTCCGCTTTTAAGTTTGCTGTAAACCATCTGTGCTGTTTTTAGGTCTGGTAGCGATATTATGCTTAATACAACCGCTCTGTTGTAGCTTTTAAGCATATTTTTGTGAAGCTTTTTGTAGTTTTCTATGTCTTTTTGAGAGATGCTTATTGTAGGCAAAAAAACCCTTCGTGCGAACAGGTATCTGTAAAGCTGTAATTTTATCCCTCTTTTGTACTCCTCAATGTCTATGCCAGACTCTTTCAATCTATTTAAAAACTCATCAACACTCATATTGTTTCTTCTTGCCATGTTTTCTAAATATTTCTCTACATCCTCTTCACTCACTCTTATACCCACATTTCTTGCATACTGCTCAATTAAGTAGTCATCTATAACCATATTAAGAAGGGCTTTTGGTGTTTTTGCCTTATAAAGGGGCGAGATATTCTTAAGCTCATACAGCGTTATAGGCTCCCCGTTTACAGTTGCAACTATTTTATCTATGAGTTTTGCAGATAAAGCATTGAGGCTAAACAGAATAACAATAAGCGCACCAAACAGAAGCTCTTTTTTAATCATTATTTTCTCCTATCGAGATTAAAACACACAAACTGAACATAACCACTTTTTAATATACAAAAAAAACATTTTTTAGCAAGAAGTTTCTTGAAAAGGGGGTGTGTTTTATATATCTTTTTATTGCAACATTAAAAGGAGGATGGGATGTACGATTGCGTGGAGGCGATCAAGCAGAGAAAGCTAAAAAAAATAGAGAATGAGACATTCCTGGTCTCAGAAAAGCACATACTAAAGGCAAGGAACGGCGATATATATGTCGGTTTGAAGTTAAAGGACAGAAGCGGCATAATAGATGCTAAAATCTGGAATAACCTGATTCATTTGAAAGATAGGTTTGAGGCTGGTGATTTTGTTAAGATAACAGGAGAGAGCAACTACTACAACGAAAACTGGCAAGTTATAATCAAGGATATAGAGAGGCTCGATGAAAAAGATGTGGACAAGAAAGCTTTCTTACCCTCCACAAAAAAGGATTTGGATGAGCTTCAATCGGAGCTGTTCGGTTTAATTGACAGTATAAAACACCCCGGTCTAAAGAAACTGCTTGAGGAGATTTTTACAGATGAGGCTTTCTTTGAAAGATTTACACATGCCCCGGCGGCAAAGTCGATGCACCATGCCTATGTGGGAGGGTTACTTGAGCACACTGTGTCTGTAGCAAGGGTAGCCAGTATGTTATCATCAAACTACAGCGATGTAGATAGAGACCTGCTTGTTTGTGCTGCACTGTTGCACGACATAGGAAAGGTTTATGAGCTTGATCCTGTAACCTTTAACTACACGACCGAAGGAAAGCTTCTGGGTCATATCATAATTGGATACACAAAAATTCAGAATGTAATTGAGAGGCTCAATCTTTTGAAAGAGGAGACAAAGCTCAACCTGCTACACTGTATTTTGAGCCATCACGGTGAATATGAATTTGGCTCACCAAAGAAACCCAAGACAAAAGAGGCAGTCCTTCTCCACCTTATAGATATGCTTGATTCAAGGATGCAGCCTGTGGTGGATGCTAAGGTAGATGAATCCACCGGTTGGAGTGATATGATAAAGATAATTGGGAAAGCCATATATGCACCAAAGAAGTCCAAAGAGCTCCTTTAAGTATATAGCCTTTGAGGGTATAGATGGGAGTGGCAAAACAACTCAAGCTAAACGCTTTTATTCCTATTTACAAAAATTAGGCTACAATGTTTTCTACACAAAGGAACCTGGCGGTGCAGATGAGCGTTTGAGAGAGCTTATCTTGAACCATCGCTGGAACAAGAAATCTGAGCTCTTTCTTTTTCTTGCCGATAGGGCTTTAAACTCAGATATAATAAGGAATAAGCTGGACGAAGGGAATCTTGTGGTTAGTGATAGAAGTATGTTCTCAA
>WFQQ01000028.1 GCA_015486965.1 Desulfurellaceae bacterium
ATATAACGCTTGACCATGGCTCTGGAGGAAAGTTGACGCTTGAACTCATAGAGAATGTGTTTGAAGCAGAGAGCGGTTTAGACAGTGCAATACTTGGAGATATTGCCTTTACTACGGATTCACACTCAATAAAGCCGCTGTTCTTCAAAGGTGGAGATATAGGAAAGCTTGCCGTCTCTGGAACGATTAATGACCTGCTCTGCGTGGGTGCAAAACCGCTTTATCTATCAAGTGCATTCATCATTGAAGCGGGCTTTGAAATAGAAAAGCTAAAGAAAATTGTGAAGTCAATGAAAAAAGAAGCTGAAAAAGCCCGTGTTAAAATCGTCTGCGGAGACACAAAGGTCGTGGAAAAGGGCAAATGCGACGGCGTTTACATAAATACATCTGGAATTGGAAAAATCATCAAGCCCATAAATGGAAAAAACATCTGTGAGGGAGATGCAGTTATCGTCACAGGAACTATCGGAGATCATGGTTTTGCAATATTAAATGAAAGGGAGCAGTTGAATTTAGAAACTGAGCTAAAAAGCGATGTAGCAAACCTGGTTAATCTAATTATGCCATTGATCGAATCCGATGTAAACATAAAATTCATGCGCGACCCCACGCGTGGCGGTCTTGCCATGTGCTTGAACGAACTGTGCTACAAAAGAAACTTCGGTTTTGAGATATTTGAAGATGAAATTCCCGTCAGAGAGGATGTGAAAGTAATTTCTGAAATACTTGGTATAGAACCCTATTACTCTGCAAACGAGGGTAAAATGGTCATTGTGGTGGACAAGAAAGACCAAAATAAAACGCTCGATATTTTGAAAAACAACGAATTAGGCAAAAATGCAGCTGTGATAGGGTATGTAAGCTTCAAAAACCCCGAGCGGGTTATCCTAAACACGAAATTTGGCTCAAAAAGGGTTTTAAGAATGCCAACAACAGATAAAATGCCAAGGATCTGTTAGTAGAGGAGGCTACAATGAAGTCTTACAGAAAAGAGCTTTGGTTTAACACCAAGAACAGGGTTGAGTTCATAAACATAACAAGGGATGTGGAAGAAGCGGTCAAGGAAAGCGGGGTGAAAGAGGGACTATGCCTTGTTAATGCCATGCATATTACAGCATCTGTCTTTATAAATGATGATGAGCCCGGCCTCCATGAGGACTACAAGGAGTGGTTAGAAAGATTGGCTCCCCATGAGCCCATATCAGCATACAGGCATAACAGAACGGGAGAAGACAACGGCGATGCGCACCTAAAAAGACAGATAATGGGCAGAGAGGTTGTCGTTGCAATAACAGACGGCAAATTAGACTTTGGTCCGTGGGAGCAGATATTCTACGGCGAATTTGACGGCCAGAGGAGAAAAAGGGTTTTGATAAAGATTATAGGTGAATAGCTCAATCGATATCTGGTTTATGTAAAATAAGGTCTGTTTTAGTAACAATTCCGACCAGTTTACTTGGGTTTCTTCTCTCCACCACAGGCAGGTGGGAAATATTGTATTTACTCATCTTTTCCCACGCCTGCTCAAAGGTTTCGTCAGGATAAGTAACAATAAGCTCCTTCTCGCACACTTTATCTATATTGCAAACGGTCATTTTCTCATTCTGACAGGTTAAAACATCTCTGCCTGTCACAATGCCTATTAAGTTTTCATGATTATCAAGTATAGGAAATCCATGATGACCTGTCTCAAAAATCTTTATCTTAACCTCTTCTACGGTCTCATGCTCCCTAACCACAACTACATCCTTGGTCATAATCTCCCTTACATATTCACACTCCATCAAATCTGCTTTCAAACCATTGGGAATTTTAATACCTCTCCTTGTAAGCTTCTCCGTGTATATTGTTTCCTTATAAAACAGCAAACTAACAATGTTAGCAATGACGCAGGAAAAAATCAGAGGGATGATTATTTTGTAGTCCCTTGTCATTTCAAATACCATAATTATGGAAGTCAGTGTTGCTCTACTTGCAGCGGAAAAAACTGAAGCCATGCCAACTAAACTGTAGGCTGGATAAGGAGCGCTAATATACGGAAATAACATGTTTATTACAACTCCAAATACTGCACCAAGAACGGCACCTATAAAAAGAGAAGGAGCAAAAACTCCTCCAGAACCGCCAGAGCCCAAAGTTATGGAGAGCGCTACCATTTTTGCAAATAAAAGTATCACCAAAAAAACAATTAAGTAGAGATGAGGACTGCCATAGTTAACATTCAACAGATCCCCTATGGTCTCATACCCTACTCCCAATACCTGTGGAAGAAAGATGCCTATCACACCAAGCAGTGCTCCACCAATAACAGGCTTCATAACTGGGTGAATCTTTAGAGATTCAAAAATATCTTCAAACTTATACAGCATCTTAGACTCAAGAATGCCCACAAACCCAGCTAGAATGCCCATAAACAGGTAAAATATCAACTCATAAAGGGAAACGAAATGGTAGTGAGGCACCAAAAAGGATGCATTACTGCCAAAATACATTCTCGATATTATTGTCGCAAAAACAGATGATACAACAAGAGGCACAAACGATTTAGCTTTCAATTCAAGCAATATCAACTCTACAGAAAAAATAACTCCGGCGATTGGGGCATTAAAGGTGGCTGCAATTCCAGCTGTGGCACCACAACCAATGAGAACCTTCCGCTCATAAGCTGTGAGCTTTAGAAATTGACTAAGGGATGAGCCAAATGCACTTCCAATTTGAACAATTGGACCCTCTCTACCTGCAGAACCACCAGTGCCAAGGCAGACACCCGATGCCAAAATCTTTGCTATTACAACCCTTGGCCTGATTATGCCCCCTTTTTTAAAAACAGCTTCCATAACCTCTGGAACGCCGTGTCCTTTCGTCTCTGGAGCAAAGTAGTAAGTAATTAAACCAACAATAAAACCGCCAATAATAGGTGGAATAACCACCAGAAATCCGAGGTGGTGATGAAGGGGAGATATAAAATGGATAGTAAGCTTTTGGTGAAAAGAAATGTTGTTTATAACATATATAAGCCACCTAAACAGAACTGCTCCATAACCACCTATAATACCTACTGCTACTGCAAGTAAGTTGAGACGAATTGTAGTTAAAATGCTATTTGGCTCATCTATTACCGAATTAATTCTATTGACTTTGTCAAAGCTCAATCTACGAAGTTTTAAAAATTGAGACCCCCTTAAATTTACCCATATTTTATATATAATTTAAACTTAAAATTGTGTACAATCAAGGAAAAAGTTATCTATACCAAAAAGTGCTATTTATAACAAGCTACTATTCGCTATTAGGTTTTTCAAGTACTCAAACCACCTGTCAAGTCCATAGCCCTCTTTTGCGCTTACCTCTATAAAATCAGCATCAGGATTAATCTCTTTTAGCTCTTTTTTTACCTTCTCAACATCAAAGTCCAAGAACTTTAGTAAATCTATCTTGTTCAACAAAACCACATCGGCTACATTAAACATGACAGGATACTTTTTTACCTTGTCATCGCCTTCCGGGACACTCAAGATAACAACATTCTTATTAGCACCAACATCAAAAGTAGCGGGACACACAAGGTTGCCAACATTTTCAATGATAAGAATATCGCAATCCAGAGATACCTGCTTTAAAGCCTTAAGCACCATGTCGGCATCGAGATGACATGCGCCGCTTGTGTTTATCTGCACTACATCTATACCCAGTTTTTTTATCCTTGAAGCATCCCTGTCTGTATCAAGATCGCCGTCAATGTAAGATATTCTATAATTATCCTTCAAAGCCTCAATGGTTTTCTCTATAATCGTAGTTTTTCCTGCGCCTGGTGAAGCCATAAAATTCAAAGCAAAAACGCCCTTATTCTTTAGAATCTCCCTGATTTTTTTGGCACTCTCGTCGTTCCTTTCCAGTATTTTTTTCTCAACAACTACCCTTTTCATTATTCACCCTCAACATCAACTATTTCCATCTCTTTACCTTCAATTATATCGAGTGGCATGCCGCACTTTTTACATAGCATAACAACTTCCGAAACATCACTGTATTCGTAAAATTCACCGCATATATTGCACTTTGCTTTAACATCGGTCTCTACAATATCAAATGCAGTCTGTGAAATAACATCTTCCTCACTTCTCAAAGCCTCAAGCGCAAACAGAAGGGCATCTATCATAACACCAGACATCTTACCAATCTTTAAACGCACCCTAACAATCCTTTTTAAGTTGTTATCGTCCATAACCTGTTTTAGTATATCCACGATACTCTCAGCTATAGCCCCTTCGTGCATAACCCCCGCCCAATTTCTCTATCTCTTTAAGGACAATTCCTGCAACCTTGGGCAAAGCCTTTTTCATAGTGTTTGTTAAATCAACCGTCAAATCGTTTGGTGTTATCGACGCTGGAACAACGCCAATAACCATCGCATTGCTATTAACACCCATCAACTTAACATGTCCCAACACATCTCCCAAACCTATCTCGTGAACAGAGGAGACAAAAGTTAAATTTGGAGGTATTTCGCTTAATGGAAATTTATAAATAGAGCCCGGTTTATCATCAACCTTTAAAGCATCCACAAAGATCAAATGCTCATAATTCAAGAAATATTCAATCAACTGAAACCCTATTGTGCCACCATCTATTATGTCAACATTGTCAAAATCATAATTCTCTATTAAATATCGGATCAGGTGAACCCCAAAGCCTTCATCGGCTAACAGGAGGTTCCCCAACCCTATAACTGCAATTCTATTCATCCCCTTTTTCGTACTTGAAGCCTGTGAACATCGAAGAAATTGAGCCGTTCTTCTCACCTACATCGTGGGCAATAACCATGTAAACATGAGCCATAACAAATATTATGAAAAACCACATAATCAAATGGTGGGCAACTCTAACAGCCGCATATCCGCCAAACAGTTCAGTTATCGGAAAGAGAACTTTCTGAGCCCAGGCAACACCCCTAATAGAGTTTTCATTCATAGTGTAAAGAATTAAGCCTGTTATAATTTGCAACAAAGAGAAAACGATAAAACCAAAGTATGCAAGAGACTGCGCAGGATTGTATTTTGTTTTCAAACCCTTAACGCCGTATGGTTTGAATGTCAGGTAGTTTTTTAAAGTAGCAATCCACTCCCTAACATTCAGCCACCTAAACATAAACTCCTTCCAGTCGGCATCAACCCACGATGCAAAAGCAAGGTATATCCTCAAGATTATGGCAAAGATAAACACAAACGCTGCAATGAAGTGAATCAATCTAACATTCGCCATTGAAAACATATTGTAGGCCTCTTTTGTCCCTGGAGTATGAACAAACCAGAAAGGCCAGGCTATATAAAACCCCGTAAAGGTTAAAACAGCTATAGCAATGAATGTTATCCAGTGTAGAAGCCTTATGGCAACAGTCCACTCATACTTTCTTAAATAACACCTCATTTTATACCTCTACTTTGAACTTTCTCATTTTGCCGCTATCGACATCGACGACATGGATTGCACATGCCAAACATGGGTCAAAAGAATGGACAGTTCTTAAAATCTCCAACGGCTCCTCCAAATCTGGAACAGGTAAGTCAATCAAACTCTCCTCATAGGCTCCCCTCTGACCCTTCTCATCCCTTGGTGATGCGTTCCATGTAGATGGAACAACAACCTGATAGTGCGTTACCTTTTTGCCCTTTATCCTGACAAAATGGGCAAGTGAGCCACGGGGTGCTTCATATAGCGCAACAGATGTATTGGTCTCTTCTTCTGGATACTCAAACCTTGTCCATGTCCTTTCATCTCCCTGAGCAAGGTTTGCAACCAAGTCGTCCACCCATCTGTGTGCACCATGCCAGATGTATGCAGTCTCTAAAGCCCTTGCAGCTGTTCTTCCCACTGTTGAAAACATTTGCCTTACATCCGCACTGTGTTTTTGCAAAAACATCTCCAGCATCTCTCTCATGTTGTTATGATCAAGTACATAGCCTACTAATAATCTGGATAGAGGCCCAACCTCCATCATCTTACCCTTGTACCTCGGTGCCTTGACCCAACTGTACTTGCCCTCACCCTTCACCGTTCCATCAGGGTTCAAACCTGTATATTCAGGCACAGTCTCCTCGTCCCCTGGGTACAAACCTTTATTAGGTCCCTTATACCAGGAGTGCGCCACACTTTCTGTAATATGCCTTTCATCCACCTTCTCTGCCTTGCTCAAATCCCTGTTGTATATAACACCCTGTGGCAAATACCTGTATTCAGCTTTCCAGTCATTGGTTTCTGGAAACCCTCCATAGCTCAAGAAATTGTAAGAACCACAACCCCATCCCTCAACAAACTCATCCTTGTAAAAGTGAGTTATAAGGTCAATGTCGGGCAGATAGGCATGTTGTATAAACTCTCCAACCTGTTCCAACTTAGAGGTGTACTGGCCAAGCCTTTTTGCGTCCAGCATGTCCATTACGCTGGTTATACCTCCCACAACAAGACTCTGTGGGTGCGGGTTTTTAGCACCGTATATAGCCATCATCTGAGCCAAGATAACCTGAACATACAAGGCATCCAAATAGTGAGAAATCACGATTAAATCACCCTCAGGTGGCAGCTTGTAAAGCTTGTTTCCCAAATAAGCACCAGAGAAAGGACCCAACTGACCACTTGACACAAATTTCTTCAATTTCTCAATCACCTCTTTGTAGTGATCCACTGAGGCGTTATAGGGTGCTTGAGAAAATTGGTGGGCAAGAGCTGATGCTTTAACAGGGTCTGCTTTTAAAGCACCACCAACATCCGCCCAATCAAGTGAATGCAAAGCGTAAAAGTGAACGATGTGGTCGTGCATAAATTGTGTTGCATTAATCATATTCCTGATTAATCTCGCATTCGTTGGAGGCCTTATTCCTAAAGCAACCTCAGCAGACATGGTATTTGCCTCATAATGAACCCATGTGCAAACACCGCAAATCCTTTGAACCAAAAGCCCTGCATCCCTTATATCCCTTCCCTGCAAAATTGGCTCTATACCCCTCCACAGCGTACCCGAACTCCAGGCATTGGAAACCTTACCATCCTTAACATCAACTTCAATTCTTAAATGACCCTCGATTCTTGTGATTGGATCTATAACCAAATGGCTTTTCTGCTCTGTATTAGAATTAACTGCTTTAGCCATCATTCACTCTCCTTTTTAACAGTTTTTTCTGCTTTTGCCCTGATAACGCTACCCACAGCATGAATGCCAATTGCCGCAGCAGTAGCACCAGCCAAGAAACTACCTATCTCATCACTCGTTGCCTCGACACCCTTTCCACCCGGAATCCTTATACCTGCTTTTTCATTGGGTTCTTCAAACGGCGCCATTTTGTCCCAAAAATCTGGTTCAGAGCAACCTATGCAGCCATGTCCTGCACCGATAGGCCAGTTGGTACCCTGATTAAATCTGTAGCGAGAGCAGTTATTATAAGTCAAAGGACCTTTGCATCCCATTTTATACAAACACCAACCCTTCTTTGCTCCCTCATCACCCCACTCTTCCACGAACTCGCCAGCGTCAAAATGAGCCCTTCTCTCACAGTAGTCATGAATCCTTGAGCCGTAAGCCCAGAGTGGCCTATACAACAAGTCTGTGGGAGGAACCTTGTTAAATAACAGGATATGCAAAATTGTTCCAACCATATTCACACTGTTTGGTGGGCAACCAGGAACATTAACAACCTCTATTCCAAGGGCATCTCTTACACCTTTTGCACCCGTTGGATTGGGATAAGCTGCCTGAACCCCGCCAAATGCAGCACAAGTACCAAAAGCCAAAACATATTTAGCATCCTTCGTAACTTTCCTCGCCCTATCAATGCCTGTCTCTCCCTTTGTCCCAATTCTCAAATAAATTCCACCATCCTTTGTGGGTATGCCCCCCTCAATTATACATATATATTTGCCCCTATACCGTTGTATAGCTTCATTTAAATGCTTCTCCACCCTTTCACCTGAAGCCATCATCAAGGTGTCGTGATAGGTAAGAGAAATCTGTTCAAATATAAGCGTTGCAATATCTGGCTCCCTTGTCCTTAAAAAACTTTCAGAACAGCCTGTGCATTCAGCCATGTGCAACCATATTACAGGCGTCCTCTCCTTCACTGCGGCTGCTTTTGCCACACGGGATTCAAAAATCGGTGGGAGCATTAACGCTGCAGTCATAAAGGAAGCCCATTTAAGAAAATCCCTTCTTGTAAAACCATTTCTTTCGAGCTCTCGGTTAAACTCTTCCTCTTTCTCACTGCTGTAGAGCTCCTCAAGCCTATCATCCACATCTTTCAAAAGAGATTTGTAATATTCACCCAACTCCTTGCTATTCAAAACCCACCTCCTGAACGGTATAAAAGGTTTAACATGAACACCCTAATTTCGTTAATGGTAGTTTACCATAAGAAAAACAAATATTAAAGAAAGTAATACCAAATCCATCTTCAGTAATAACCGTATCGATTATTTAGATAATCGTTTGATTTTTACATATAACCGAGCTATATCCTACAATAAGCGGTCAGTGTCAAATCGATTTTTCAACTCTATTATTTTAAGAAGCGATTGAGCCATCTCACTTTTAAGCTCCAAAAGTCTGCGGTACTGCTCCATCGCCTTATCCCCTTTTCCCTCTATCGTGTAGAGCACTCCAAGATTGTAGTGTGCAGATTCGTTGTAAGGATCGAGCCTTATCGATGTCTTGAGATACTTAAAAGCCTTCTCTTTTTCTCCCAATTCAATATAAGCCACACCCAGATTAGAGTATATATTGCTATCCTCAGGGTCATATTGCAAAGCCAGAAGGTAGGCCTCTGTGGACTTTTTAAACTTCTCAGCAGAAAAGTAAGCGTTGCCAAGGTTTACATAAGCCTCCACATTGTCTGGCTCAAGTTCAAGAACCTTCTTATAATAAGCCATAGCACTGTTTGGATCGTTCTTTTCGTAGTAAGCATTACCTAAATTTAGAAAAATCTCAGCCTTTGTATCCTTATCGATGCCAGTATTCAGAACCCTATTCAAGACCTCTATCTCATCATCGAAAAAACCAAACTTGTGATAAACAAAAGATAGGATAAGCAATGCGTCAACATCATTCTCTCTTATTTCGAGGGCTCTATTCGAGTAGTATTCAGCCTCCTCAAAATCACCCATCATTGCATAGCAGTAGGCAAGATCGAGGTAAGCATCAAAAAATGAGCTATCCTCTTTCACAGCGTTTAAAAGGTAAACAATGGCTTTATCATATTTACCTTCATCAATCTGTTTTAATCCCTTCTTATATAAAACAGATGCAAGCTCTGACATACAACAATTATACGCTTTTTAAAGAAAATAACAAAGCATTATTTATTCCCCTTTCATTTCAAAACCAACTTTAGTATAATAAGATAGTTATTGTATTTTATTGGAGGTTGGGCATGGTTTCTAAGCTATTTCTGTTCACAGGAATCACATTTGCACTCTTCTTATTGGGAGGCATAGGCTGGTACTATTCACACATGGGCGGTTTCTTTTACTACTTCGTCATAGGACTTATAGTTTTTGCAGGTAGCAACTTTGCGTTTTACTACTCCGTATTAGTTAAAGGAATCAAAAAGATAGATTCAGAGTTAAAAGAAATGCTCGAAGATGATAGAATAAACCTACAAAAGGAGATAAAAACGCCGCTTCTACCCTTCTTAAGTGAGTTCTTCAGAAGATTCAACAATCTGCTATCAACAATTTTTAAGAAACTGCTAACATCTGCAGGTAAAGCCAGTGTATTCAATGCAAAATTCAACTTCGAACTCGAAAGAACCATAAAAGAGGTTAACGAAAACATGCAGAGCTTCGATGAGATAAACACCACAATGCAGGATGCAGCACGGGCAGTGTCCGATATAACGCAGAACATAGAAGAGTTTAACAACTTTATGGACACAGTTGACAGTACAGCCAAAAATGCCCTTGAAGTAATCTCATCTGTTGGGGAAAACATAAAAAATAATGTAGAGATGATGAGGCATTCAAAGGAACTTATAGACCAGCTTAACAATAACCTTTCAAACATAACCAATATCGTTGGGGTAATAAACGATATAGCAGACCAGACAAACCTTTTGGCTCTGAATGCAGCCATTGAGGCAGCCCGTGCAGGAGAGGCTGGACGGGGTTTTGCCGTAGTTGCAGATGAGGTAAGAAAGTTGGCGGAGAAAACCCAACAAAATGCCTCTGAAATAAAGGAAATGATAGACACAGTGAGTGAAAATGCTTCAAAACTGATTGAGCAGAACCTAAAAATTGCTGAAAGAATAGAAAACAGCGGTGAAAAATCCAAAGAGTTAATAGAAAGCTTTCAAAATGTTGTGGATAACATCGACCAGGCCAAAGACATGCTAAACAACATAATGGCTGCAGTTGAACAGCAATCTGCCTCGATTGAAGAGGTTACAAAAACTGTAACAGAGGTTGTAAAGTCCACAAGAGAAACTGTGGATAGATTAAACAGGGTCTCCAAGGAGAGTGTAGACCTTTCAGAAATAGCAGATATAACATTCTCTGTGATCAAAAAGATTAAGATAGACCATGAGTTTGAACACATTTTCGAGCTTATAAAACAGGCAAAAAAAGAAGTAGAAGAAACTATCGAAGATGCAATAAAAAAAGGCATAATTTCATCTTCGGATATCTGGGATAGAAACTATGTACCGGTGCCCAACACCAACCCTCAGAAATACAAAACCCGTTTTACAGATTTCTTTAAAAAGTATATTCAGCCCATTGAGGATAAGTATTTAGCCATGAACCCTAAATTCAAATTCTTTATTGCAGTGGACAACAACGGCTATGCTCCTGCCCACAATTCAATGTATGACAAACCACTCACTGGAGATTATGAAAAAGACCTTGTGGGAAATCGCTCTATGAGGATATTTAACGACCCAACGGGAATCAAGGCTGCAAGGAACACAGAACCGATACTTATTCAAACTTATATGAGGGATACAGGTAATGCAATGTATGACATATCAGCTCCTCTGTTTGTAGAGGGCAAACATTGGGGTGCAATTAGAGTGGGAATGATGCCATGATCAACAAAAACTTGACGAATCACTTTTATTTTATAAACTTTGCACATGAATAAAGTTAAAGAGCTCTACAGTAATTTAGCAAATATAGACGATCTTCCAGCCTTTCCAGCTATAGCTTTTGAGATTATAAGGTTAACCCGTGACCCCAATACCACATCAAGAAACCTTGAGGAGGTAATCAAAAAAGACCCAAACCTCGTCTCACAGATATTGAAGTTTGCAAATTCATCACTATATGGGCTATCGAGAGAGGTTACATCCTTAAATCACGCAATAAACCTCCTTGGCTTTGTTCAAGTAGAAAATATAGTTATGATATCCGTAATACTCTCAAGTGTAAAAAAACTTCCACTCCACAAAAACTTTGATAGAGACAAATTTTTAGAGCACTCTTTCGGCTGTGGAGTCACGGCAAAAATAATAACAAACATCCTAAATTTAAACTTTAGCTCAACAGAGTTCAGCGGCGGTGTTATCCACGACATTGGAAAAGTCTTACTCGACCTCTACGCCCCTGAATGCTTAGATGAGATATTAGAAAACGCATACAAAAAAGGCATATCATTTTTAGATTCTGAAATGGAGCTATACGGTATAAATCACTCCCAACTGGGCTCAAAACTACTTTCAATCTGGGGACTGCCAGAGGAAATCATCGACATAGTAGCCAACCATCACACTCCCTCAAAAGCCAACAACAAACTGCTTTCAGCTATAGTCCATGTGGCTGATTTGCTCACATATTCAGAGGGTATTGGTTTCGGTGGAAATTACGCCAAGTTCACTCTTGAATACGATGAAGGCTGGCAAATCATAATAGATGAAGCAAAAGTAAGGGGAGATTTTGACTTAGCATACTTTACATTCAAGCTTTACGAAGATATAGACAATGCAAAACAACTTTACTTTGAGGGGACTTGAAAAGTGTCAGAAAGGATGGATCCCAAAACATTCGAAGAACTCAGAGAGTTTATATATCAAAAGTCAGGAATTTTCTTTGAAAAACCAAAGGAGTATCTCCTTACCAATAGATTAAAAAAAAGACTAAAAGAGTTAGGGCTTTCAAGTTTTGAAGAGTACCTAAAATATTTAAAATCCCCAAAGGGAGCCAAAGAGCTTGGACCTCTATTCGATGCAATAACCATCAATGAAACATACTTTTTCAGACACATCAGACAGATTGAGGCTTTCCGTGATGTTATGGTACCGGAACTACTAAAGAAAAAGAGAAGCATAAATGTGTGGAGTGCTGCATGCTCAACAGGAGAGGAGCCATACACACTTGTAATAGCCCTGATGGAAAAATACGGACAAAACATTCCAGCCAGAATACTTGCCTCTGACATATCAAACGAGGTGCTTGAGAAAGCAAAAGAGGGAATTTACGGGGAATACTCAGTTAAAGAGCTCTCCCCAGAGATGAAAAAAAAGTATTTCGACAATATAGGGCTTGGGAAATACAAAATTAAAGACTTTGTAAAAAGAAAGGTTGTTTTCAAAAATATAAATCTGCTCGATCCGGCTCTATCGCGAAAAGTGGGCAAAATGGATGTTATATTCTGTAGGAATGTACTAATATATTTTGACAACAATGCACGGCAAAAGGTTGTTAATACCTTTTACGAAGATATACTCAATCCTGGCGGATACCTTGTTTTAGGGGCAACTGAATCAATTTCAAGGCTCAACACAAAATTCAAGCTCTGCCACTTCAAGATGGCAATAGCCTACCAAAAACCTGAATAACCTTTGCCACAAAATAAAAAGGGAGTGAGCCTATAAGCCGGGTTCAGTCATCCAACCTCAAAATGAAGTTGGATGGATGGCCATTTATCTAAGCGACCTACCCGAAGACCCTCCACCTTATAAGTGGAATTGAGGGTCGATTTTGGGTCTTCCTATTTGGTCTTGCTCCTGGGTGGGGTTTGCCGTGCCTGTGGATATTACTACCCACAGCGGTGGTCTTTTACACCACCGTTTCACCCTTACCCTGCACCCATCTTTCCATACCTTAAAGAATCTCTATATGATAGTTCACTCTAATAACTCTCTTTTAAAAGAAAGAGCAAAGCTTTTTAAAGATAGGTGCAGGGCGGTTTCTTTTCTGTGGCACTTTCCTTTGGGTCGCCCCAACCACCCTTTCGAGTGGCACCCTGACCCTCACGGAGCCCGGACTTTCCTCCGAGCCCATACAACTTAAGGGCTCGGCGGCCATCCAGCTCACTCCCATACCAAATTTAATCCCATTTTGCCAATTTTAAAGCCTACCAGCTCCACCCCTCTTTTAAAAGCTGTCTCATAACGGGGAAAACCTTTTCGTATTTTCCCTCAAAATATCCCTTTATAACCCCTTTAGGTGCAACATCAAATATAATGCCCAAATCCTCAAGGTGTCTTCTCAACGATTCCTCTTCCTCCTCAGATAATTCATCGGCGTAAACATCTAAATAGCACTCACCTCTCATTGCCCACTGTGCAGCATTGTAGAAACCAACTAACTTTCTATGTTCATTACCACCATGCCCGTGCGACATATTCACCTCCACCTTTTTTGGTGATATTAATACTTTCCCCTCACCTTGTCAAAGCTATTTGTATATAAAAAATCCTATATCCGCAACATTTGTCAAGGTATCAAAAGAGCTGATTGCTCCACCAGCTTTTTCAAAAAACTCAGAGCTGTTAAAATTCTCTAAAAAATTATCCATATCCAGATTTAAATCTTCAGCTTTTCTTAAAACATCCCTATCTACAAAAGCACCCGCATAAGGTGAATTTCCATCCTTGCCATCAGTTGCAAAGCTAACAAATGTAAAATCCCCTTCTATCTCTTTCAACTTTTTCGCCATCAGCAGTGCAAGATGCTGACATCTCCCACCCTTTCCATCTCTCTTAACAGCCACCGTTGTCTCCCCACCGAAGATTACCACAAATGGCGGTTTAACACCAAACAAACCATCAATAGCCTTCTTAAACGAATCAAACAGAATATCGGAAACCCACTCTACCTTTCCTTTTATGTAGGAGCCAAGGTTTAAAACACTGAACCCTTTAGACTTAAAAAACTCCTCTAAAGCAGCGCAGGCAGTTCTATTGGAAGCAATAATGTGGTTTGTTACCCTCTTAAAAAGAAACTCGTCCTTTTTTAAGGAGTCGTAATCTAACTTGCATATATCGAAGCCCTTTAGCTTCTGACATACCTCTACAAAGTCTTTCTGTGTGAATTTGTCGTAGTAGGTTAAACCAGAACCTATAACAGACAGGTCGTCACCAACAACATCTGAAATAACAAAAGATACAACCTCTCCCTCTATAAGTTTCAATATCTTCCCGCCTTTAATCCTTGAAAGAGCCTTCCTTATAAGGTTTATCTCCTCTATCGTAAAGTGGTTTTTGAGCATATACTCAACTATCTCTCTATACCTTTCAAGCTCAATTTTTGGTTTTTCGATTAGAGATGAAGCTCCGCCCGAGATTAAAAACACAAACAGGTCTTCACGCTCTGAATTTTTGGCAAGTTCAAGAAGGCAATCAGCAGCTTTCACACTCTCCTCATTGGGTAGTGGATGGGATGAGTTAAAAACTTTTATGTTGGGGCTTTTTATCTCACACTCCCTGTTTGTCGCTACAAGACCTCCATCAAATTCCATTATATCAACCATATATCTTGCCATGGGACATGCAGCCTTGCCCACAGCTACAAGATATTTTCTCTTAAATCTTTTTAATTCATACTCAAGCTTTCCAGCTCTCAAATCACCTTTCTCAACCTTGCAAAACTCTTCACAAACTCGGTCAGCTCTAACCCTATCAAGTGCAAACATAATGGCATCGTCGATAAGTTGCCTCATAACTTCCCTCCAAAACCCTTCTTGGAAATTACTTTGGTCTTTGCTTTTACATAATCAACAAGCTCATCAACACTATCTATAACTTTAAAAATTTCAAGGTCATGCTTGGATATGTAATCCCTTTTGTAGAGAAATTTCAAAAGCTTGATAACTTCGTCCCAGAACTCCCTGCCATACAGAATAACAGGGAACGGTCCTATCTTATCCGTCTGAATCAGAACAAGGCTTTCAAAAAGCTCATCGAGTGTCCCATAACCACCCGGCATGAAAACAAATGCCACTGCGTACTTCATGAATGTAACCTTACGGGTAAAAAAATACCTAAAGTTCAGAGGCACAGTCACATAGGGGTTCATACCCTGCTCATGCGGGAGTTCTATATTCAAACCTATGGAGACCCCTCCATTATCCTTGGCACCTTTATTGGCAGCCTCCATTATACCTGGTCCACCGCCAGTTATTATTGCATAACCCTCTTCTGTCAGCCTGCTTGCAACCTCATACGCTTTCTTATAGTAAATATCGTCCTCTTTTATCCTTGCACTCCCAAAAATGGCAACAGCCAAACCCACACTATCAAGCTCCTCAAAAGCATCCGTAAAGTCTGACATAATCTTAAACAGTCGCCATATATCCATATTTTTATTTCTATTCTCTAAAAACTCTTTTTGTATATCCTTTGGCATTACCTAACCACCAAGAAATGAACCTCAATGTCTCTTTTAAGAAGGTTCTCTGTGGTGCTCCCTAAAACTATCTCTATAAGCTTGGGCTTTGCATAGGCACCAATACAGACAAGTGGGTTCTCAACTTTTCTGATATACTCTTCAAGTCCATCCGTAACGCTC
>WFQQ01000029.1 GCA_015486965.1 Desulfurellaceae bacterium
GCAAACAGATATGGATTTAAATAATTTGATAGATAGATTTCTACTGAGCTTAAAAATCAGGGGATTTTCTGATAATACTGTGTCTGGTTATGCTAAGGATTTGCAAGACTTTCAGGTTTTTTTGGATGGCATGGATATAACAATAGAAACCCTTATCCTGTATAGGGATAGTCTTGCAAAAAGGGGTTATAGTAGCTCCACTTTCAACAGGAAGCTCTCCTCCTTAAGGTCTTTTTTGAAATATTTGGTCAGAGAGGGTGTTGTTGATGTTGACTGGACAGTTTTAAAAAACAAGAAAACAAAGAGAAAACTACCCGATTATGTGGGTGAGGATATTATAGAGAAGGCGATTGGAAACGGAAGGGATGGCTTGATTGTTAGGTTGATGTATGCCTCAGGTTTGAGAATATCTGAGCTTCTGAACTTGAAGGTGTCAGATATACTGTTTAGTGAAGGTTTTGTCAGGATTAAGGGTAAGGGCAATAAAGAGAGGCTCGTGCCTGTAGATGAAAAAACATTGAGATTAATTAAGGAATATTTGAAAAATAGAGAATCGGGAAGCTCAAATGACTACTTGTTTCTCTCCAATAGAAAAAAGCCTTTCACCCGTCAGGGAATGTGGAAGTTAATAAAAAGGCAGTTCAGGAAATTGGGTATAGATTTAAAGCCTCACACATTGAGACACATGTTTGCAACCCATATGCTCGAAAACGGTGCAAATATTAGGGTAGTTCAGGAGATGCTTGGTCATGAAAGCATCACAACAACCCAGATTTATACAGAGATAACAGACAATTCGCTAAAGGAAGCGTTTGAAAAGTTTGACACGATAAAATGATTGTAGCATCCGTTATAGTTGCCGCTGGTTCTGGTGTTAGATATGGAAGTAAAAAGCAGTTTGAAGTTGTTAAAGACGGTAAAATAGTGCTCGATTACAGTGTTGAGAGGCTATCCAAGTTTGGAAGAGTGTGTATAGTTGCAAAGAGTGAAGATGTGAGCTTTCTTCAGAGCAGATACAGAGTATTGGTTGTTGAAGGTGGAGAGGAGAGGAAGCACTCCGTTTTTAATGGATTAAAAGCCATTGGGGATTGCCATGTTGTCCTTATTCACGATGCTGCAAGACCCGTTTTAAGCTCGCTAAATATAGAGCTTCTCATCTACACAGCATTAAAGTTTGGCGCAGCTATATTCTCTGTTCCAATTTATGAAACTGTAAAACTAATCAGAGGTGGGGATGCTATAGCAACTCTCGATAGAAGAAGGTTAATAATTTCGCAAACCCCACAGGCGTTTGATTTTAGAAAGCTGTTCAGTATAATGAAACAATATGTGGATGAATGGGACTTTACCGATGAGGCTGCTCTATGGGAAAAGGTGTTTGGAAGTGTTAAACTGATAGAAGGCTCCAAGAAAAATATCAAGATAACAACAAAAGAGGATATGGAGATTGTAAGGTGTCTTTTAGGGTAGGCTTTGGATACGATGTCCATAAATTTGATAAAAACAGAGAGTTGGTTCTTGGGGGAGTTAATATTGAGTATGAGTTTGGTCTCTTGGGTCATTCGGATGCAGATTGCCTGACCCACGCCGTTTGTGATGCTCTGCTTGGGGCTTTAGGCTTTGGAGATATTGGAGAGCTATTTCCCGATACAGACCCAAAGTATAAAAACATAAAAAGTCTGTTCTTTTTGAGCAGAATAAGGGAGCTTATAGATGAAGCAGGTTTTTCCATAGAGAGCATAGATGCAACGGTTGTTCTTCAAAAACCCAAGATTAAACCTTTTAAAAAAATGATGGCTTCAAATATTGCAAATGCACTTAAAATAGATACAGCTTTAGTTAACATAAAAGCTACAACAACCGAGTTTTTAGGATTTGAAGGCAGGGGAGAGGGTGTTAGTGCTTACGCTGTAGCACTTTTAAAGGAGGCTGACGATGTGGGACTTTGGTAAGCTTCTAATAGGGCTAGGAATTGTTTCAATAGTAGTTGGTCTTTTTTTTACCTTTATCCCACATATAACAAAGATACCCTTTGGAAGATTGCCAGGCGACATAGTTATAAAAAAGGGAAACTTTACATTTTACTTTCCCCTTGCAAGCAGTATCATTTTAAGTATAATCCTTACGGTTATTTTTTATTTTTTAAGTCGAAGGTAAGGAGGTTTTCATGCTATCTTTAATACAAACAGCATACGCTGCAGGTGGAGCTGCCCAGCAACCGAGCGTTTTAGCTCAAATAGTCCCTCTGATTCTTATTATTGCGGTTTTCTATGTGTTCTTGATTCTACCTCAGCAAAAGCAGAAAAAGAAGCACAAAGAGTTTATAGAGTCTTTAAAGAGGGGAGATAAGATAATCACTACAAGTGGCATTTACGGGACAATAGTAAAGGTTGGTGAGAAGGATTTTACCATAGAGATTGCAGACGGTGTCCAGATAAAAATAACAAAAAATAGTGTTGCTGCAAGGCAATAAAATCTAAAAGGGGAAGGTTGTTCAAATGAAAACATCAACTTGGGTAAAATTGATAATAGTTCTTGTTGTTGTCGCAATTTTCGGTGCGTACACTCTGCCAACATTTATTGGTGAAAAAAACGCCAAATATCTATCTGAGCTTTTAGGTGGAATTTTACCAACACAAACGATAAACCTTGGATTGGACTTAAAAGGCGGTGTGCATCTGGTTTTAGAAGTTGAGACGGATAAGGCTGTTTATGCTGTTTTATCGAGAGCGGCAAACAACCTTCAACAGCAACTGCTTCAGGCTAAGATAGCGGCGGATAAAGTGATACCCTCCGCCAAGGATGCTACAATAAAGATATACCTTGTGGATAAAAAGGACATAAATAAGGCGATAAACATTATAATGAGCAACTTCCCGAATTTTAAGGTTATCTCGGACGGGCAACCTATTGTAATTCAGCTCAAAAAACAGATTGTTGAGAAAATAAAAAAACAGGCAGTGGAGCAGGCTATAAATGTTATAAGGAATAGGGTTAACCAGTTTGGTGTTACAGAGCCGACCGTTGTTAGAGCAGGTGAAAACCACATAGTTGTTGATCTACCAGGTATAAAGAATGCAAACAGGGCTGTGAGGTTGTTGGGTGAAACGGCCAGACTTGAGTTGCACCTTGTTGATGACTCTGTTAGTGTGGCTGATGCGCTGAATGGAAAACTTCCGCCAGATGATGAGATTCTGTATGAAATCAAAAGAGATCCAACAACAGGTGAGATTACAAAAGTCCCCTTTGTTGTGAAGAAGGAGCCAGTTATCACTGGAGATATGATAACCAATGCTCAGGTGAGGTTTGGAGGACCACTTAACCAACCCTATGTTGCCTTTGAGTTGAACTCCCAGGGTGCTAAGATATTTGCAAACTTTACAGCAACACATATTGGCAAAAGACTCGCAATCGTTCTTGATAATGTTATCTACTCCGCTCCGGTAATACAGAGTAGAATTGGTGGTGGTAGGGGTCAGATTACCGGGAACTTTACGCTTGAAGAGGCACACGATCTTGCACTTGTTCTAAGGAGTGGTTCTCTACCGGCTCCTGTCAAAATCCTCCAGAAGGTAACGATAGGTCCATCTTTAGGTAAAATATCCATTGAAAAGGGCAGAAAGGCAATGATTTTTGGAGCACTTGCGGTTATTCTATTTATGATTTTCTACTATAGACTGTCCGGTTTGTTGGCAGACATAGCTATGGCTTTAAACATTATTATTATATTTGGAACCATGGTTATGCTTAATGCAACATTAACTCTACCCGGTCTTGCGGGAATTGCCCTTACTGTTGGAATGGCTGTGGACGCCAATGTTCTTATTTACGAGAGAATAAGGGAAGAGTTGCTCATTGGCAGAAGTGTTCATGATGCAGTAAATACTGGATATGCAAGGGCTTTTATAACAATACTTGACGCAAATATAACAACGCTAATTGTTGCCTTAATTCTTTATCAGTTTGGGAGCGGTCCTGTTAAAGGTTTCGGCATAACGATGGCTATCGGACTACTTGCCAATATCTTTACTGCCGTGACATTCACAAAGACTGTATTTGATATTGTGCTTGAAAAATTCAGACCTAACAGGTTGAGTATTTAAGGAGTGTGGCATGGTTCAGATAGTAAAACCGGGGATTTTGATAGACTTCGTTTCTAAGTTTAAGATAGCCGTTACAATCTCACTAATACTGATAGCAGTAGGAATTGGGCACTTGATTATAAAAGGTCCCAAGCTTGGCATTGAGTTTAAGGGTGGAACATCCATTCAAATTGAGTTCTCAAAACCGATAAAAGTTACAGAGTTAAGGAACGCCATTAAGAACTCCAAGATTTTCTCTGATTCGAGAATCCAGAACATTGGCAACTCAAATAGAAGGTTTATAATATACACAAAAGTTTCCACATCCTCCACGACAAAGAGTATAGAGGATGCTCTAAAGCCCCTTCTTGAGAAGAAGTTTGGAAATACATTCAAAATCCTTGAAGTTGATATGGTTGGTCCCAAGATAGGAAAAGAGTTTAGAGATAAAGGTATAATTGCAATTGTTCTTTCGCTTCTTGCCATTTTGATTTATATCAGTTTGAGGTTTCAATACCGCTTCGCATTTGGAGCTATTCTTGCCTTAATACACGATGTGCTTATAACCGTAGGTTTTTTAAGTCTCTTTGGGTACGAATTCACGCTGGATGTGGTTGCAGCCATATTAACAATAGTTGGTTATTCTGTAAATGACACAATTGTCATCTTTGATAGGATAAGGGAAAAGGTTAAGTCCAATAGAAAACTATCAAATGTTGAAGCAATAAATAGGGGAATAAGTGAGACTCTGTCGAGAACTGTGTTAACAGCAGGAACCACGCTCTTTGTTGTACTGTCCCTGTTTTTCTTTGGTGGACATGCTCTGAAAGGTATGTCCTTTGCCTTACTTGTGGGTATTATCTCTGGAACTTACTCTTCAATATTTATTGCGTCTCCGGTTCTTCTGCTGTTTAAGGGGCCACTTATACCTGAGAAGAAGGAAGAGGATTCGACAGATAGGTTTAAACAAAGGATAGAGTATGACTTGAAGCAGAGGGGTGGTTAAAGGTTCAACTTGTCTCCTTTCTCTCTCTTTTCAAAGATAGGCGTAAAGCTTATCGCATAGTTCTAAGTATAACATCAGAACACAAGCTATACCTTGAGCTTAAAAGTAGCATTGAGAAGATACACAAACATTTGCAGTATTTGCCAGATCGAGATAGGGCATTCTTGCACTTCTACGATTTTCTTGTGAACTCAACAGCAAAATCCACCATATTTGAGCTTATTATTTCGTTCGATGTGGTGGGTGAGATACTGTTTGGACTTTTCTCCCAGTCAGAGACACTCTCCCAGTTTTTAATAAGCAATCCTGAGTATTTTTTTTACATAATAGGAAATGAAGCGCTATCAAACACAAAAAGCAGGGATGATTTCCACAAAGAGGCTCGGGAAATTCTGGATCAGACAAATAATATGGATAAAAAGGAGTATTTGCTAAGACACTATAGAAA
>WFQQ01000030.1 GCA_015486965.1 Desulfurellaceae bacterium
CAAATCTCTTTTTTTCCAATGTTTTACCTTTAAAATCACTTCCAGCAAGCACTACAGGCAGCTTCTCGCCTTTCTTAACTGATAGGTCTGCCGTTATAATATCAATCACCCTATCACCGACATCCGTTTTGCAGACTGCTAAGTTGTTAAGCCTTTTAACATCTACTATCTCCCCTACTATGCTGCCGAATGTTTCTATTTTTTCAACACTATCAACCTCAAGGCCTGCCATTGTTAGTTTGTCTGCAATCTCATGGGCTGACCAGTCCACATCTATAAACTCCTTTAACCAACTATACGATAGCCTCATAGCAACCTTCCTTTATGGTATGAAAACTGCTCAAGAAACCTTAAATCGTTTTCAAAAAACAGCTTAATGTTGTCTATACCGTACTTAAGCATTGCAAATCGCTCAACTCCAAGACCAAACGCAAGCCCGGTGTAGTTTTCTGGATCAT
Source organism: Desulfurellaceae bacterium (assembly GCA_015486965.1). GTDB lineage: Bacteria > Campylobacterota_A > Desulfurellia > Desulfurellales > Hippeaceae > Hippea. The sequence goes on from WFQQ01000030.1 coordinate 459, forward strand.
AGCCACCATTTATAAGCACATTTGGGTGAACCATACCGCAACCCAGAACCTCTAAAAACCCTGTGTTTGAGCACACCCTGCAACCCTTGCCTCCGCATATAATGCACCCGATATCAACCTCAGCAGATGGCTCGGTGAACGGAAAATAGCTTGGTCTAAACCTTACTTTCACATCACCAAAGAACAGTTTTAGAAATCCTGTTAGAATACACTTCAAATCAGAAAATCTAATGTTTTTATCAACAAGCAATCCCTCAACTTGATGGAACATGGGTGAGTGTGTTATATCTGAATCTCTTCTATAAACCCTGCCTGGAGAAATAAACATAACTGGAGGTTTTTGCCTTTTCATAACCCTTATCTGTGTAGGTGAAGTGTGGGTTCTCAAAACCACATTATCGTTTATATAAAATGTATCCTGCATGTCCCTTGCCGGATGCTCTTTTGGAATGTTCAAAAGCTCAAAATTAAAGAGGTCAAGCTCGATTTCGGGTCCAACCTCAACTCCAAACCCCATAGATCTGAAAATATCTTCAATTTCCATTATTGTTTTTGTTATTGGATGTAGGCTACCAAAATTTATGCCTCTTGCTGGCAGTGTTATATCTATAGCCTCGCTCTCTATCGATTCCCGTTTTATCGCTTCAAATATCTCTTTTGATTTTTCCTCAAGCAGCCGTTCAAAGTGTTCCTTTAGTTCATTTATTTTTCTACCGAACTCCTTTTTTTCACCCTCAGAAAGCCCCTTTAATTTCTTAAATAGTGAAGTTAGCTTACCCTTTTTACCCAGATAAGCTGCTTTAAGTTGCTTGAGCTCTTCAAAGTTTTTGACACTTTTAAGCTCTTCCTCGAACTCTCTTTTTACATTTTCCATGACAAAAACCCCTTAAAAGTAAAAAGGCGAAAAAATGCCAAAGATTAGCATTTTTTCGCACTGTTGGACTGCATAAATTAAGTGATTTGTTAATTTTTTACCGTTTCTACCAATTTTTTGAATGTTTCCGGTTCTCTGATAGCCATTTCACTTAAAACTTTCCTGTTGAGCTCAATGTTTTTCTGCTTTAGGAGATTTATAAACTTGCTGTAGCTCAAACCATACTCCCTAACAGCTGCATTTATTCTTGCAATCCACAGCTTTCTAAACTCTCTCTTTCTAACCTTTCTGTCTCTGTAAGCATAAGCAAGAGCCCTTCTGACACTCTCTTCTGCGTTTTTATATGTTGAATGTCTTCTCTGATAGTATCCTTTTGCTAATTTTAAAATTTTCTTATGTCTTCTTCGTCTTGTGTAGCCTGTTTTAACCCTCATTTCTCCTCCTTAATCCCACGGCATCAAGATATTAAGATTGTGGCGAACTCTACCGCTTTTTACATACTCAGCTTTTCTCAAGTTTCTTTTTCTCTTTCTTGGTTTGTTGAATAACAAATGACTTTTTCCAGCTCTTGCGTGCTTGAAATAGCCTTTCTCTGTTTTAGAAAACCTTTTAGCAGCTGCCCTTCTTGTTTTAAGTTTCATCTCATCCTCCTATTTAGTCGGCACGAAAGTAACCGTAACCCGCCTACCCTGATGGTCGGGGTTTCCCTCTATATTGCCATAAGGCTCAAGATCCAATTTCAACCTTTCAATCAACTCCTCAACGAGCTCTTTTTTCTCTCTTTCCCTGCCCCTTAAAAAGATGTTAAATTTTACCTTGTTCCCTTCTCCCAAGAAGTTCTTTGCCAGCTTTAGCTTTGTTAGATAGTCGTTATCTGCTATCCTCGGCCTCAGTTTTAGCTCTTTGACCTTGATGGTTTTCTGAGTTTTCTTGCTCTTTTGCTGTTTTTTCTGTTTTTCATAGTTGTATTTACCGTAATCCATTATACGGCAAACGATAGGCTTGCTGTTTGGACTTACAACAACAAGATCCAAACCAGCCTCTTGAGCCCTTTGAAGAGCCTCTCTCAGAGGAATTATACCAACCTGTTTACCATTTTCATCAACCAACCTTACCTTATCAGCCCTGATGTTCTCATTGATTGGTGGCAGCTCCTTTTTTCTGAAATCTCCTCTTATAACATCACCTCCTACTTCTGACCTCTTGGTTTAGTTTTTCTACTAATGAATCTATATTCATACAGCCCAGATCGCCCTCTTTTCTTTTTCTCACAGAAACTGTGTTTGATTCTACTTCCTTATCTCCAACTATTAAAATGTAAGGAACCTTATCTACTTCGGCAAATCTTATCTTCTTACCCAGGGTTTCGTTTCTGTCTTCAAGCTCAACCCTGAAGCCTTTATCTTTTAACTCACCATAAACTTTCTTAGCGTAATCTTCATGTTTAATCGATACGGGGATAACCCTTGCCTGAACTGGGGCAATCCATAAAGGAAAGTTCCCCTCATAGTTCTCTATGAGAATCGCAATAAACCTCTCTATGGAGCCAAGTATAACCCTATGAACCATCACGGGTTGCTTTTCTTTGCCATCTTCATCTATGTATGTCAAGTTGAACCTTTCGGGCAGAGTAAAATCGCACTGTATGGTTGCACACTGCCACTTTCTCCCAATTGCATCCTTTAGCTTCACATCTATTTTAGGACCGTAAAATGCACCATCTCCTTCATTTATGTCGTATTTTCTCCCTGTGTTTTCAAGTGCATTAATTAGAGCGTTTGTCGCCAAATCCCACTGCTCATCGCTTCCTATCGAGTTTTCAGGCCGCGTTGATATTTCAAGCTCATAGTCAAAGTTGAAAATACCCATAACATCCTGAACAAAGTCTAAAACTCCTATTATCTCATCATTGAGCTGATCTGGCCTACAAAATATGTGAGCATCGTCTTGGGTAAACTCCCTTACCCTCAAGAGTCCGTGCAGCACGCCGCTTTTCTCATGCCTGTGAACGACACCAAGTTCAAAATATCTTTTGGGAAGCTCCTTGTAGCTTCTCTTTTTCGATTTGTAAACCTGAATATGACCTAAGCAGTTCATCGGCTTTATACCAAAGCTCTGGCCATCTATCTCTGTAAAATACATATTTTCTCTGTAGTGATCGTAATGCCCGCTCCTTTTCCATAACTCAGTCCTCAATATTTCGGGCCCTTTTACAAACTCGTATCCCTTTTTTAGATGTTCCTGTCTTTCGAACTCCTCTATCAGATACCTCAGCATTGCACCTTTTGGATGCCATATTATCAATCCTGGTCCTACCTCGTCGCTGATACTGAAGAGATCGAGCTGTTTTCCAAGCTTTCTGTGGTCTCTCTTTTTTACCTCTTCTAAGAATTTTAGGTATTTATCCAGAGCCTCTTTTGTCGAGAACGCTGCCCCATAAATCCTCTGAAGCATAGGTCTTTTTTCATCACCCTTAAAATAAGCCCCAGCAACATTCAGCAATTTAAAGTGCTTTAAGTATCCAGTAGATGGTATGTGGGGACCTCTACAGAGGTCTAAAAAGTCTCCCTGCTGATATAAAGACACAGTTTCTTCATCTATATCATTCAATATCTCAACCTTGTATTCATCGCCTTTTTCTTTGAAGATTTTTATTGTCTCTTCTTTGGGGAGCTCCCTGCGTTCAAACTTATAGTTGGCTCCCACGATCTTTTTCATCTCTTTCTCTATCTTTTTTAAATCCTCTTCTGTTATGGTTCTTCCAACATCAATATCGTAATAAAAACCATTTTCAATAGCTGGCCCAACACCGAACTTTGCTTTTCCAAAAACATGCTCGACAGCTTGAGCCATTATGTGTGCAGCAGAGTGTCTCAGAATTTCAAGACCCTCTTCTGAATTTATATCCACAAACTCAACCTCTTTATCGTCTTCCAGGGTGGTATTTAGATCCACAAGTTTGCCATCAACTTTAGCTGCAATTATATCCTTTAGTTTATTTTTCTTTGCATACTCAAGGAGATTTGTTCCCTTTGGCAAAACCATACCTTACTCCAAAAATAAAAATGGTGGGCGCAAGTGGTTTCGAACCACTGACCTCTTGCGCGTCAAGCAAGCGCTCTCCCCCTGAGCTATGCGCCCACATCAAAACTGCCGTTTTAGTTATCATTTTAGGAGTTTTTTGTCAAGAATTTTGCATTACCATTTACAGTTTGTTTAATCTATCTTCAAAAAATAAACCTTTCTAATTGACAAAAATATAATTAAATAGTATGTTTATTTAGCCAGGTTGTGTCGATCACTGTTGGCCTCATTCTTTGGAAAAAAATTGATGTTCAGGAGGTAATAGATGGCTGACACCATAAAAATACTAAAGGGTATTGAACTTAGAGAAGAAGAAGTTGCTATCATAAAGGATTTTTACCCTTTTATAGATAGCTATATTTCAGAAATTGTTGATGAAGTTGTCTCCATCTTGGCTGAAGATTATGAAATCGTTCTCACCTTAAAAAAGAACAACCTTTCGGTAGAAAGGGCAAAGGCCGTATTTGTTCGCATATTTAAGTTTATCTTTTCCCATGAACTTGATAAGGAGTTCTTTGATACTATAAAAAAGGTCGGTCTTACACATGCAGAAGCTGGAGTCCACGAACAGTTTGTTTTACAGGCACTTTCGCTTTTTAGGAACAGAATAATAAGAAAACTTTTTGATAATAACTTCAGACTTTCTGTTAAACACATCCTTGCTATTAACAAAATCTTTGATCTTGTTGCCATTGTAATGCTCTCTTCTTACAGAGACGAAAAGGACTTAAGAAATAGAGCGGTTATTAAGTTTTTTGGCATAAGAGAAACCTTGCTTGAGAGAATTGTCAGCGAGGGTAAGAAACTACTTTAAAGGTTTCTATTTGAGTTTTGGACTTTTTCTACCTTGGTTTTAAAAAATTTGACAAATTGCATCCAATGAATATACTTTCTTGCGGTTCGAGTTGCTCCCCTGTAGCTCAGCCGGTAGAGCAGGTGGCTGTTAACCACCGGGTCGGGGGTTCGAGTCCCTCCGGGGGAGCCATTTTGATGGCTGTTTCCAATTCTTTCAAAGTTCCCTTCCGACTTATCCGCACAAGGGAGAAAGCAGGAAAAATAAAACTCTCTCAATTTTCTATCTCTGGATTGATAATGAAGCTTACCCATATTAGCCCAAAGAGAAAAATTTTTAAAAAAGGAATTTGACTTTTTATTCTCTTTTGCCATATATTATGTTAAGTGATAGTAAACTCTGGCAAGCACAAAAGGAGTTAAACCTATGATGGAGGTTTTTTTCTAAAATAATGACCCTTAAAGATCGCTATGCTTTACTCTCAGATGTTGCACTTCAAACTTTGCGAGAATACTGGAAGAAGGAAAAACCCAAGAAGTGGTTATTCCCCAGCTGGGATAAGGAGAAGCATATAACCGCAAGGACTGTGGAAAAACTTTTAGGTCACAAAAGTTTAAAAACTACAAAAATTTATACCCATGTAAGTATAAAAAACCTTCCAGCAATAAAAATCCACTTGATAACCTTTAGCGGGAGGTGAAACATGACCAAAGAAATAAAGAATGATGGTCAACTAGAGGGATGCGTATACGAACTGTTCAGATATCCTCCAAAATTTGGGGTATACAGGAACAGTTCGGATATGAACGAGTTAGGCGGCATTAAAATAACATCAAAATGAATAATATTTTTTCTAAAATAATTGATTGGGTAAAAAATAAACCAATCTTCTGGCAACAAGCAATTTACAAGTTGCTAACGAAAAATGAAATAACTGATAATGATATAGAAGAATTCGTAAAAACTTGTAAAATTGAAATCGGATTATTAAAAGAAGACGCCCCTATTGTTGAATTAGAAGATTTAAAAAATTCTTTATCAAAATCATCGACTAGCAATATTACCCTCTCCAAAATAAAAAATGTTCAAAATATCAAAGCCTTAAAAAGTGAAGAAGAACTTTCATTTGAAGATAAGGGAATAACTGTAATATATGGAGATAACGGTTCTGGTAAATCTAGCTATACAGGAATATTGAAGCATGTGTGTAAAACACGTGGTAGTTTGCCGAGTTTAGGTCGAAATATTTATAACAATGAAAGTCATAATATTTCTCAATCTGCGGAAGTTGAATATAACATTGATAATACTGAAATAAAAACAGTTAGATTTGAAAATGGGAGTATTAGCAGTCTTGATTTAAAGGTTATTGATGTTTTTGATACATACAGTGCACATCATTACATTGAAGATGAAGATGAAATAGCATTCTTACCTATAGGGCTAATTGTTTTGGAAAAATTAGCCAAATGTTGTCAAAGAGTTGAAGCGAAAATTCACCAAGAAATAGGAGATTATGAACAACAAAGATATGACTATTCTCACCTTATTAATACAGAAACTGAAGTTGCAAAATTTTTAAACAGCATTAATC